>NZ_JADWMP020000005.1:0-233386 GCF_015767295.1 Shewanella sp. DW31
TCTATAATCGCCCATGCTTTTCGTTTCCTCTTACTTGTGGTGAATAAGAAGTCTCTTTTAGCATGGGCGTAATTCAGGCTATAGCCTCAAGGAACAATCACCACCGCCAGAGGCGGTGGTTTTGGGATGACAATAAAGCGCGTCACACACCTGCAATATAAATCGCAGCCAAGAAAACTAACCTATTATTAATACTGTATTTTTATAAAAATTATTTACCAAAAAATGATTAAATTGATTCAGTGTCAACTGTACTAAACCAATAATAAGAACGTGAAGCCTATAGTTCAGCAATGAAGATACGTATTGCCCATCTCCCACTCCCACAATATTGAATACCACTAAAAAACTTCGGACTCAGCTAATCAACGATTAGCTATCGTCGGCTTCCATGTAACGCCAACACACGGCTGTGCTACCGCTGCAATTCATCCGCCTATCCATAACACAGTGGTAAACCACAAGGCTTGCTTGTAGCATAACAAGCCTCTATGTTAGCCAACTTCACTAGCACTACCGCTTACAAGTACCCGCTTAACGACAAGAATGTTATGAAGATATTCACTATTGCTACTCTCCTATTACTGTTGACAGTAAGCTTTGCAGCAACCGCAGAAAAGTCCGCGCTGGAACAGCTATTTGAGCAACAACAATACGACGCTTTCTTACAACAAGCGCAGCAGCAAGCAGCAGAGAACAATGCTGAGGCGTTATTCTTACTGGGTAAAGCCTACCATCTCGGCCGTGGCGTCACGCAAGACAATGCCACCGCCAGCCAATACTATGAACAAGCCAGAGCCTTAGGTTCGGCCCGTGCCAGCCATAATCTAGGTAGCATGGCGCTGGATAATGATCGAAAAACGCAGGCCATCCCCTTGTTAGAAGAAGCGCTGGCGCGGGGTCTTAAACTACCGACCTTATATAACCTAGGACGAGCACACAGTCCGGCAGATCCCAGCTCAAGGTTCTATCTAGCGAAAGCAATCACTGCGGCGCAGCAAGCGGGGAGTTACTTTGGGCAAGCCTTTGAACTCCAGCCCGATAACCTCTATCTGGATAATGCCTCACGCGAGTGTCTGCGCGCGTACTTAATGGCGATGCAAAGTGTCGGCAGCGAAAGAGAAAGCATCAACATCCCGCAGTTACGCCAGCAAGCCATAAAGTGGCTAGAATTGGGTATGGCAGCAGATGACGGTACGGCGTGGACAAACTACGGCGCTCTGCTGTTGAATGAAAATGACTACAGCGGTGCGAAAGCCGCATTTTTACAAGGTGCTAAGCATCAAGTTGCCATCGCTAACTATCATTTAGGCAGCATGGAAGAGCGCGGTTTGGGCGCAGAAGCCGATAAAGTGCGAGCACTGGCATACTACGAGAAAGCGGCGTTAGCCGGCATGGAACAAGCTAAAACGCCCGCATATAATCTGCTTAATGCACAACTGGAATACGAAAATGATCTCACTAAATTGGAACAGGGCATTGCCCGCTTTTATGCACTAAAACAGCAAGATCAGTATGTTCCCATCTCACTGGACTCAGTTATAAATCGGCTAGCGTGGGGTAAGTTTCTGGCACTGCAGCGACAACAGATTATTTCGCTGCCAGCAGCGGCCAAAACCCAATTAAGCTTGCAGGCCTGTGGTTTAGGCTACAACCAACTGCATGGCAGCATATACAATATTGGAGAAAACTCTCACTGGCGTATGGCAGCCTATCTAACCTTAGCTGACAAAATCGCCTTACCACTAGAAGGCAGAGTCGATGAACATGGCTGCGCCAGTTTAACGATTGCCATGACTGATCAGCTGTATCACTTGTTACAACAAGGTGCCGTATTCGGATTGCGCTTTCCCAACTACACACTGCCACTGGCATTAAGCCGGCAAGAAAATATCTTGCAGCTGACACTTATGCCCGTCGAGACCCCATTACCGGTTAATTAGTCACAGCAATTTAAGCCTGTGGCCGCGCTTGCTCAGGTTACAGGCATAGTCTATTTTCGACAGCAACATCTTATTAATCTTGCGATTCCCTCGCCCAATATCCGGCCAACATGGCGCCTGATAGGTTATGCCATATCGAGAAGATGGCACTGGGGATAGCGGAAATGGGGCTAAAAAATTTAATACATAAAGCAGTGGCGAGACCGGAGTTTTGTAGGCCAACTTCGATAGAGATAGTTTTACAGACTGTGTGGTTAAAGCCTAATAAACGGCAACAGAAATAGCCTAAGGCGAGACCAAGACCATTATGTAAGAACACGGCCAGCAGAATAATCGGGCCAACTTTATCAAACTGATTGGCATTTAACGCCACGATAATCGTAATCGCCATCACAATTGCCAAGATAGAAATCAGTGGCAATGCAGGAGCGACTTTAGCCACCAGCGATTTAAAAAAATGATTGATAATCACGCCAACGCTGACAGGGATCAGCACAATTTTCACTAAACTCAGCAGCATATCGGCGAAGGGTATATCGATCATTTCCCCAATCAACAGCTTAATAATCAGTGGTGTTAACACCACGCCCGCTAAGGTTGATAGGGCCGTCATGGTTATCGATAAAGCCACGTCGCCTTTCGCTAAATAACAGATCACGTTTGAGGCGGTGCCGCCTGCAACACTGCCTACTAGCACCATGCCTATGGTGAGTTCCCTATCTAATCCTAATAACAGGCTGATCAATAATGCGCTGAGCGGCATGACCGAAAATTGCAGCACGAGTCCTGCGAGTACCGCACGTTTCTGTTTGAAGGCATTAGCAAAATCCTGCAGATCTAAGGTGAGCCCCATAGATAGCATGATGATCACCAACAGCGGCACTATGGCGGATTTAAGCTCAGTAAACCAACTCGGTATCAGATAAGCTGTCATTGCGCCTATCAGTGCCAACAGCGGGAAGAAGCGGTTTACGTTTGCCAACATAGTGGGCCCTTTACATCAAGAGGTTATTTTTATCGCTCGGATGATGACAGCCGTCCCTTGGATAGACAAGCGCTAATCCGCCAGCAACAAAATGCCTAGAATGGTGATTTTCAATCTCAGTATTTAGACTGACACGGCAAGCTAACCCCGCAAATCTACAATAAATTCCGCTAAAAAATGTATGATAAAAATGCATTCTCAATCGCTAAAACATGATCTGCTTAACAAAAAGCCCGTGATTTCCTTGTTAGGAAACCGTAACTTATAACCAGTTCACGTTTTAACAATTACATACGAGGTAGTCTTATTGCGCTAGGTGGTCGTGAATTACCTAAAGCAATTTCGGTGTTTACGGTTAGCACTCTCAGATAGGAATCGTTATGTCATCAGTTATTCAAACGCTCAGCGGCGCTATCGCAACGCCTTATCAAGCGAATATTACCGTCCCTAACTGGATGCTCGGCTCGATGGAACGGGTCATGCAGTACTATGTCGATAAGAATCTTCGCCTCGATACGCTTTCCGCAGAAATGATGCCAGCACCGGTTGAAGGCAAAAAATATATGCTATACGCACATATTCCCTTCTGCCATACCCTGTGCTCTTACTGTACCTTCCACCGTTTTATGTTTAAGGAAGACAAGGCGCGTGCCTACTTCATCTCATTACGTAAAGAGATGGAAATGGTCAAGGCCCTCGGCTATGACTTTGAATCTATGTACATTGGTGGTGGTACCACCACGGTATTAGAAGACGAATTAGCCCGTACCATAGAACACGCTAAAACCCTATTTCCTAGCATTAAAGAAGTCTCCTGCGAGTCCGATCCGCAGCATTTAGACAGCCCAGGCTTTAAACAGCTCAAAGGCTTAGTGGATCGCATGTCTATCGGCGTGCAAAGCTTTAATGACGATATTTTAAAAATGACCGACCGACTCGATAAATTCGGCACGGGTCAGCAAACCTTCGACAAGATCATGGGTGCCAAAGAGTTATTCCCTATTATCAACGTCGACCTGATTTTTGGTTTCCGCGGCCAAACCGATGAAGTGATCCAACACGATCTCGACATGGCATCGCGCTTAGACCCAAGACAAATTACCACCTATCCGCTGATGATCACTCATCAAACCCGTAAGAGTGTTAAAGGCAAATTAGCGGCGCCGCAAGCGGATATGGCAAACCAATATCGCCAAATATTAAACAGTCTTAATGGTCAATATAATCAATTATCTGCATGGGCATTTGGTAAAACCGATGACGAAGGATTTGATGAATACGTTATTGATTACGACGAATATTTAGGGGTAGGTTCGGGCTCATTTAGTTTCTTAAATGACACGCTTTATGTGAACACTTTCTCGCTACGTAAGTACCAAGAACGCATCGCAGCGGGTCAAATGGGTGTCGAGCAACAAAAGAACTACAGCAAAAAAGACGTGATGCAATATCGCTTTTTGCTGGGCATGTTCTCCGGCCGTTTATCGCGTAAATATTTCCGCGAAACCTTTGGCGTCAATTTAGATACCGCCTTATTTAAAGAAATGACCTCGATGAAACTGATTGGCGCCATCAAAAACGACCCAACAGATCCAGACAATCTGATCGTCACCGATAACGGCAAGATGATGGGTCTATTGATGATGAAAGAGTTTTACTCAGGCATGGACAACGTGCGCGCTCAATTGCGTAAGCCACTCAAACCCTGCGATATGTAACACTTATTGATGATTGTTGATTCATAAAGACTAAACAGGCCCTTCGAGGGCCTTTTTGTTAACTCGGTTTAAAGGTAATCTTGCCCAGTACTATTAATTGAGCACAATCCCAACAATAAAGGAGTATTCGTTATGGGTTTTAATGAACAAGAAAAACAAGCCTTATTAGCACTCAAAGGCGTTGGCCCTACGGTAATTAAACGCTTCGAAGAAATTGGCATCAGCTCGCTGCAACAACTCGCCCAACACGAAGTGGATGATATTGCTAACTTAGTCGCCAGCATGCTGCGCACCACTTGCTGGAAAAATAGCCCACAAGCGCGAAATGCGATAAGTGCGGCCATCGACCTCGCCCGCGCGCAATAATCGTTCTCCATTGATACTTAAAGCATCCAACTAGAGTTAAGAAGTACATGTCAGCACACTTAGTCATACCCCTTTTTGCTATAGTTTTACTCGTCTACGGAGAAACGGCCTCTGCCAACGACAGCAGTTTTGGCGATGCTAATGGCTCTATTACCTTGAAATATCAGCCTAATATCAGTATGGATAAAGAGTCCCTCTTCATCAGCGAGACCGAAGTCAGGGTCGATTATGTGTTTACCAACACCAGTTCGCAGGATCTTATCGTCCCCATTGCCTTCCCCATGCCACCGATGTTTTTTGGCTCAGCCGATCACAGCAGCATTGATAATTTCACCCTTAAAGTGAATGGTAATACCCAGCCAACTCAGCACAGGCTGGTTGCCCAACTTGCCGATAAAACCGATATTTCAGCCGAGCTGAAACAGCTTGGTTGGGGGATAGATGAAGTCGCTTACTTTGCCGAATATGCCGATGTCCCCGAGGGCAAACCCGCGCTCCCCAAACAATGGTTGGATGAGGACCAACAAATCGCCTTTACCCTAAGTGATTACTTTGTGTGGGAACAAACCTTTCCCGCGGGCCAATCTGTCGCTATCAGCCATAGCTACACGCCAAGCCTCTCAACGGGCATCCCCGATACTGCCAGTAGTATTATTGATACTTACACTGAACTGGCCTGTTTAGATGAAAGCGCCAAGCAAGGCATTAGGAAGCGCAACCTTATCGTTAAACAAGACGGTGAAGATCAGGAGATTGGCGTCGAATGGAGCCATCTTAGCTATATTTTGGTCACAGCTAATAACTGGCAAGGGTCAATTAAGGACTTCAAACTCACCCTAAAAAAATCCCAGCCCACAGATCTCATTAGCTTGTGTTTTGATGGCGAGCTTAAAAAAACTGACCCACTCACCTTTGAGTTCCAGCAAAAACAGTTCACGCCAAAGCAAGATCTCAGCGTCCTGTTTATTCGTAAACCGAATTTTGAATAATCAGAAAAGAAGCCAGCTAAGTGCTGGCTTCTTTATAACTTGCTATTTTTAATTTAAAAACTATAGGTCATACCTAACCAGTAACGGCGGCCATCTTCGATATAACCGTATTCCTCTTGGGTAATTTCCTTATCGAAGGCGTTATAAATGCCCGCGCTAAATTTCAGGCTATCGTTCAACTGGTAGTTAGCCCCCAAATCCAGCAGAGTATAAGAAGGGGCGATTAAGCTGCTCGATGAAGGTCCTGTCGTCGGTTGGCTCTCTTCGCCACGGTAGTTCACCCTCAACCAAGTGCTTAAATTATCAATAGGCTCGTAGTTGAAAGACGCTTGAATCAAATGCTTAGGCAATTGATTCAATGGGCTACCTTTATAAACACCTGTCTTTTGCTCCGAATCCGTATAGGTATAGTTACCTGTCAAACTCAAGTTTGAGCGAATGCGATAGTCGATACTCAGTTCAATCCCTTGGGTCACAGCTTCGTCGACGTTCACATAAGTCGTCGGATTAGAACCAAATTGATTTGGACCATCGGTACATTGAGTCGCAGGACAGGCTACGCGGGTGATCTTGTCATTAAACTCGTTATAGAACACACCCGCGCTGGCGGTAATGCTCTCGGTCAGATCAGAATACAAACCTAACTCGTAGTTAACTGAAGTTTCAGGTTGTAAATCTGGATTACCGTACATGTTGCCACCGCGGCTGACTTGTCCCCAGTCGGGCACTGTCTGGCGTAAACTCGGCGCCCTAAAGCCTGTTGATACACCGCCCTTTAAGGTGGTGCTGTCGGTTAATCCCCACACGCCATAAACGCGCGGACTGACATGATTACCAAAGTTTTCATCATCATCCAAACGCAGCCCCATGGTCAGAGCAAAGTTATCGACAATGCGCCATTCATCCTCAGAAAACACCGACCATTGTTTGCGACTAATATCAGTTAAGTCACTCACTTGGTTACCTGTTTCGTCGGTGAGATCTTGATGGTTGAATGCTGCGCCAAAGGTCGCTGTATGACTTTGGCCTAACGTAGTGATAAGGCTAGATTGCGCATCCGTGTTAGTGATTTTCATCTTACGGGATTTATTATCAAACACTTCATGCTTGATATAACTATCCGAAGTACCAAAGTTCCAACGACCTGTATGTGAAAGGGAGAAGGTGCTGTTTTCATATTCTGTCGTTGAAGATTCAGGGCAACCGCGACGACCACAGGCTTCGCCCGGTGCTAACGGTGTGACGGTTTTACCTAAACTGCTGTCGAGTTCTTGGTTAGAAGTACCAACTTCAAACATGATATCGTGATTTTCATTGGGTGTGAGCGCAAATCTCGCGGTCAAGTTAGTCGCATCGCGACCTCGGTAACCACCATAGATTTGATCTTCTTCACGCTGAGTATATTGACCATAAAGTTGCATCCCTAGCAGATCTTTGATCAAACCACCGTTGACGAAAAAGTTGCCTTGATACACATTTCCCGAGTCAGACTTTTCCTGCAAAGTGCTGTCGAGTCGTACCTCACCCTGCCACTCGTTTGGCACTTTGCGAGTGATAATGTTAATTACCCCACCAATGGCATCCGAACCATAAAGTGACGACATAGGCCCACGAACGATCTCAATTCTATCGATAGCAGCCAATGGTGGCGTCCAAGCGCCTTCAACGCCTGGGCCGTCACTGTTGGTCCGTGTCTCGCGCGAGGATTGGCGTTTACCATCCACTAAAATTAACGTGTATTGGCTACCCATGCCCCGCAGACTGATATCCTGACGGTCTGCACCGCCCGTAATCACTACGCCGGGCACTTCTAACATGGCATCGGTTAAGTCGCGGTAGAAGCGGTTATCCAGATCCTCACGGGTGATCACGCTGATAGAAGCTGGCGCATCACGAATTTGCTGTTCAAATCCCGATGCAGTCACCACGATTCTTTCCATCATCTTTTCTTTATCTGACGCGGTATCCGCAAGGGCATTTGTTACTGGTACTGTGGGCAACAAACATAAAGCGGTGATCACTTGAGCGAGGTACTTCTTACGACTTAACAACATAACCGACAAGTCTCCATTAGAGCAAAGATTGTAAATGAGAACAATTTTCAATACGGCAATGTATCTCTATGTTACAATCAGCTCAAGTTAGACTTTAGGTATTCACTTGTAAGAGTTACTTAAAAATGAATAAAAACATGATCAAAGGGATGATCGTTTTTGCGACAATCGCAGAAAAGGGCTCAATGAGTGCCGCAGCGCAGCAATTAAATCTCAGCTCGTCGGCGGTAAGTCAGCAAGTGACCAAGCTCGAAATGGACATGGGGATCAGCCTGTTCCACCGCAATACCCGCAACCTCACACTCACCGAAGCAGGCAGTTTGTTCTATGAGAATTGCCGCAAGGTCATAGCGATAGTCGAAAGCACAGAGCAGAAACTTAATAACTTGAAAGGTATTCCATCAGGGGAATTAAAGATTGCCGCGCCTATAGGATTTGGCGGCGGCCTGTTAAGCGAACCTTTTAATTACCTGTTGGCAGCACATCCACAGATAAGTTTGAATTTACTGCTGCAAGATGGCCCGATAGATATAGTCAACGACGGTATCGATCTGGCGATTTGCATCGGCCCCTTATCGGATTCCAACTTAATTGCCCGCCATTTAGCCGATTGGCGTATGTTACTGTGCGCCTCCCCCAATTATCTGCCAATGCATAAAAACCTTAGCCACCCAACGGAGTTAGCTGAAATAAATCGGATCTATCACACTTATGCTAAAGGCGATATCTTAACCCACGCCTTCAGCCAAGAGTGTTTTGAACTGACAAGCCAGCGAATTAGCGTCAACAATATGCAGGCGTTAATTCAACTCACACTCGATGGTCTAGGATTTGCCGCTCTGCCCGAACCTGAAGTGCATAAATACCTCGAAAGCGGCCAACTGGTCACCCTATTACCCGAATGGTCACTCAATACCTACAGTGTTTATAGCGTAACGTCGGCGCGAGATAAGCAGCCCGCAAAAGTGAAAGAAGCACTCAATGCACTTAGCCAATACTTTAGTCAGGCAGATTTTCACCAAGCCTATCATGTTAACCTGGGCCATCAAAAAGATGGTGTAAACGATAACGTAACCAATATCTTACCAATTAAAACTAAGAAAAAGTCACATCATCTTGATGTTGGTCACGCATCTTGAGGATACCTTACACGCATTCATTTCTGCGCTAAGCTGGGGTATTCTGCGGTGATAAACCGATAAAAAGATGTAACTCGATGAAAGATGTGGCCTTAGTGTTGGAAGGTGGTGGCCTCAGGGCCATTTATACCGCAGGTGTATTAGACGCGTTTTTACAGCAGTCACTTCACTTCAACTATGTAATTGGGGTATCTGCAGGTGCCATTTATCCCGCGTCCTATGTATCCCGCCAATTTGGTCGCAATCTCCACATTCAGCAGCAATATCTCAATGACAAACGCTATATGGGCATCCGCCATTGACTGGCAACGGGTAATTATGTCAACACAGACTTTACCTACCGTCGCATGGCTTATGAGTTGCTGCCATTTGATTTTGATACATTTTTAAATAGTAATACCGAATTCAAGGTCGACGCCTTTAACTGCAACACAGGAAAAACCGATTACTTTGGGATGGCCGATTTTAATGAACACGATAAATTGCTCGACGTGCTCATTGCCTCCTCTAGCCTGCCTTTTATGTCTAAACCCAGCGTGATCAACCAAAATCCTTACCTCGATGGCGGCATCGGCAAACCGATACCAGTAGCGCAATCACGAAAGGACAGTTACGCACGCCAAGTCGTGATCCTGACTCAAGATGAGCATTATCAAAAATCCGCGATGAAAATGAATTGGTTAGCCCGCAAAACCTATAAACACTATCCCGCCGTTGCCCATGCGCTAAATGAACGCCATCGTGTTTATAATCAAGCATTAGTCGAGTTAAACCAAGCCGTTGCGAATAATAAAGCCTTTGTGATCCGCCCAGCGCAACCACTTAATCTATCGCGGCTCGATCGCAATATCGGTAAAGTAACCGCTGTCTATCAGCAAGGCTTAACAGATGGGCAAAATATCTTGCCCGCATTAATCACTTGGTTAGCCGCACCAAAACGGCCTAAATCTGAAGTGTAATCGAACGCAGCACTTGGCTAATAATCAACTCTCGCAGCCATTTATGGCTCAAGTCGTGTTCGAAGTGTTTGTGCCACATCAATAAATACGCACCGGGGATCAGCTTGATGGGTGATGGTAAAGACTGAAGCTCAAAAGACTTCATCACAGCCAAGGCATAGCGCGAAGGTGCGCAGAGGATTAAATCGCTCTGTTCACACAGGGTGAGAGCACTCTGAAAGTCGGTCATATTCACGGCAATATCCCGTTTACGGCCCTCGAGTTGCAACACATCATCCAGCAACCAATGCTCTAAACCGCCAAAGGCCACTTGCAGATGGCGATAACTCAAGAAGGTATCTAAATTCCATTCTTGTGTTAACGCCGGATGATCACGACGCATCAAACACACGGGATAATCCTGCACTAACTCAACATGGCATAAGTCATCGGGAATATTATTCACATGCATGGGCGAGCGCTCATCCCACTCGCGGCAACCTATGGCTAAGTCGATGTCGCAGCGCAGTAATCTGTCCATGGTATCGAGTCGCCACGTTTGGCAATTGAGACTCACACCGGGCGCTTGAGTGAGCAACATGGGCATAAAATGAGGAAAGGTCAGTGAATAGGTGGTTTCGACCAAATGCATTCTAAACTGTCGTTGGCTCAAGGCGGGTTCGAAGGTGTCCGGCCGAGTAAATTGCGCCAATTGCTGTAAGCATTGGCGCAACTCAGGCGCGAGTGACAAAGCCTTGGGTGTCGGTTTTAGGCCGTAGGCGGTACGCTCAAATAAAGGATCATCAAATACTTCCCTCAGACGTGTGAGCTGTTTACTCACCGCCGACTGGCTCAAATGCAACCGCGCAGCAGCGGCGGTCACGCTTTGCTCCTCAAGTAGAATTTCGAGTACGGGCAGTAAATTCAGATCCAAACGTTTTAGCATCTATGCCTCATTCACCCCAAAATAATGACTAGGGTTGCACTTTTTTAAATGGATTTAACCTTAAATTCTGCGGCAACTTCATCAATAACAGTGACAATAAAATCACAGCTATTCCCATCCATTGGCGCATATCTAAAGTTTCCCCCACAATCATGACCCCTAATGATACGGCAACCACAGGGTTGACTAAAGCGACCATACCCATGATTTCTGGCCCTAAGTTTCGCATAGACCATAACCAAGCCCAATAGGCAACGGCGGTGTTGGCAATCACTAACCATATCAGTGAAGGTACAAGCGTCATACTCGGTAGCTGCGGTGGCCCTGCCATAAACCAAGCCAGTGGGATCAACATCAAACCGCCTAATAATAGCTGCCACGCGGTCAGCACTAAAAAGTCACCCACATCCCACTTTTGCATCCAGCGAGAAGAAAAGGCAATTAACGTAGTGGCGCTCAACATGCACAACACGCCGATAGGATCGAGATCCGCCGAAGGGTTAAGCAGTAAAATCACCCCACCAAGACCCATTAAGCCTAATAATAACCACTTCATTGCTGGGCGTTTTTTATCAATGAGCCAAGCCAGTATTAAGAAGATGAGCGGCAGAGTGGCCCCTAAGGTTCCCGCCACCGCGCCCGGCAAACGATACGCGCCGATAAATAGCAAAGTGAAGAAGGCACCGATATTACAAAAAGCCAGCAAACCAAGCTTTGACCAAACCAAAGTTGGCAAACGAGGACGCAGCATCAACATCAGAATCCCCGCAGGCAGCGCGCGCCACACAGCCACCCAATAGGGCGACATATCATGTAAGTAGAGACTCACTAACGCATAGGTCGTCCCCCAAAATACAGGGGCGAGTAACGCAATAATAAAGGGCATAATGACTTCTTAAAAAGTATCTTGATGTTGAGATATATTACTTTGAGATAATAAAACAGGCAAGCCTTGAGATAACAATTCCACCGATTACAACCTCTATTGCATGAACTTAGCCAAATCCACCCACAACAGACACTGCGCTTGGGCGCCGTTTGCCGTATAATCGGCCGTCATTTTCTACAGGCGGGCCAGTATGTTCCATATCGCACTCTATGAGCCAGAAATCGCACCTAACACAGGTAATATCATTCGCCTTTGCGCAAACAATGGCTGCCAGCTGCATTTGATTGAGCCATTAGGTTTTGATCTAGAAGAAAAAAAGCTACGCCGCGCGGGTTTGGACTATGCCGACTTAACCAATGTGACTCGCCATAAAGACTTCGATGCTTTCCTCGAAGCCATGGCTGGCAAGCGCATTATGGCCTGTACGACTAAGGGGAGTAGCCAGCATACTGAACTGAGTTTTGCCAAAGACGATGTGCTGCTATTCGGCCCAGAAACCCGAGGTTTACCGATGGCGATTATCGAATCTATCCCCACTGAGCAGAGACTACGCATCCCCATGGCGGCCACCAGCCGTAGCTTGAATCTTTCTAATGCGGTGGCGATTATCAGCTATGAAGCGTGGCGCCAACTGGATTTTGCTGGCGCACTTTAAGCGCTATCGAAGGTAAATCGGATTGGCGACTAAGGAGATGGCGCGACTGGCGTCATCTCTATCCCGCGAAAAAGCTGATAGCGATCAACATCATCGTCTAAATATTGAATATTCTGCGTCCATTGCCATGTGTTAGCTTGAGCACCCGCCCCCTTTGCCTCGAACAGTAATTGAATTAACGCAGACCGGGCAGTCACCACGCCCTCACCCAGCAAAGAATAATCGCCATTTTGACGATATAAGCTAAAGACTTGCTGCTTCTCTTGGGACACGCCATCGTAATAAGTCAACAACACTTGCTCGCCCTGCTCCCTAAACCACCAGGTTTCACTATAGGGCGCACGCGTGCCAACACTCACAGACAATAACAGCTGCCGCTTATCATGGGAGCAAAATCCGGTGACTGTGACTTTTCGTGGCACTTCCCCCACTTTAGCGGCATCGCCCACCCATTGACCGGTAAACTGAGGGCAAAACTCACTAAAACTTACCCTAGCCGCGTGCGCAGCCAGAGGAATAACAGTACTCAGTGCAATTGTCACTCCCCATAATAGTCTTAATCGATTGATTTTATTCTGCATCTACCTAGTCCTCAGCCGAAATCTCATCCTAGATTAGCCTGTAATTCTGCCATCAACAAATCACAATTAGCCGACAACCATTCACAGATGCTTACACAAAGCGTCCCGCTATGGGTTATCACTCAGTTTGCTTTCATGCTCGGTTTCTATACTCTCGAATCTGCACCATAAATAAAATCATTATAACTATATGTATGATAAGGAGACTCACAGTGAAGAAGGCAGGAATCTTATTGCTCTGTCTGTTGATGCCATTCGGCTCAGCATTTGCGGAGCAGGGTAAACCGCTCTCGGTGGAATTGCTCTGGCAACTTAAGCGTATTGGTAGCCCAGTCGTATCGCCCTCTGGTGAGCATATTATTGCGCCAGTCACAGAATATGATCTGAAGGAAGATAAAGGTTCGACCCAGTTATGGCGTTTTGATGGCGAAGGTAAAAATAATCGTGCTATTACAGTCAAAGGGTTAAAGGTAAGTGAACCCGTGTTTTCGCCCGACGGCAAAACCTTAGCCTTTGTGAGTGAGCGAAATGAAGACGACGCAGGCCAAATCTACCTATTGCCTATGGACGGTCCGGGTGAAGCGCAGCGCTTAACCGACATACCTACTGGCGTAAATGGTATTAAATGGGTTGGCAAGCATTTGTATTTCATCAGCAATATATTCCCAAATCAAACATGGGACGAGATGAAAACCCAACTAAAAGCCGACGAGGACAATAAGGTCTCCGCTCGCCAGTGGAACGCTTTGCCCTACGCTCAGTTCGATCATTGGTTAGATGAACGTCGCCAAGCCCATGTATTTAAGATCCCCGCTTCGGGCGGCGAAGTCGAATCCGTGACGCAAGCGCTCGGCCATGAGTTACCACGCTCGAGCCAAAGCAGTTCAAGTTACGATATTTCGCCTAATGAAGGCTTAATTGCCTTCAGTACTTATGGCTCAGACAACCGTATCGACCCTAAACTGGATATTTTCCTTGCGACGATTGGCAGTGGTAAAGCAGAGAATATCACCCCAGAAAATCAAGCCGCAGATGCTGATCCCAGCTTTAGCCCCAATGGCAAAACGCTGGCTTTTACCCGTCAGAAAATCCCTGGTTTCTATGCCGATACTTCAAGGCTGATGTTACTGGATATCGATAGCCGTAAACTTAATACGCTAACACCTGAGTGGGATCGTTCGGTCAGCCAATTTAATTGGACCCCCGACAGTAAAGGCTTTTATGCCACCATCGAAGATGCCGCCACTAACCGCATTTATCATATCGATGCCAAAAACGGTAAAGTCAAAGCCATTACAGAGGCAACTGACTTTAGCCAACCCGCCATAGGTAAAGACGGTGAACTGATTGCCACCAACGAGAGCTTTTTGCACCCAGCGCGCTTGGTCAGCATTAATCCCCGCAATGGTAAGACGGTACGCCTAGAGAATTTTAATGACGATATTCTCAAAGATGTTGATTTAGGCACTTACGAATCAGTGACCTACAAGGGATATCAAGATCAAGATATTCAAATGTGGGTTCACTATCCCCCCGGATTCGATCGCAGTAAAAAATATCCACTCTTTATGCTAGTTCACGGCGGGCCACACAACGCCATTACTGACGGTTTCCATTACCGTTGGAACGCACAAACCTTCGCTTCTTGGGGATATGTCACTGCATGGCCGAACTTCCATGGCTCTAGTGGCTTCGGACAAGCGTTTGCCGATGCGATTAACCCAGATTGGAAGAATAAATCCCTCGAAGATGTGCTCAAGGCGGCCGACTGGTTTAAACAGCAAAGCTGGATTGACAGCGACCGCATGGTGGCGGGTGGCGCAAGTTACGGCG
Source organism: Shewanella sp. DW31 (assembly GCF_015767295.1). Taxonomy (NCBI): domain Bacteria; kingdom Pseudomonadati; phylum Pseudomonadota; class Gammaproteobacteria; order Alteromonadales; family Shewanellaceae; genus Shewanella; species Shewanella sp. DW31. Next base: position 15,037 of record NZ_JADWMP020000005.1, read on the forward strand.
GTTATCTGACCTCAATTATTTTAGGTCAACCACATCCCTTTAAAGCCTTGTTGATCCACGCTGCGGTTTACGACATGTATTCACAAATGGCGTCGGATTTTGCCGTCCACAGCACCCGATTTGGCAACTACTGGGATAATCCTGAGCTGTATAAAGCCATTTCTCCACATTACTTTGCGGCTAACTTTAATACCCCAACCTTAGTCAGTCATGGTCAACTTGACTACCGGGTACCTGTGGGACAAGGGTTTGAACTGTTCCGCACCCTTCAAACTCGCAATGTGGAATCGCGGATGATTTATTTCCCCGATGAAAACCATTGGGTTATGAAACCCAATAACTCTATCTATTGGTATAACCAAGTGAAGGATTGGATGACCCATTATGCTAAGCCGGGTGGACAATAAACGCTGCATCTAGCACCAAGAACAGAAAAGCAAAAGGTCTGCACTATGCAGACCTTTTCTTTATCGAATCAAGCCTCGCAATAATAGCTTATTGGCCAAATCCCGTGGCTTTAATATCGACGGTTTGCACTTTGCCGTACTTAGCGGCAATAGGTGCAATCTTAGCCGCATTGCCAATCAGCACAAATTGCAGATCTTTTTGCGGGAAGTAAGTTTTCACTAACCTTTGGGTTTCTTCTAGGGTTAAACCATCCACCTTAGCTTGGAACTCATTGATAAACTTATCATCGAAACCATACAGATACATGCCTGATAAGAGCCCCGCCAGCTGCCCAGAGGTTTCAAACTGAGGCGGGAACTGACCCTTAACATAGGCTTTAGCCGAATCTAAGGTCGCTTGATCTACACCTTTCTCCCATAAACGAGCATAGGTTTTCAAGGCTAAATCCATCGCTTCTTGAGTGGTTTCCGTCTTAGTGAAAGTGCTGATTGTGAATACGCCCGAATCGGTATAAGGGCTAAAACCTGAGCGTGCGCCATAGGTTAAGCCTGCGTTCACCCGCAGCTCGTCGTTAAGCCAAGAGGTAAAACGACCACCTAAAATAGTGTTCACTACCGTTAAACCTACATAGTCTGGATTGTCACGACTAATACCTAAGCCCCCGATCACAAAAGTAGTTTCGATTGCATCGGGTTTATCCACCAGCAAGACTTTGGCCTCAGTCAACTGAGGCAAACCTTGGTTTAAATCAGGTTGTACCAGTTTTTCGCTGCCTTGCCACTGACCAAAGGCTTGCGTCAGCTTGGCTTTCATCGTCGCCACATCAAAGTCACCCACGACAGTTATCGCGGTATTGGAAGGTTGATAGTAACTCTTATGGAAGGCGCGCAGTTGCGGCACGGTTACTTGTTCAAGCGAATCGCTGTTACCCGAAGCCGCATTACCATAAGGATGTGCACCAAATACGAGCTTATCAAAATAGCGACCAATCACCGCCCGCGGGCTTTCTTTATCCTGCTGCAGCCCAGCAATCGCGCGCTGTTTGAGCTTATCAAACTCGGCGGCATCAAAGTCAGGCGTTAACATCGCCGCGCTAAATAAGCCCAGCATCAAGTCAATGTCCTTCGCCATAAAGTCAGCACTCAGATAACTGCCTTCCTTATCCGCTTCGGCCACTAAGCTTGCACCGAGAAAATCCACTTGCTGCTCGATATCCGCCTTAGATTTCCCCGCCGCACCTAACAGCAAGCCTTCTGCCGTCATTTGTGCCACGCCTGCGGTGGTGTCATTCACAGCACCGGCGCGTACCACGGCATTTAAGGTAATTAACGGCACTTCGCGCTGCGGCATTAAGTACACAGTTAAGCCGTTATCTAACACAAACTTATCGTAACTTGGCATCGCAAAGCTGCCAGTATCGACCCGCTTTGGTGCCGATGTCGCCGCGCAGCCCGCTAAGACTAAGCTTGTGCCTAAAGCCAATGCTGCCATTAACTTAGACGATTTCCCAAGTGATTTCATTGCTGTCGATTTCATAGGGAAGACTCCTCGGTTGCCGCCAGCACAGCCACAGTGCGATTCGATTTACGTAAGTAGGTTTGGGCAACTCGTTGAATATCCGCAGGCGTCACCTTGTTATAGGCTTCAGGTGCATTAAATAACTTGTCGTAACTGCCAAAATACATCTCATAGGTGCCTATGGTATTAGCCTTACCATTAATGGTTTCCATCGAACGATAAAAATCCATCAACTTAATATTTTTAACTTTATCCAGTTCTTGCTGGGTCACGCCAGTTGTCGCAATCGCATCGATTTGTTCAATCAACGCATGCTCCAGCGTCGAGGCTTTAACCTCAGGTGTAGCAACACCCATCACATAGAAGAGGTTAGGATCGACCGACATCGGCATGTAAGTTTGCGCTTCTAAGGCCACTTGTTTATCAACCAATGATTGATATAAACGCGAGCTATTACCTTGGCTTAGAATCGAGCTTAATAAATCCAGCGCATAAAAATCCGCATGGGTTGCCGCCGGAATATGGTACGCCAACATTACGTTAGGTGTGCTGACCGATGCCTTCTGCACAAAGGTGCGACGCTCACCCTTTTGCTCAGGTTCGACAGTGCGAATCGCTTTAGGCGGAGTCTGTGCCGGAATAGGCGCAAAGTACTTGTCTGCCAAGGCTTTTACTTGGGCAAGCTTTACATCACCGGCAATCACGACCACGGCATTGTTCGGCGCATAATAGGTTTTATGGTACTGGACTAAATCTTCCAGCGACCAAGCGGCGATATCCGACTCGTGACCGATCACCGACCAAGAATAAGGGTGGGCTAAAAATGCCACGCCTTTGATTTCGCCTTCGAGGGCATTCCAGTTCGAGTTTTCTAAGCCAGTGGAACGCTCCGACTGCACTACACCACGTTCGCTATCGACCATGGCTTGGTTGATATCTAAGTTAGCGATGCGGTCAGCTTCGAGATCGAACATAGTTTCGAGCGCATTGGCGGGGAACCAATCGGTATAAACCGTCATGTCTTCAGTGGTATACGCATTGTTCGCGCCACCGGCGGCTTCCATAGTACGGTCGAACATTTTTGGGCCGTACTTTTTCGAACCGTTGAACATCATGTGTTCGAAAAAGTGCGAAATACCGGTAATGCCGGGCACTTCGTTACGTGAACCGACCTTCCAAAATAAATACATGTTGGCATTGGGAATTGAGGCATCTTCTAGCACCATGATTTTCATGCCGTTATCTAGCGTGAAACTCTTAATGTCTTCTGCCGTGGTGGCCTGTGCTTGGCTTAGGGGGTTCAAAAGTCCCATGGCCAACACCAGAGCCGATAGCGTGCGCTTCATCTTGTTCGCTCCTTGCTGTAAATATCCACATATAGAGGTAAATTGTTTAACAAATCAAGCGCAGGAAGCGTATCCCGCGCCGATTTTTTGTAAGCTCAAGTTATACCGCAGCGCTTACGGAATAATGCATTAGCCACTTATTGGGCTTTGAGCGCCGTTAACGCCACTTTGGTCATGGCCTCAACGCCCACTTTTAGCGCGCTTTCATCCACATAAAATGCCGGCGAATGATTGCTGGCCGCCGTTTCAGGGTCAGCTCCCTTTGGCGTCACCCCGAGGAAGAAAAACATCCCCGGCGTTTCTAAGGCATAGTAAGCAAAGTCTTCGGCACCTGTGATTAACCCGGGTTCAATCAGCATCTTATCGCCCGCCACACTCGCAAGCACAGGCCGCATACTGGCGACTAATTCGGGATTGTTAACCACCACAGGATAACCTTGATGGATCTCAGTAGTCGCAGTCGCCCCTAAGGTTTTCGCCGACAGCTCGGCCATTTGCGCTAAACGCAGTTTAATATCGGCGCGCATGGGTTGGTCGAAGGTACGAATCGTACCAATCAGCTCGACTTCATCGGGAATAATGTTAGAGCGAATGCCACCATTGACCGCACCAAAACTCACAACAGCCGGCGCTTTAGTGATATCCACCTGACGGCTGACGATCGTTTGCACGTTAGTGATAATTTGTGCCGCAGCGACGATAGGATCGACCCCATTCCAAGGACGCGAACCGTGGGTTTGGCTGCCTTTCACTTTGATGGTAAAAGAGTCTTCACTCGCCATTGCTGGACCACTGCGCAGGCCAATCATGCCACTCGGCATACTCGAGGTGACATGCATACCAAATACTTGCTCGGGTTTGCGCTGAGCAAACAGCCCTTCTTTGAGCATCAATTCCGCGCCGCCCTCTTCACCCTCTGGCGCACCTTCTTCAGCGGGTTGGAAGATAAACATCACATCCCCCGCTAGGCTGTCTTTCACTTTAACCAAGTTTTCGGCCACGCCCATTAACATAGCCACATGGGTATCGTGACCACAAGCATGCATCACACCCACTTTTTGATCGCGATAAGTGTCAGTCGCCTTAGAGGCAAAAGGCACATCGACCACTTCAGTCACAGGCAGTGCATCCATATCTGCTCGAATCGCAATCAACGGACCAGGCTTGCCGCCCTTCAGCTTCCCGCCTTTCAAAATGGCCACCACGCCCGTATGTGCAACACCCGTTTGCACTTCTAATCCTAAGGATTTCAGATGTTTTTCAATAATCTTGCTGGTACGAAACTCACGGTTAGACAACTCAGGGTGTTGATGCAAATCACGACGCCAGTCGATCACCTTTTGCTCCACACCCGCCGCCAACTTAGCCGCATCAGGCATAGCACTGGTCGCCGCTTGCGCCGAACTCAAACCCGCAGCCATAAAGCTCAAGGCGAGAGCAGAAGCGATTAAGGTCCTGGAAAAAATGGCTTTGTTTGCAGAGGATTTAAAACCAAATGCCTTTGGGATTGCTGATTTTGAAATAGCAGATGGTGATACAGAGGGTAAAGTCATAGCGATAGCCTATTGTTGTTTTTATAAGCTATCTAAACTACACGGACAAGGAAGAATTGTTAATAGATTTAATGATAAAGGTAAAAGAGACTGTGCTTCATTAAAGGCTGTCTTTAACCGTCATTCCCGCAATGTTTGTGGGCGGGAATCAAACTTTTAGATAAATCAACCTGAAAAAAGATAGGGATGGCGGATCTCAGTTAAAGAAACTCAAGGCAACGGAAAAGCTGTCCTAATGCTTGGCATCGTTAGCTTTAGTCACAAAACAACAAATTCACGATTTTCTTTAAAACCACATGGCCATCGGCCTTGGCTATACAACTCAGCCACCTCACTCCATACGCCCTTTTGTCTGAGAACGACCTCTCTCGCTGCCATTTTGAAGGCAAAGAGTGCGCCGCCTCTAAAGCTCTCAGTAAAATCATGAGGACCATACACAAGCAAAGGATGTGACCGGCCAATTTTTCTCAGAGATCTGAACGCCGATTTATACACAAGCATCTCCGCGTCTTTTGTTTCCTCACATTTTTTCGGACCATTCATAGGATCCTCTTGATCTCTGCTTGTAGGCAGCCATTCCCATCCATATGTAGAACCCAATACGCCTTCAATGGGACTTGCAGCCGAGAGCCAGTCAATAAATTCAACTTGTTTGGCTAGATATTCAGGTGTCATAGGAGGTTAACGCCGTGTTAAAGGAGTTTCAAACTGAAGCAGCAGTTTGAACTCCCAGTGAGTAAAGCGAAGAATTTCAAACGCTTTATTACGTTTTGGCTGCTTAGCTTGGTTTACCAGCCAAAGTCTAGCCACCCATTCTAAATCAACAACATAATGCACTTTCGGTTTCTCTACCACCTGTACTGGCTAAAATTACTTGAACCAGAGCCATCATATATGGATGTCTGGCTAAAATGCTTAGCTAAAATTGCCTTTCTGATTAACACAGTATTGCGCGGGAATAACGGTAATGAAATTTAGTCAGCAACTCACAGAAAATTAAGCTCTTCATCTTGAAGGGATAAAGCACTATCAATGGAGGCTAATAACACACCATAAGTGTAACCGCAGTTGCCCACAAAAATCACTTGATTACCATTGAGTACCATCACTTCTACCCATGATCGGTTTCCCAGTTGCAGGAGTAATGATAACGAATTGCCCGAGTCTCCATTGTGCTGGTGTCATCCAATATAATGTACAACGGCTGGGTATTTGCGGCTATTTCATTGATGGTATTTAAAGAAACCTCTAAGTCACCGCAATAATCTTCAAAGTACTTATGCATTTTGAGCATAGCATTTAGAATTTGATGCTTCGTTTCTGGTGTCATCAGAGAAACGTCTTCGAGCATTTTTATGCGTAACTTATCGTTGCCCTGAAGCTCACCTTCAATAATCAGTTCACTCGGTTTGTTGAGTAATGGGTCGTACATTTTTGTTATCCTTAATCCTCAATTAATTCATCTGGATATAGCGCGATTTGCGCCAAGGATTGCTCAAAAAATTGGCTTAGGTCTGGGCTGATAAAGTCCATCATATCGGAGTCATGGGTGTATGCGATCACTTGTCCCATTTTACCTAATGCCGAGGGCGAATGATCTGCAATCAAGAGTAATGTGCCACCCCCAAATTGGGCAAAGGGCAGCCAACCTTCTTGATACCATCCTGATTGGATTTTGGGATCCCGCACTTCTGGCTCGTGGTAATTAGCGTAGTGCTGGGCCCGTTTTTTCATTCGGTCACGATATGTAAGAGATGAGGCTAAAGACAAAAAATCATACCGGCAAAAGTAATCTTTCCGGGCAAATACTGTGCTCCACTCATTGCCGCCATTGGCATATCCCCAAAGCTCCCTTAACGGAGAAACAAATTTAAAACCTAATTGTTTTTCGGCTTCATCTAAGACTAAGTTTGATAAGCCACGATCCAGTTCTAATGTTTGATTCATGTTGGCGTAAATAGCACTCAATGCTTGTAGATACGTCTTAACATCCATTGTATTTATTCCTTCATCTTGACACTTGGCCGCAGTGTTAATCCGTTTGCTTTATACCGCTAACATATACACTTGGCGAACTTATTTAATCGAATTAACCACATAAATTCTATTTTCATATTGCTGCAACAAATTTTGTCGCAGCCTTCTATTACTTACTAAGCCGCTATTCCAGTCATACCTTATTAACTAGATATACAGCCTAATTTTCAGCGTCAAGTGACCCTTACTCAGTTTGATCCCTCGCTCGCCCCGCAAAATATCGGTGAATGAATTAGTCGAGCGTCTTGAAAACCACACGCAGAATACGAGTAAACGTTCGGTGCAACATCCACTACTCGATGATATAGACCAAGCACTAGCGGCAATTGTGAGTGTCGTCGCAAGGAACACCATAGAACTCAGTTAATACAATCAGATAGGCGTGCTAAACAAACAACGCCCCCACGATGCCCTAGTGATTATCGGGCTAACGGCTAACCCTAATCTTGAGTCAGAGCTTGAGGTATTAGTAATAGCCACTGGCATTGCAACAAAGCCCATAGAAAATCAGGCATCTATAGCGTCACAAATTGATGATAAGTACATTTAAGCGACAACAGCATTAACTCGACTGATGAATTCCTTTATGCATCTCTTTATGCCTCCCTTTATGCAAGAAGACTACGTCCTTATCAATAATTTCGAGTCGCCAGCCATAGTGATGCGCAATCCACTCAAAGGTCGCTTCGGCGTAAAAATTGATGTGGGTGGGATCGTTTTTATAGTGCCAGCGGGCAAATGCGATTTTATCCTGCACACGCTTGGTCATAACAGCCAAAATGCCATTAGGTTTTAATAACCTATCAAGCTGGGCAAGTAACCCTGCGGCACCACTCACGTGTTCAATGACTTCGGTTAAGGTAATAAAGTCGTATTGGCGGGCTAACGTTTCGGGATTATTAGCGTAATAAAGGTCGTAATTATCTATCTGATAACCGCGCGCCTTTGCCATTAGACTCAATGCCTTACCTTCTCCACAGCCAAAATCGAGCCCTTGGGCCGAAGTGCTAACACGGCTAAGTAGTGGCTCGAGTGTGCGATTTAAAAATGTTTGATAGCCGAGATCATCGGCATGGTTCTCGTGCTTATCGTACTCGGCTTTTTCTGCCTCGGCCGAAAGATAAAACTCAGAAGGCACGCTCACCAGTTGGCAGGTTTGGCATTGCTGGTAGTTACGCTTCCTATCTTGATGATAAGCGAGTAATTCAACGCCATGGCATAAGGGACAGATATTCAACAACAATTCCTAGGGATAGTAAGGTGCATAGTAATGAGAATAGTCGTAATGCCCACAAATAATGCTAGCACTGACTAGCTGAAATCGACTGTGTCGATGGCTTGATTAAGGTTTAGGGATTTTACGCTCTTTTGCGGCAGCTTCTTTTGCTTCCCGTAAATATTTGTGCTCGCGACTTTCTCTTTCGTCGAACTGTTTTTGTGCCTTAAGTTTTTGCTGTGCTTCCCAATCGTTGGTTTGGGATTGTTGCTTAATTTTATCTTCCCGCTCTGTCGTCTCTTTAGTGGCTTGACGGGCCTTTTCTAATTGAGCCTGTTCTAATCGCTGTGAGTCGATGCGTGCCTTATCGGCTTTTTGCTCTAGGGTCAATCTAGGCTTTGGCGCCTCGGCGGCATTTGTTAACGCGAGATGAAAACTAAAGATGAGGACTAGCGATATTAATATTTTAGAGATTAACACTTTAAATAAATACGCCATTTCCTGTCTCCTTTATTCGATAATTGAATGAATCAATGATAAAAGCCAATTCACGCAAGATGTGCAAAACATAGCATAAAATCTGCCTAAGCTTGAAATATGCAGCAGGTGTTCTTAAAAAATATGCTTGAATACAAGTCTTAAACTACACTTTTTAAGTTTCTATTTGAGTGAAACAACAATTAGGTTTATTTTTAACCCCATTGGAATGATGTACTATTGGGCAACTTCGTGTTCAACGAAGACCTAAAAATGGGATGTGACTATTTTGCGTCACAAGGGAGTATCCTGAATGATCAGATGGCAACACTTACTTAAGAAACTCAGTACAGATGATCCTGTACTGCAAGAAAAGCTGTCTCTCTGGCAAGCACATCCCCATAAAACCCCCTTAGCCTTAATTCAAGGCTTTAGCTTTATTAGTGCCAACCAAGCCACCCTCAGTTATTTTGAGACTGAATACGATGCTTTTGTAAATGCGACTCCCTATGATTTTTCTCCGAGGATCCAATCTTCAGGCCGCAATAGTGTTGAATTTGCGCGGGAAATGATCCTTGAAGCCATTGCTGGCAATAATGTTGAATTCAACTGGCTACACATGAGCCAACAAGGCAATGAACTGCCGACTCGAATTAATCTCTATCGCTGTTATCTGCAACAACAGCCCGTGGTACTCGTTGAATTACAAGCTCTTAATCGCCGCAATCAAATGCGCGAAACGATTTCTGATGGTTTTGCTCATATTCCCAAAGAAATTTTGTCGACCACGCTCGAAGAAAGTGCCGAAGCTGTGTATATCACTGACACTGATAATCAAATTTTGGCTGTCAATAAAGCAATGTGCCGTATTTGCGGCTATAGCGCTGAGCAGCTCATCAGTAAAACCCCTGAATTTTTAGAGGTAAGAACCCATAATATGGGGGAAGAAACCGAATGCCAAATCGCCTTGAAACAAAGGGGATTTTGGCAGGGCGAAACGTGGAAAAGACGTTCAGATGGCAGTAACTTTCCTGCTTGGCAGAGCAGTCGTAAAATCGTCACTGAAGATAATGCTCATTATAATGTGAATATTTTCAGTGATATTAGTACTAAAAAACTATTAGAAACCCAGCTAACAACTCGGGCTATGTACGATACCTTGACTGGATTACCTAACCGGTTCCATCTCAAACAGATCCTCAATAGTGCCCTCGAAAAACTTAAAACAGATCCCCTCGCACTGGGCGCGTTGATGTTTTTAGATCTCAATGGTTTCAAGAATATCAATGACAGCTTCGGTCACTCCATGGGCGATAGAGTATTACAACTCGTCGCAGCCAGACTCGAAGCAGGTTGTATCGAAAAGGCCGATATAGCCCGTATGGGAGGAGATGAATTTACCTTAGTGCTGCAAGACTGTAGCTGTAAAGATGAAATTCAGCTGTTTGCAGAGCAGATTCTCAGCTTATTTGAGAGCCCCTTTGAAATTGAAGGCCAAAAGTTCTTCCTCGGCACCAGCATAGGCATCGCGCTATTTCCTACCCACAGTAACCAAGCGGGACAACTGATTAGTCTTGCCGATACTGCTATGTATTGCGCTAAAAAGAGCTTACCGCATCTCGTGTTTTACGATAAGGAAATGAGCCTAGCAGCCGAGTTAAAATTACAGTTAATCAATAACCTAAGGCATGCGCATAGCCTAAAACAATTCACTCTCGCTTATCAAGCCATAGTCGATTTACACACAAATAAAACTATTGCTGCCGAAGCCCTGCTCCGCTGGCAGAAGTCACCGACAGAATATTATGAAGCTGCCGACTTTGTGCCATTGCTTGAGGAAACAGGATTAATTGTCAGCATTGGCCAATGGGTATTAGAGCAGGCCTGTGTACAAGCGGCCCTCTGGCGAGCACATTATCAACCCGACTTTAGAATTTCAGTCAATGTGTCACCACTGCAATTAGAACACTTAGATTTTATCGACCAAGTGATAAATGCCTTAGAAATGGCGACGTTACCCGCTGAAGCACTGATTTTAGAAATTACCGAATCGGCATTGTTACGACAACCGGAGCAAGCACGACTCACACTCAATCGTATTAAAGCGTTAGGTGTCAGCATTGCCATCGATGATTTTGGGACTGGGTTATCGTCACTCAGTCGCTTAGGGACTTTGCCAATAGACAGCGTCAAAATTGATGCCGAGTTTGCCTTGCGCTTAAACGAAGTCTCAGGACAAAAGCTCTGCAATGCTATAGTGCAACTCGCACAAGCACTCGACATTCACTTCGTCGCAGAAGGTATTGAAACTCAACAACAAAAAGACATAATGACTGACATGGGCCAAGGTTTCGCCCAAGGATTTCTATTTGGCTACCCGAGTTCAGTCGAAAACTTCACCCAAGCCTTTCTTGCGGAAAAACGCTTAGCCTAGAACAGATTTAAGACTGCCGATGTTCGCATCGGCTCGATAATCCGACTTGCGTACCGAATTAACGCTCTCAACGTTTACAACGGAAAACGAAAGATCCGCTAAGGTTTTATCGAAATATTTTGATGGGTCGCGAACGAAGGGGAAAGATTTTCTTGCAGAAAACACCATATTTAAAGCTCGATAGCCCTGCCAGCACGCCATTTACTAATAGTAATGAATGGAATTACTCCCCTGCAAAGCAATTGGCTGGCAAAGCTATCTCATCATTTGCTGCGCAAATGAATCCTAGTTATTAAACCGTATTTCACATTACGTTAGCGTGATCTGAATAAGATTTTGACTATTTTAATTCGTACGGAGTCTCAAAACTCAATAACTTAAAAGCACTAATTCATACTTAAAAAATCTAAGACTCAATAGCCTTAACCTCATCAACTATACCTTACCACTGGATTCATTTGAGTTCTGATAACGAGCCTGCACTGTACTCGGCATCGCCTTAATCCGCAGTTCCACCATAGCATCAAATGCCATCATTAACGGCTGAACATCAAGGGTAGGATCAAGGGCGCTTAACATATAAGCGCAAGCTTCTAAGGTCGATAAACTATCGCTACGACTCGATTTACGGATCCGATAGCGCGATTCATAACCTTCAGCCAAATGCACCGCAGGATACTGGGCTAACCAAGGATTCAGCTGCAGCATTTTGAATGCCTTACGCCAAGTGCCATCGAGCAACAGCAATATACAATCAGGATTAATACGTTGCTGTTCAACACTTACACTTAACGCAGAGGGATAGACGAGATAAATAGGCTTATTACACGCCGCTAAATATTCCCGTAAACCGTTGAAATCAGACTCGCTTTCACCCACATAAACTTGCGTTTTAGGTACAGCAAGACTCAATACCCGCACACTATTCTTCTTATGTTCGACTTCACTCGGGTGCTGTAAAACCACCAACTGAGTCATTGGAGAGATAGGCTTAACACTCGCACATAAGCAAGCATTTTGCGGATAACGACAGATAGCACAATAGTGACGGGACAAGCTTTACCCTCGGTTTAGTGAGTTATTTTACGAGTATACCAAAGGATAAAAGGGTATTAGACACAATAAAAAATACCCACAGTTCGCGGTCAAACAAACTGTGGGTAAAGGGTGTACTCTGTAATTAATCAGTGCCGCGAACTAATGCTCGCCAACTAACTGCTCTTGGTGCCAGTGGTCGAATCGACTCAGCGCCATCATCAACAATAAACCGATAGAAAACACGCCCATGACGAGTGCCACTGCATAAGGTGCAGTTAAATTCGTTTGCTGTATAAGTCCAGCTAAAACGGATGCACCACTCATCTGAATAAAACCTAGCATAGCCGCGGCAGTCCCCGCTCGTTCACCGAAAGCTGACAGTGCCATACTAGTCGCAGGGCCGAGTAAGAAGGCAAATCCCACACATAACAACATCATAGGTAACATGAAGTTAAAAGCTGCTGCCATCCCTGTATTTGGACCAAACTGTTGACCCGCCACTGTTGCCACTGAAGACAGAACGAGTAAGGACAGAGCCAAAATAACCGTTGGACGATTACCCAGTTTGCGAATGACGATCGGTGCCGCAAAACAGGCCACGATATTAAACACAGCATTGAGCCCGAATAAACCACTAAACGCCAGCTCAGAAACCCCTAAATGCCCAATCAACCACACAGGCGCATAAGACACATAACTCAAAATAGCCGCCATAGCCGACATACAAGCAAAGGCATAAAACAAAAAGTGGGTGTTACCGAGTACAGGTTTGAATCTGCCCCAACGGTAAAGTGGGCCAGTAGTAACAGTGTTAACTGGACGAGTCTCAGGTAAGCGATAACCAACAACGAGCATCATCAACATGGCATATAACGTCATGAAAACGAAAGTTGAACGCCAGCCGAATTGCATCGCTAGCAAGCCACCTAAGGTTGGTGCTAAAGCTGGGATCACGCAAATCGCTCCATTTAAGTAACTGTAAATTTTAGCGCCTTCTTTTTGTGAGTAGCAGTCACGCACCGCACTAAACACCACGATAGAAGTTGAACAGGCGGCTAAACCTTGCAGCACACGAGCAATCTGTAACCAATGAAACTCGATGGCCGCGGCAGCGAGAAGACTACTTGCGCCGTAGAGTAAGACCCCGAAAATGGCCACAGGACGGCGGCCATAACGGTCGGCTAATGGCCCAATCAACACTTGGCCTAAGCCCATGGCGAATAAAAACAATACGAGCGTGGATTGCACATCACTGGCAGATACGGCGAATTCTGTCGCCATAGTTGGCATTGAAGGTAAATAAATATCGATGGCTAATGGGCTGAGCAGCACCATAGACATCAGGATAGGTAACAGATTGCGCCGCATAAATAATCTCAGTTGATCAGGGAAAGGTATTTCAGTGGGCGCTATTTTAATTAACTCAAGGTATGAACAGAAATGGTATAATTTCCAAAGTAAATTTCCTCTGAGGAATATCTGTGAATATCGACAACTTAGCCAGAATCGATTTGAACTTGCTGGTCATACTCAAAGTGCTGCTAGAGGAGCAGAGTGTCACTCGCGCCGCCAGCCGATTACATATAAGCCAGTCAGCCCTCAGTAAGAGCTTAAATCGACTCAGAGAAACCTTAGATGATCCCCTATTTCAGCGCACGGCGCATGGCTTAAAACCCACCGCGCATGCCCTCATTCTTGGGCAAAAACTACCGAATATATTGCAAGACTTGTATCAACTCACTCAGCCTCCGACCTTTAATCCTGCCAGTAGCAATCGACAATTTTCTTTTGCCATGGTGGAAAGCGCCTATGAGACCTTAATCCCATATTTTATCGGCCCTATGCTGACCACGGCACCCAACGTCAAACTCGACTCCTATGTCTGGACTGAAAAATCGATGCAGGATTTGCAGCAAGGGCAAATCGACTTTGGCATTTCAGGGCGGGATTTGCATCCACTGTCGGATTTTCAAGTAGATCGCCTGCCCGAAGGGATTGCCTATCAAACATTATTTACCGATCAACAAGTCTGCTTAGTGCGAGAGGATCACCCGCTGATGGCGGCGCTCACCTCAGAACAATGGAATTTACCCCTTTACCTCGATATGGCCCATGTGCAGGTTCGTTGTGAAGGTAGTGATTGGTGGGCACTGGATTACTTTCTTGCCGATCTTGGGCATAGACGCCGGATCAGCACGACTGTACCCGACTTTTATGGTGCCGCCAGCGTTTGCGCCCACAGCAATTTAATCTTCACTCTGCCGTCGAGCTTTGCCCGTCACGCCTGCCAACTTTATCCGCTCAAACAACTGCCACTGCCTTTCGAATTTATGCCAATGGCCTATGTGTTGTTATGGCATCAAAGAAATGATGAAGATCAAGGGCATAAATGGATTAGAGAAACCATTTGTCAAAGTGTGGCTAAGTTATTCAATCCCACAGAAATGCTTTAACACGACAAAACGGCCAGTAAAAAGCCCGACAAAGTAAAGGCTTTATCGGGCTAATATCGAGGCACGCTATTAAGAATAGCGATTACAGAATAAATGTCGCGACTTGCGCATTCAGGTCATTAGCGCGAGCTTTTAAGCCCCTCGCCTGTGCCAAATCTGCCATGGCCGATGCGGTAATCTCATCAGTCACATCTTTAATCGCAACCGTATTCTGGGTTATTTCACCCGTCACTTGAGTCTGTTCTTCCGCTGCGGTAGCAATTTGGCCTGCCATATCTGAAATCACGTTGACCGCTTGCGTAATTTCTTCAAGGGCTTTCGCCGCCGCATTGGCATCTTCTACGCTATGACCCGCTAAGGCTTGGCTGCTTTCCATCAAGCTGACTGCTCGAGCGGTAGTGCGTTGTAGCGTTTCAATCGTGGTATGTACTTCCTGAGTCGAATCTTGTGTGCGGCGCGATAATACTCGAACTTCATCGGCAACGACCGCAAAACCACGGCCTTGCTCGCCAGCACGAGCCGCTTCAATGGCTGCGTTAAGCGCCAACAGGTTAGTTTGCTCAGCAATCCCTTGAATTGTCGCCAGAATACTCGAGATAGACTTAGCGTGACGACTTAAATCGCCAATGACATCCGTTGCTTGAGTCACTTCATCTGCGAGTGAATTAATCGAGTTACGAGTTTTATTCACTAACTCTTTGCCCTGTAAACTGCTCGCTGCAGACTGTTGAGCCGCTGTTGCCGTGTTCTCAGCATTGGCTGCGATCTCATTAGTCGCACTCGCCATTTCAGTTACCGCAGTCGCGACCATAGCGACTTCTTGCTGTTGACGTTGTAACTCCGCAACCGAAGTTTGCGTGGTGGCAAGACTACGTTCAGCATCGGCATCTAACTCATTCGCTAATTGGCGAATATGGCTGATCAGCTGATGTTGACTGCCCACAAAGCGGTTAAAGCTGTCGGCAAGCACGCCCACTTCATCTTGAGTGTCGACTGAAATACGTTGAGTTAAATCACCATTACCATCGGCAATACGCGCAAGAGCTTGCGATACTCGACTCAGAGGACCCAGTAACATGCCAACTAACCAAGAAATGGCTAACACACTCAGCAACAGTACGAGTGCAGAGAGACCCAATTGAGTGAGTAATAGGTTAGACAATGGCGCTTCTAGCGTTTCCTTATCAAGCACTAACACTAATTCCCAATCTGTATTAGGGATATCAACGCTCCAGACTAATTTGTCACGTCCTTCATTTTCAAAATACATAGGCAACAGAGTGCCCGCTGCACGGCTCTGTTCCGGTAAGTTGCGATTAAGCTCGTTGTCGATTTCACCTATAGGTTTCATCGTCTTAGCTTGATCTTTATAAGCGATCACTGTGCCGTCTTTGTGCATCATGATGGCATAACCGTTTGCCGGTAACTTCATCCGATTAACACCGTCAACTAGGCTTGCGATAGATAAGTCACCACCCACAACACCTTGTGCGGTAGGCTGCGCCATAGTCACAACCAGAATGTTATAGGCAACATCCACGTAAGGTTTTGTCAAAATAAGACCGCGTTCACTGATGGCTTGTTGATACCAAGGGCGGCTGCGAGGATCATAGCCCGTACGATCAATACTCGGATCAGAATCCAACATTTGCCCTGCTTGAGAGCCAAAATAGGTCAGCTGAAAACGGCCCGATGCCTGTGCTTGTTGAAGTGTATTGAGGCTGTCACCTTCAACTTTGTTCGCCAGGGCTCCCATAATATCTTGGCGGCCAGCCAACCATTCTTGGATCCGCTCAGCCTGCTGTTCACCTAAGCGCTGCACTTGTTCTAGGCTGTTTTGTAACAGCTGGGATTTTTGGCTGGAATAACTTTGCCATGACAACAAACCAATCACGAGTGAAAGGGCTGCCACGACAGAGAACAGAATTTTTTGCTTGAGCGAATATGAGTTCATGTTGGCGTCTAATTAATTAACAAAGCAGTGAAACAAGAGGGTGTTTGAGCGGGTCGAACGAACATTTACAACCAATATAATAAGGCGGCTAACTGAGTTAAAACTGCAGTTAAATTTGAGCTGAATTTTCTCATATTCTGTACAGTTAGCAAAGAAATTGCTCAGATTTACATCAAAAAGATTTTAGCAAACACATATAATTAACCAACTGTTATTCGAGCAACAACATATAGATAGGCATGCGATCACATATCAAAGTAATGCGCAACACCAAAATGGCCTCCGGAGTAAAATAAAGTAAATTAATCAAGATTAACGTGACCTAGACGCACTCGCTATTGCACACTAAATGTCCACTGCCTATCGAGGAGTTCTTATGATTTTTCAACAGTTCCAACAGAGCCCACTGCAGACCCGAATTTCTGGCCCACGGGCTTGGTTAGCGATGGCAATTAGCATTAGCCTAATTTGTTTATCACTATTTTTATTGCCCTTCGTGCTCTTATTTGGCGCCATTGCGCTCGGTTGTTTAGTCCTATTTAGCCGTTTTTATATGGCACGTCAGTTGGCTAAGTTTAATCAGGCTCAGGCAAACGCAACGCAGCATGCCCACGCGACAGAGGAGCCGCAGAGTCAGGTTTATGGATCTGACACTATTGTTAGGGAATCTAATACGACACGCCATCAAGGGCGCACTTTTGAGCATAAAGAGGATGAACACTAGTTCAATCGAAGCAAAACTGCGCTCAAGCGAGTAAGATCTGGGCGCGTTTAAGGCTATGAATTTCGGCGGGATCTTGGGTTACCTCAAGCACATTTTCAATTTGTAATACCAGTGAACGCCACAGAGGCTCGATAATATCCGCCTCTTTTTTATTGGCATTTTGCCGTGCCAGCTTAAGTAAAGCCGCAGATCCAACGACATCAATTCGCCCTAAGATACCGTCGGCCAGTGCCATACTCAGCTCAATCATCGCAGGCACACTGTGGCTATATTTGATCACTTGGCGCAAATAATCCTCAGCTTGAGTCAAATCACTGCCAAAGGCATTGTCATCATTGAGCATATGCTGCGCCCGCGTGAGCATAGCATCGAGTTGTCCTTGCTCGGCAGCTTCGGCCATCCAATGCTCACTGGCAATCATATCTCGAGTACAACCATCTCCATTGGCAAGCATTAATGCTAAATGATACTGGGCATGGGGATAACCTGCTTGCGCGGCTTTGCTTATAAAATGATAGGCTTGAGTTAAGTTCTTTTGCTGGTAATGCAACACACCTAGATTTGCCATCGCTTCAGTTTGCTCGCCATCTGCCGCACCTTGTAAATATTGCTGTGCTAACTTGCTGTCGGGTTGAAACGACTCACTGCCTACAAGATAAAAATATCCCAACAACGCCATCGCATTGACCACACCTGCTGCTGCTGCAGTGGCAATGATCTGTTCACCTTTAGCCACTTCTGGCGCGCCTTGATAACCGTGGATCAGTGCTACGCCATGCTCATGTAAGGCTTCCATGTGCTTAGGTGCCGCAAGGGAAAACCAATAGGCGGCACGGGCAAAACTGTCAGCGGCGCTGATGTGAGAAATGGTATTTAGAGGTGAAACTGTGGATAAATCTTGGCTTGATATAGCTTCGGCTTCTGCCGCAAGTTCTTGCTCTTTGAGCAGTTCTTGTTCTTTCAGTATCAAAGCCTTGGTCTTAAACGATATCCCCACCAAATACTGCGCTTGCGGGTCATCTTCCATCACAGCGCGGTAGCACAAGTCCCTCACAGTCATTGCGTCAGTCGCTTCATAACAGTAGTCAGGGGCAACTCGACCTTTAACCTTAGGATACAAGTGCTCGACTAAAGTCAGAACATCTTTAATGGATTTTTGCGCTAGCGCGAGTAATTGTTCTTGGGTGAGATGGTATTTCTCAGGATGAGCACCGCGGTTACCGTCGGCACGCAATCGATGCAGGGCACGAGTGGTCTTCACATCAATCACGCGCCGCTGATTTAGCTGTTCGATCCTATCGTATAAATTCGGACTCGAAAACGCGATTTGCTTATCTTGCCCCAGTAACTCTGTAAGTTTATGGGTAAAACTGCGAATGTGCAGTAGCGACTGTGTCGGTACATCCTGCACATAGCTTTTCACCTTGAGGTAATCATCACTCAAGGAGACCGAAAAATCGTGGATAAACTCACTATCCTTAATGACTATTTTCGTCCCCATGAGTGATTCCCTACAGGCTGAATTGATGTTGCACTATTCGACGCTTGGTTTTTTCGACACCATATATAAGCGGAACAAAGCGACGTTAACGAATAATCCAATAAAAGACATAAAAGTATCCGCTAACATTTGCACAGGTAATCCGCCCATGGATGCTAACCCAGAAAGCTGGCTACCTATGACGGAGAGTGGTAAATATAACATCAATAATGCAATGGTTTTCAGTACGATAGGGCCACTAAAACTAAAACTACCCTTAATCGCTTCTAGCGGTGTTAAGCGCTCAACCACAACCATAAAGTTCACATAGGCTAAACGTGCAAAGAGATAGAAGCTAATTACCAATCCTACCAGCCACACAGGACCGAAGGCGGCAAACAGCATCACTGGTGCTAAAATCGCTAGACCAGAAAACACCCCAGCCAATAATAATGGTGGAACAAAAGGTAAACTCGCCTTCAACACCACTCCCGCTGAAGGACTATGCCCTTGTGAGCGCAGTTCTAAAAACAGAGTCAAAGCGGCAATTAATACCGAAAATGTAAGTAGTAACAGCATCATGGCGATCATATGCGGAGCGCCAAACTGTGGGTTTTCTAGATCAACTTTACTCATCTCTATACCAAGCCATAACTGGATCCCAACTTGGATCAAGAGTAATGGGATCGTCAGCATAGCGAGTTGCGCCAGATGATTACGGAAGAAGTTATAGGCTTCTGACAAAATTGCGGATAGTGACATGCGACTTTCCAAATAATTGAAATGAATTAACACTTAGAATTGCCGCTAAGGATACCGAAAATCCCTTGGCAATGCACAGTAGAAATCACCAGTGTGAACCGTAAATCACAGAAAACTACTGCAACAAAAGTGACAAACCCGCTAAACTGTCCAGCGAACTCGTGCGCAAACTCTCAAAGGACGCTTCCATATGAAACACACTCTGACCTTCTCTATCCTCCTCAGCACTTGTATTTTAGCGGCGCCCGCCAGTGCAGGCTGGTTAGATAACTTGGCAGGAACTCAAGCCAAAACTGAAAAAGCGACCACTACAGCAGCGGCAACTCAGTCGAATGATTTAGTTGGCAGCGTCATGTCACAATTGGGTTTAAACCAAACTCAAGCCGAAGGTGGCTTAGGCAGTTTATTAGGCTTAGCGCAATCAAGCCTAGGAACAACCGACTACTCAAAACTGGCTGCCAGCATTCCTAATGCCGATAGTTTGCTCGCCGCCGCGCCTAAATTGGACTCAAAATCGGGTGTTTCTGGCTTATTATCCAAAGCGGGTGATTTAGGTTCATCACTGCAAGGCAGTGCTATGGTTTTAGACGCCTTTGAAAAATTGGGCATTTCTAAAGATCTAGCAATGCCAATGATCAACATAGCTAAGTCTTACTTAGATACCAATGGCACTGAAGGCACCTCAGACTTACTGGTGAAAGGTCTGAACTCGCTACTGTAATTCAGTCTTACCTCACCCTAAGCAATACAAGGTTTAGGGTGAACTTTCACTTCCCAATCGACTCTACTTTATATTCCCTCCAGCATGAGAACCGCCAAATATGATTGCGAAATTAAGACGATTTTTTGAAGCTCATACTCAAGCAGTCTCCCCAGAAGACAAGGCACATCAACTTAAACTGGCCGCAGCGAGTATGTTACTTGAAGTCGTATTTGCCGATGAGACCTTAACGGCAGAGGAAGAAGCCTTATTACCTAAGCTGCTAACCGATACCTTATCAATGTCAGAAGTAGACGCTAAGATACTGATTGATGAAGCTAAAAGCGTACAAGGCAGCGCGACCTCACTCTTTGAATTCACCTCAGCCATTAACGCTGAATTTAGCCTAGCGCAAAAGCAGCAATTGTTGCTCGCAATGTGGCAACTGGCCTACGCCGATGGCCAGCTATCCCAATATGAAGACCAGATCATTCGACGCACCGCCGATTTGTTGCACCTCAAACACAGCGAGTTGATCCAAATGCGTAATCTTGCCATCGCTGCAACCCAACAAACTGGCTAGCCACATCCACTATTCAGTCAAAGTGCAAATCAACAAAAGCCCATAAAAAAGCGTGAATGCGAAACGTCCGTTCCCCATTCACGCGATGGTCTTCTTAAGACTAAATTGATATCGCTCTTTGGCTAAAAATATTTTTACTACCACCCTACTCACCAAAAAACTAAGCTAAACAAGAGCCTAAGCTAACGCTTTACCGATTTCATATCCCGAACCGTGTAATTCAGTCAACTTAGTCCTTAGCCCGCCCATCTCCATCTTCAATCCTTTCTTAGTCGCTAATTGAGATAACCAACTGGTTTTTTCATCATCCTCAATCGTATCCCACTCATCTAGAACTTTGTAAGATAAGCATAATAACGCAGCAAGTTTTGAAAATGGGTTTGAATCCTTAGGGTGGTCTTGATACAAAATGCCTTGCACTAACGCTGGTGTAAACTTCCAATTCTTCGCTAGTAATGCGCCAATATCCGGGGAATCATATCCGAGTAACTCGCGCTCAAACTGATGCTTATCTTTACCCTGCGCCACAGCTTCGGCAATTTTCGCCGCATCTTCAGGCGATACTGCCGCAATCAATAGATCGCCAATACGATGCAAGATACCGCAAGTAAAAGCTTCTTCTGGGACAGCACCACAACGCTTTGCCATTTCTTGACTATAAAGCGCAATCTCAAAGGTTTGCCCCCAAAACTGGGCTAAATCTATTCCTTCACACTTAGGGACTGCACCAATCACCGCCGATGCGAGCACTAAGGTTCGTAGGGTTTGCATCCCAAGACGCACAACAGCTTCATCGATAGTACCAACCTCTCGACTACGTCCATAGTGGGCACAATTAGCAAGGCGTAACACCCTAGCGCTGATTAAGGGATCGTGTGAAACTTTAGTGGCAATGCTTTTTACTGTCGCATTGTCATCATTGACCGCATCTAACAATTCACTGATCGCCTTAGGTAACCTAGGTAACTCATCGACACGATTGAGCAACGCAGCTGAATCCATATTTATTCTCCTTCCGTATGAATGATCAAAATATAGAACACAAGTTATCGCCTCGCTCACCGAGATACATTAAATATCAGTAATGTGCAGTCCTTCGGCAACAAAGCTTGGCGGCCATCAGACTTAAGGTTTACCTCTTTGTTTCATGCAATTTAATCGCACTCAATCATATCCAGTTTCGAAATCCACTAAGCCACACAAAAAAGCCCCAAACTCTTATGACAATAAAGAGTTCGGGGCTTTCTTAATTAATCCATCATGTTGATTTAGCCCCAGAGGGGTCGAATATTACTCAGGTAACGCCAAACTTTGTTTGCGACTAATATGGGTCTTTTGCCACCACAAAAATGGTGCGACCACTAAGATCAACACAAGCACATAGGACATACTTGCACCTAGGGCAAAACCTAATACTAAGCAAAACGCACAACCCAGCGCCACCAGCGGCCAATTGTGCCGTGGTAATAACTTAGCGGCAGCGAGCATAGCCATCAAATAGATCACCACAAATACGCCGTTGCTCCATGCGATAAGGTGCTCTAGCTCTTGCCCGGTAAGGTAAGTCAGTACAATCACGCTTGCCATCACAGATAACAGCGCAGCAAGTGCTCGAATGGGCACACCGTGGGCATTCTTAACGGCAAAGAAGCGCGGTAAAATGCCTTCACAACTAAAACTCCAGACCAGACGTGCCGCACTGGCCGCATACACGTTAACGGTTGCCAATCCACTTGCGATACCTAACACACCAATCACTTGCGCACCGTAACCACCGAGCAGTTGGTCAAACACGCCGATCATGGCGACACTTTTATCTGTCGGCACTAATAGCAATAAAAGTGTACAAGCCACATAAATCACGCCCACCAGCACTGTGCCCATCATCATAGCGGGGATCATATCCTGCTGCGGACGACGAAAATCATCGGCAAGATGGGTCATAGCTTCTATACCCAAGAAACTCCAAAAAGCGATGCCAGCGGCAATCATCACGGTCGGCATTTCAGGCATACCATGGCTAGCAAGTGTCGTGAGATGACCTTGCTGAAAACTACTCGCACCAAACAAGACCACAACAACGGCGACTATGCAAAGTGTCAGGCCAAATTGCAGCTTAGCCGACACTTGAATGCCTCTTAAATTAATCAGAAACAAGCCAAAAATCACGAGTATTTCAACACCAACCTTGGACCAACCCGATATCGGGATTAAGGCATTCACAAACTGAAAGGTCATCAAAATCGCGGCCGGAGCCCCCATGGGCACAACCAGTAAAAAGATCAGTCCAATTGTTCGACCAGCAGTGCGACCAAAGGCTTTTTCGACAAAGTAAGCGGGGCCTGCGGCATGGGGAAATACACTAGCTAAACGACCAAAGACCAGTGCTACAGGAATAATGGCCAAGGTCAACAAGATCCATGCGACTAAGGCGCCAGAATGCGCTTTTTCAATAGTCATCTGAGGCAAAATAAATACCCCTGTACCGAGCAAAGTGGTCGCCATTAAACCCGCACCTTGCCAACGACCTATAGTTCCGCTATTTGAATTCATCTGTTAATATTCTGTGGTTTTTGAGCTGTCAGTATAATGAGATTTCGCCCTACAATCTGCCGTTAATTTCAGTGTTCTCCACGTCCAATACCGGCAAAATCGCGGCAAATAACGTTATTTCTATCAAAATGACGGTCAGTTTAAGATTTGATGCAATTTTAAGCCAAAATACTCAGCAAATTCTGTGGTTATTCAAACCAATGGCAAAATAACACACAGATTCAATATAGCCATTTTCACTGGAGTCACCCTTGGATAAATTCGATACGGCCATCATTCATAGTTTGCGTCAGGATGCGCGCCAGAGCGTGTCGAATATCGCCGAACAGGTCAATCTATCCCGTAGTGCGGTTGCCGAGCGCATAAAAAAGCTCGAACAAACTGGAGTAATCCGTGGCTATCAAGTGCTCTTGAGTGAGTCGCAAAAAGAAGGAGTATCGGCTTATTTCGAAATCCAGCATCAATGTCCACGTTGCGCCGATGTGGTACACGTATTCCAAGCTATCCCCGAAGTGATTACCTGCCGTGGTATTTCTGGTGATATGGATTTACTCGTGTACGTGCATGCGCCCTCGATGCGCCGCCTGCATGAGATCCGTGAGTATATCGACACTCACACTGACATCATCAAGATCAAAACCCATGTGGTAATGAGTGAATGGATTAATAACCTCGGCGAGTAAATCGTGCCTCCCTAAAACAAGAAACGCCACCCTTAGGAATAAGGTGGCGAGGCCCGTTTGGAGGCAGGGCAAAATATTGAAGTGTAAAATATGGCATCCTTGCCCAGCGACCTCCCTGTTACACAACCAACCGCGGCTAGACTTAACCCTTGAGAGCTCAGCCAGCGCCGCAAGGGCCTCATCTACAATGTTTTCCTTTGACATTGTTTCCGCGATCCGTCGATTCCATTGATTATTATGATTTTTTCGTCATTAATTAACGGTACGCCTTAAGCGATCGTCATTTGTCCTGTATAGAGTATGAAGTTACGTAGCAGTAATACCCCGATCAAGCTCAAGCAAGCCGTCCCCGCCACATAGGCCCATTTCCGTTTAGATGTCGCCGTCATAAACAGATTCATCGCCAATGGTCCCGACAAACCGAGTCCAATAATACCAAGCCAGAAAATCCATCCCCAGAAGCCATACCCTAAGGCATTAAAGGCGGCTATTTTACTCTGTCCACCTGTTAGCACTAAGCCCATAAAGAAGGTAAAAATCAGCACGATTTCGACTAAAATCAGTGGGATTTCAACCTTGTGGATAAAGTGCACCTCTTTGTCATTAGGTTTGCCATTCATCAACACGCCACCGAGTAAAGATGATGCCGCACCGGAAGACAAACCAGATGCCAAAAACAGCAGAGGTAACACAGGGTTTTTAAGCATGGGATAGCCTGGCAAGGCCGAGAGCAGGAAGCCTGTATACGCGCCCAATGCCAAGGATAGAATCACGAGCAATCCTGTAATTGTCGCTTCAAATCGAGCCAATAATGCGGTCAACTTAAGCACAATAGGAAAGCGTGTTTCACACCAAGCATCAACAGGTTTACGGAAGGTCAAACCAATCCACATAAACATAAATACTTGGTAAATCAGCAGAATAAGCACGCCCATCGACATGACAGATTTAGGGTTGTAGAACACCAAAATCTTCCAAAAATCGAGAGGTTTAGTTAAGTCTGCGACCAATATCCCTAACCCGGCCATCACAGCTACAGGCGCGACAATACAAGCGGCTCGCACAAAACCAGACTGATAGGCGTTTTGCTTCAAAACAAAATGTTTCAACAGTACGGCGAAGAACATGGCTCCCGCAGATACACCCGCTAAAAACAGGTAAATTGCAATCGGCCAATGCCACACTAAGGTATCAAAATGTAGGGCACTCATAGTATCACCTCCCCTGATTTTGCAACGATACGGAACAATTTAGGTCTCGTTCCAAGATCAACCTTAGTGCGCTGGGTTGGATTAGACCGCAGAACTTGAACAACCTCAGAAGTCGGATCTTTTAAATTACCGAACACGAGTGCCTTTGTTGGGCAAGCAGCAACACAGGCTGGTTGTTTACCTTGAGCTAGGTTAGTTTCTCGGCAGAAATCACACTTATCCGCCGCATGGGTGACAGGATTAATAAAACGGACTTGATAAGGACAAGCTGCAATACAGTATTGGCAACCTACGCATTTCCATGCATCGACAGAAACGATACCCGTTTCTTTATCAATAAATGCAGCTCCAGTTGGACATACATTGACACAGGGCGCGTCTTCACAATGCTGACAAGACTTGCGACTAAAGTGATAAAACTGATTAGGGTATTCGCCAAAGGGACCCGCTTGCTTAATTTGAAGCCTAGACACACCTTCGGGTACATTATTCACTTCACGACAAGCCACCTCACACGCTTGGCAACCTATACACTTAGTTTCATCATGAATAAGTGCATATTTGACATCAGGTTCTGCTTTAACGCTATCCGATGCATTCACTGTGGCGAGTAATGATGCACCTGTAGCGCCGGCAAATAAGGCACAGGTGCCTTTTAGAAATCTTCTTTTTGAATTTTCCATAACCTTACTCCTGCTTGCCAGTGTGGCAACTGCTACATAGCTCACTGCGAACCTTCGGCGTCATATCCGCCATTGGATCCGTTGGGCTATGTAATTTATGGCAGGCGGCACAAGGCACTTTTTGAGCATGTACGTTATGCGTCCAATCTGCTCCACTGAGTTTTTTCTTGGTATGACATTTCTGACACACTCTCAGCTGAACCGTCAGATCCGACGATTCCTCCATACCAAAGACCACCATATCATTCGGTTTTTTAGGGTGATCGCCCTTTTCTCCATGACAGGAAGAACAGCTCATTTTCATCGCATCTTGACCATGATGCCCTAACATTTGACCATTACGCTTGTGACACTTCATACAAGCATCACTGTTAATTTGATTGGCTGGCTCAGCACTCATTGCAGAAAAGCTTAAAAGCAACGCAGCAGCACCTAAGCGTAACGACCACAGCCATTGTCTTTTGGACATAGGAAGTCCTCACATTTATCCGTAGGAAGGTAAAGAAGGGGTCGAGTTCGGATAATTCCGAACCCGACGGTCAAGATCACACAGCCAAGGCTTGCTTAAGACTCTGAGTATCCCACTGTTTATGCTGGTTCATTTCAATGAAACTGATATTGAACTTGCTAAACAGTTTTTTCAGTGGTGAGTTAGTTTCTTTGCCAAAATCACTGATAACCATTTTCACTTCAGATGAATCATGGTCGATCAATACATAATCGAGTCGGCATTCATGATTTAATTCCGTATCATGTTTGTCCATCTCAAATACAGTGTCTAATGGCACGTTACAACAAACATCGTATTTACCTTCAACAACTGTTTTTAATGATTTAAAAAAATTGAAGCTTTGTTTATCGAACAATACTGGTTTAAGTTTCATCTCATGATGTGCGGCTTCATCAGGACCTGCTTTAAAAAACTTAATGCAAGTCATGACAAACATCACAAACACGAATGGTACTGCTACGAATAGTACGAAGTACATAAACGCATAGCTGAGAATGACTGAAGTATTCATACACGCCTCCAAAAACTAATTTATTTTTTGTTATCTCCTTTAAAGCAACTTTAGTATTATTTGAAAACACTTATCTTTTCTTGACGCATGTCACACTTGCAAATAACAACTTAAATATAAACAATGATTTACACTGCTCGTCACATTGCAAAATTATGTAAATCTTAAATACAAATATTGATACTTGATAATTCAGTACTTGCATTTTAAATATGTAAATATTAGTTTTTGAAATTTTAAATTTTATGAAAAACCATTTTAAATATTAAAAATAAAACAAAAAAACCTTTGATACACATAGATAAAATCTAGATCCAAAACTTGGGATTAGTTTCACATTAAAATTATTAATTAGCACCATAATTAGGCGTTGATTTAAGTATTTGCTCAATATTAAGGAATATAAAAAATGCACATTAGTAACATGGATGGCCTCGATATTCTGAGTTTAAAAATACTTGTTTCATTATATGAGAACAAGTCAGCAACCTATGTATCGAAAGCGCTAGACATTCCAGCTCCTAAAATCAGCCGTAGCCTTAAAAATCTACGGGAAATTTTTGGTGATGAGTTATTTATTCGTCGTAAATATGGCTTATTCCCAAATGAGTTTGCTACTCATTTATATCCAATTGCAAAAGAAGCAATTGAGTGTACTGATAAGTTTCAAAAAGCCAGAATAGCAAACACTCGCCAAGTTAAGACACATGTCGAAATTGCAGCACCAGGGTTAATTGCCTACACCTTTCCTAAAGCCTTGATGCAGGCTATTAAAGAAGAGCAAAAACCCATGCACATTAATATAAACCCTTGGTCTATGCATACGACTCAAGACATTATTAATGGTGATACAACCCTAGGTATTTGTTGCAATAAAAGTGCTGCCGATGTTGCCGCCTTCGGCGATAAACTGCTAACGACTGAATTGCAACGTATGGACAAACTCTACCTGATTGCTAGCAGGCATCATCCTATTTTTAAACGGGAAATCACTCTAGAAACGATTGCGGAATACCCCTATGTCAATACGGATCTTGGTAATCCCAGCACCAAATTGAGTCCATACCAAGAGTTTTGCATAACGAATGGCATTAAACTCAATACTGAAATTACCATTACCAGTATTTCAAGTTTGTTTGAATATCTAGGCGAAAGTAATGCAGTCTCCCTATTGCCTTATCGGATAGTTTACGAAATGGTGAGCGATATTCCTGAACTGCATACGTGTCAACTATCGCAGTATGAAGCAGAACGTTTATATGCAGATACAGAAACCCCAACGATTTTCTTAGTGCAAAAAAATCAGCCTAATGCAATCAATGAGGACCTGAAATGGTTAAGCGGAGAGATTAAAAAAATCGTCGATCGTATTATCTAGCCAAGCAATAGCTCAACATATCCAAACAACAAACCACCGATACACGAGGTGACAGGCATCCTCTGCCTTAGCTTAGGCTCCACCTCAGCCCCCATGCGATCCACTCGAGAATTGTTAAACCAAGCATACATCTTGGAGCATAAACACGTTACACTAAGCCCATCTTTATCCTAATAGATTCAGCTATGCGGACCGAAAATACAGCCACTCTTAATCTTATTTGGGGCGCCCTTATTCTTGAGGAGTTAGCACGTCTTGGCGTGCAACATGTGTGTATGGCGCCGGGCTCGCGCTCAACACCGTTAACCCTCGCCGCCGCCCAGCAAACTAAACTCCAGCGTCACTTACATTTCGACGAACGTGGGCTCGGCTTTATGGCCTTAGGTCTAGCAAAAGCCAGCCGCGCACCGGTCGCCATCATTACGACCTCAGGCACAGCAGTCGCCAACTTGTACCCTGCCATTGTGGAGTCGTGGCTGACCCATGTACCTTTAATCGTCTTAAGTGGCGATCGTCCGCCAGAATTACTCGGCTGCGGTGCCAATCAAGCCATAGTCCAACCGGGAATTTTTGCGAATTACGCCACCCAAGTGAATTTGCCAACACCGGATACACATATCGCACCGCAGGCGTTGCTTACCACAGTGGATGAAGCAGTGGCGAATCAAACTCGCCCAGTGCACATCAACTGCATGTACCGTGAGCCCTTGTATCCGAGTGAACTCAGTGGCGCGATTCTCGATACCGAATCACCTTACCTCAAACCATTGCAAACTTGGCTACAGCTCGCACGTCCGTATACCCAATACGGCAAGAGCAAACAGGTGAGCAGCCCAAGTGACGATGCCATTATGCGGTTCGTCCACGGTAAAGGGGTGATCGTTGTCGGTACTCTCACGCCTGAACAAGATCCACAACAGCTCATTGCCCTATCGCAAAAAATCGGCTGGCCATTACTTACCGATGCCCAGTCGCAACTGCGTCAGCATCCCGCGGCAATAGGTAATATTGATCAACTGTTGCAACATCCAAAGGCGCGCAATCTATTGCAGGAAGCGGATCGTGTACTCGTATTCGGCGGCCGTTTATTATCAAAACGCTTGATAGGTTATCTCGCCGAGCAAAATTGGCACAGCTATTGGCAGGTTTTACCAGAACAAGACAGGCTTGACCCTAGCCACAATGCTAAACACATTTGGCACGCGAATGCACAGCAGTTTGCGGCCTTAAATTGGTATCGCTCATCCTCTGCAAACTGGGCGAATACTCTAATCACCTATAACGATGAATTGCATAACTTATTTGTGCGCAATATCGACCAAGGGGAATTTGGTGAAGCACAAGTTGTGCGGGCCATCGCCAATACTCGTCCGCTAGAACAACAGCTTTTTATCGGCAACAGCCTGCCTGTACGCTTGTACGACATGTATGCCCCTGTCAGTTGTTGTACGGCAACCACTTATACTAATCGTGGCGCATCGGGTATTGACGGACTACTCGCCACCGCCTGCGGTATTGCGGCCCATGAAGGCAAACCCACGAGTTTAATCATCGGTGATTTATCACAACTGCACGATCTTAACTCGCTGGCCATCGCTAAAGGCTTAACCAGCCCGCTGGTGATCGTGATCCTCAATAACGATGGCGGTAACATCTTTAACTTATTGCCCGTTCCCAATGAACAAGTCCGTAGCGATTATTATCGACTCAGCCACGGTTTAGAATTTGGCTACGCCGCAGCTATGTTTAATTTACCCTATAATCAAGTGGATAATTTAGCCGATTTTCAAGATAGCTATAATGAAGCGCTGGATTTTCAGGGGGCTTCGATCATTGAAGTCAATGTAAGTCAAACACAAGCCAGCGACCAAATCGCCGAGCTCAACTTGTGGGTGAAACAAAGCTAATGCCAACCATGGCCCGTTACGGCAATTCTTCACTACCGACCTTAGTGCTACTGCATGGATTTTTAGGCACTAAGACCGACTGGTTGCCGTTAATGCCAGCGCTAAGCCAGCACTTTCACTGTATTTGCTTAGATCTTCCGGGCCACGGGGATAACCAAAGGGAGTTGAAGCCAACCGAATTAGATGGATTTAACCAATGTGTTGAAGATGTGTTGGCACACCTGAATGGCCTTCATATTGGTCAATTCCATCTCTATGGTTATTCTCTAGGTGGCCGTATTGCTCTGCACCTTGCCAAAGCCTATCCAGAAAGACTTCTGAGCCTAAACCTCGAATCCTGCCATCCTGGACTTACAGACCCGCAAGAAAAACTTGCCAGAATCAAAAATGATACTCAGTGGGCCGAGCGTTTACTGCATCTGAATAGCAAAGACTTTTTAAGCTTGTGGTATCAGCAGCCCGTATTTGCCGATATGACGGCTACCAAACGAAAAACCTTAATCGAGCATCGTTCTGCAGCATTAGATCTGCATCCGAAACAGCGGCTGAAAGAGGTATTCATAGCCACCTCACTCGCACACCAAGCATCGATGTGGGATGTACCTTTGCAGCTTACCTGTGAGTGCCATTTCTTTGCGGGCAACCAAGATGCTAAGTTCCACGCCCTCGCCCAAGAGTGGCAATTACACGCGCCCATCCTCGTCCATAGTATTCACGGCGCCGGCCACAACATACACCAAGCTGCTCCCGAGGCATTAACCTCAAAAATAGTGAAGTTGCTAGGGTAATGACAGAATTAAAATGTAGGAAATATATGATATTAACTTCGCTTAACCTGTATCAATATCGACTACCGCTCGACGTATTATTGCCCGTCGGCAAGCAACGTATCGATCACAGAGCGGGATTAGTACTACAAGCCAGTGCTAATGTTGGTGGCGAGCATAGACAAGTCGAAGTTGAAATTGCCCCACTCTCTGGCATAGATGTCGATGAACAAGCCTTGATGGGGTTCAGCCGTGAAACACTCACTCAAGTGCAAACGGCTTTGACTGGATTATTACCCCAACTCTGCGGTCAGCATATTGATACATTGCTGGAATGCGCCGAGCAAAGCCCTTACCCTTCTTTGGCCTTTGGTTTAAGTCTGTTACATGCCAAGTTAATGGGCAAACTCGATGCCATCCGTCCACAAACGGCCACAGTCCCTTTGATTTATCATCCAACGGATGCCAGCCAAGACTTGCTCGATAGCAAAATTGCCGCCCTTGGCAGGAATGTTCGTTCGGTGAAAGTCAAAGTCGCGCAAACTTCAATCGAAGATGAACTAAGCCTGATTTATGGCATTTTACGTACCCGCCCCGATCTCAAATTGCGTTTGGACGCGAACCGAGGGTTTACACTTGAGCAAGCAATCGAATTTGCTGCTTGCTTACCCCTAGATACCATAGAGTACATTGAGGAACCTTGCCTGAATCCTCATGATAATCATGAATTTTATCAAGCAATTGGTATACCCTACGCCCTCGATGAATCGCTCAACGATCCAGAATACCAGTTTGTAATGCAAAATGGTCTGACTGCGCTTGTCATCAAACCTATGCTGCTCGGCAGTATCGAAAAACTAGCTAATTTAATCGATACGGCGCAAAGCTATGGCGTACGTTGCATTATCAGTTCGAGTCTAGAGAGCAGTTTAGGCATTAATGATCTGGCTCATTTAGCCGCGATTCTCACTCCCGATGAAATCTCTGGGCTCGATACCCTCAGCGCCTTTAGCCAAGATTTAATCGTGTCATCGGGTAAAAAATACTGCCTCACACTCGCGCAACTTGAGCCCATTGCACTACATGTCATTGATTCAAATCAACAAAATGATGATGCAGCTAAAAGTGAGGGAAACGAGTTTGTCTAATGCCAGCCTATCAAAACCGCTTGCACTGCCACCCGTGCACCAAGCTGCGCTTGCGTTTCCACAGCAAACAGCCATCAAGTTGGCGGGGGAAGACATTAGTTACTCAAAGCTTAGCCAGTGCGTTATCGCACTGGCTAAGCAGCTAAGTGCTGCGGGGATCTCAAACGGTGAGCCGCTCGCCTGTATTGCTAGCAATAATCTCGAGATGATTTGTCTCTATTGGGCCTGCATCGATATTGGAGCAATCTTTTTTCCTATCTCGCCACGTTTTCCCCTCGCTCAGATCCAAGGCTTAGTTGATCAACATCAGATCCGCTATATTTGGAGTACTGAGGTTTACGAACTACAGAATTGTCATCACTTGCGCTTAAATTTCAATCGCGTTAGCAGTGACTTAGCCCTGCCTGTCGACTTTACTCGCCCAGCTAATGTGATTTTAACTTCAGGCTCTAGTGGCTTTCCCAAAGCGGCGGTGCATTGCTTAGCGAATCATATTGCCAATGCCGAAGGTGCCCGCAGCTTAATCCCACTCGAACAAGGTGATGCTTGGCTACTCTCCTTGCCCTTATTCCATATTGGCGGTCTTGCGATATTAAACCGCTGTGCCTTAGTCGGTGCCAGTGTTGTCCTGCCAGATCAAGCGCTTAGCCTTGGTCAGCAGATTGACCAAGATCAGTTGACTCACATATCTCTCGTTCCCACACAGCTGAGCAAGTTACTTGCCGATACGAGCAGCAAGCTTAAAAGTATCAAAGCCTTACTACTTGGTGGCGGTGCAGTCTCAATCGACTTACTCCAACAACTTAAGCAACGCAATATCGCCAGCTACACCAGTTACGGCATGACGGAAATGGGCTCGCAGATCACCACAGGTCACGCTTTAAGCGACGGCAGCAGTGGCAAACTACTCCCCAAACGTGAGCTCAAAATCGAAGACGGTGTAATTTTGGTGCGCGGTGAATGCCTGTTTATGGGCTATCTCACCGCGGATGGAATACAAAAGTGCGTTGAACAAGACGGCTGGTTTTACACCAAAGACAAGGGCGAATGGGACGAAAATGGTAATCTGCGCATTCTTGGTCGCGTCGATAATATGTTTATCTGCGGCGGCGAAAACATCCAGCCAGAAGAAATCGAAGCCGCGCTTAAACAACATCCACAAATAGACGATGCAATCGTTTTCGCCATACCAGATATACAATTTGGCAATCTCCCTGCCGCCATCATTCGCGGCAGTTTAACCCACCACCCAGGGTCGATTGCAAATACGCTCGAACTATTCCTTGCCAACAAAATCGCCCGCTTCAAACGTCCAAGACAATATTATTCATGGCCAGAAAATAATGAACAAATAGGACTGAAAGTGAACCGAAAATCCTTGATCAGTGAGCTAACAAAAACAAGTTAATCCACTAAAACTCAAGGCTAAGCTCCTGTAATTCTTTAAGCTGTAAACTCGCAGGGAAAAAACGTTGGATAAATGTTTGCTCATCAATAGGACGAGAAAAACAAAAGCCCTGTCCAATCGTACAGCCAAGCTGTTGCAACAATACTAATTGGGAATTTGTTTCAATACCTTCTATCACTAACTCCATATTAAGTGCTTGTGATAACGCTATCACACTGGAAATTGCGGCTTGGCACCTAGGTTCAACACTAAGTTCACGCACAAAACAACCATCTAATTTAATTTGTGAGAAAGGCAATTCGCATAAACGTGCCAATGAAGAATGTGCAGCACCAAAATCATCAATCGCCAATTCAAATCCTAGCATTCGCAAGCGGATTAAATTCTCCATATTCACTGCTGGCGCAGCCAACAGGCCAGTCTCAGTAATTTCGAGGGTAATACTTTGAGGATGAATGTTAAATTTCTTTACCATATCGACAATCTGATACACTAATTTAGTCGAATTAAGTTGAGATATATCGAGATTATAGGCGAGAGAAATTAGGCTTTCATGTTGTTGTAAACGCTGCTGTAAAGCGCAGCCTTGCTCGAATAACTGTAAGAATAAATCGTCAAGTAAGCCATGTGAAATTAACCGGTCAATAAAAGTACTGGGATTTAACAATCCAAAATCAGGATGATGCCAGCGTGCGAGCATTTCTGCCCCTTTCAAGTTAAAGCCTGCAACATCAAATTTGGGCTGATAAAAACCCACGAACTGCCTTTGCTTCAATGCTTGTTCAAAATCCTCAAATACAAAATTTTCGGGGCACCTAGCAGCTATAAAACCCGAAGAAATTTGACTCCTTTGAATGCGACTGTTGGTAAATCTATCTAACATACGCTGCAAATTATCCACTGAAGGGCACTTACTTAAATCACCAAGATATTCAAAATTAAGCATTTTAATCATCTGCGATACAGACCGCCTGAGTTCCTTATCAATACAACTAAATAATGCAACTGAAGCTATATCGTATTTTGCTTTTGCTTTGCGCAAAAACGATAGACCATCAATACCTGCCATCATAAGATCGCATATCACTATGTCCGCACTATGATGCTCATCGAGCCAAACAAGCGCATCTTGTGCTGCCCCAAAAGCAAACACCTCAACGTTGCTAAGAGATGCAAGATTATGCTCAAGTACTGCACGTTGAAAGGGGTGGTCTTCTAAGACAATCACTCTAACCTTACCCATTGAATACCCTTTAAAATTAAAATACTAATAGACAAATGCCTGTTACGCCCTTGCCGCAAAAAAGCTGCAACACCGAGATATAGATAGTCAGCTATAATTTAAATCACTAGAGGATCAAAACTCGAGATACAAATATATACAGATGTTTATGAATTAAAAACAATGAGAATGCCTATGATTAAATTCATCTGCCTTCAAATATTTTACGACTATTATTTAAAAGAAATTGCTGAAAAATATGTAGGAAAAATCTTAATCACATAGTTTTATTTCACTGTAGCGACTTACAAAGGATAAAATCTGTACTCAATAGTTATGGAGTTACATGAATGAAAAGAAAAATATTAATAGTAGATGATCATCCAGTTGTTGTTTTAGCACTAAAAATCATTTTAGAACAAAGTGGCTTTGAAGTGATAGCAGAAACCAATAATGGTGTTGATGCATTAAAACTTATTAAAGAACTCTCACCCGATGCTGTTATTCTCGATATTGGCATCCCCCAATTAGATGGATTAGAAGTGATAGAAAGGTCAAGAAAACTCGTAAAGAGCCCGCCAATTTTAGTCTTGACGGCACAACCATCTGATCACTTTGTTTCCCGTTGTATTCAAGCCGGAGCTTCAGGTTTTGTCTCTAAACAAAAGGACATGAATGAAGTCACTGGCGCGCTTAGAGCAATTCTCACAGGCCACTCCTATTTTCCGATTATAAGCAATAACAACATGATTGCTAAATCGAGTCAGGACGAGGCTGAACTCGTAAAAAAGCTTTCAACTCGTGAAATGGTGGTGTTGCAGCAGCTAGCAGTCGGCTTATCTAATAAAGAAATAGCCGAGCGTATGCTGCTAAGTAACAAAACCATTAGCACATATAAAACTAGACTACTTGATAAACTAAATGCAAAAAATTTGGTAGATATAATTGAAATAGCAAAGAGGCAAAACTTAATATGAGAAATGTTATTTTCATTCTTATATTGAGTCTAAATTCAATTTATTCACTAGCACATGAAAGTAAATTTACCCATTATCATTTGATCGGCTATCAAGAGAAGGCTGCATTGCCTATCCAGCTATCATTAGAAGAGATTGATACACTTAAAAAATATAAATTTCTGAATATTGGCATATCGTCGCCTGACTATCCACCATTTGACATGACAGTAAATGGTGAACAAGAATTTTATAAAGGAATTAGTGCTGACTATATACATATTATTGCTAATATGCTCAACATTGAAGTCAATATAAAACGTTATACATCTCGGGAAAAAACAATTACCGCAGCGCTCAATGGAGAAGTAGATCTAATTACTACAGCAAATAAATTTGAACAAATGCACGGTCTGCTACTAAGTACACCTTATACTGTTGATAAGCCTTCTATATTCAGAAATGCTAACTTAGGTGATAATGAACAAATCAAGTCAATGTCTATGGCCTATGAGTACTTACCAGATGAAGCGATAACAGATATTTATCCAAATAGAAAATTACTCAAATTTTCCTCTAGACAGGCGGCCGTTGCTGCAGCTGCATTTCGGCAAGTTGATGCTGTGATTGTCGACCAAGTCTCCGCCAACTATTTAATAAACAACAACTTCTCTGGAAAACTTAAATTAGACACTCACTTGTCTCTAAACTCCTATGGCAGCGCCTTTGCTGCAACAGAACAAAATAAGGCCTTAATAGATATAATTAATAAATCTATTAGTAATATTTCACTCGAACAGAGAAAGTTGATTAGAAAACGCTGGAGTGGCGGTGGAAGCACCATTCCTTTTACCTCAGAACTCCCCAGTTTTACAGCAGATGAGACGGCTTGGCTACAAAAAAACCCTAAAATAACAGTGGCAATTAATAAGTATGCGGCACCGCTAACATACCTTGACGATACACATAACGCTGAAGGGTTTGGCATTGAGGTTTTGGAACTAATACAAATGTATTCAGGGCTAAAGTTTGACTATATTATTAACAATAGGTTTTCAGAACAGATTAGTTCCGTCCTCAATCATAAAGCTATGATGACAATATTCTCACCGAGTGAAGAACTTAATAAAAATATTATTTTTACTAAAGAATTCTCAAATTCACCTTATGTTTTTGTAACACAGAAAAATGCACAAGACCTAGATATTAACGCTATAGTTGTTCCCGATGGTACTTTTAATGATAACATGCTCAGAAAAATAAATCCTAATGCAGACATTATAATCGCTGACAATTATCTTGAGGCATTGAATGATATAGCGACTGGTGCAACAAATACCACTATTGTGCCACTGGCTTTAGCCGACTTCTATGTAAATAGTTATTTCAGCGATACTTTAGAAGTAAGTAAGATCATAGATGAAATGCCAAGAGCATCTGTGGCATTCGGAATGGCGAGTTCAAATAAACTACTTAAGAGTATACTTAATAAAACATTAACTGTTATTCCTCCTGATGAATTACAAATGGCAGAAAATCGCTGGCGCCGTAATGCCCTGCCTGCACGCCAAAGCTGGAAGGATTATAAGTACACTATTTACACTATTGTGATTGCCTCAACGATCATGATTTTAGTCTCAATTATTTGGGCTCTTTACACTCGAACTCATTATCGCAAGCGGCTATTAGCCAAAAAAGAACTTAATCAACAACTGCAATTTATGCAGTCCATTGTTGATGCCATACCTCATCCTATTTATGTAAGAAATAAGCGGCGTGAACTGACTATGTGTAACGAGAGTTACCTTAATGCTTTCAACGCCTCACGCGAAGATTTGCTATATAAGACCACAATGGAAGGAGCCAGTCGCTCTAAAGAGGCTCCTATTGTAGATAAAGAATATGTGCAAGCCTTAGAGGATGGTCTTGCCATATTTAAGGATAGAGAACTTCATATAAATGGACATAAATATAATATTTATCATTGGTTTAAATCCTATGGCGATGAAGCTGGCAATATAGAAGGGATTATTGGTGGTTGGATAGATGTCAGCGATAGAGTCAAGCTTATTGAAGAATTAGAATATGCTAAGGAAGCTGCGGACAGTGCAAGCCAAGCAAAGAGTACTTTCTTAGCAACTATGAGTCATGAAATCCGTACGCCAATGAATGCCATCATAGGAATGTTAGAACTGGTACTAAAACGTACAAATTCACAACAGTTTGATTTAAATTCAATTAAAGTTGCCTATGATTCCGCTAATGACTTACTTGAACTTATTGGTGATATTTTAGATATTGCTCGTATTGAAGCGGGTCAGCTGTCACTTTCGCCCATGAGAACCAATCTTAAGACAATTGCAACCTCTGTCGTGAGAGTGTTTGATGGACTAGCAAGGCAAAAAGGAATCACTTTACAGTTGGATTTCGATCCTGTTATTGCGAATGATGTACTCGTTGACCCTATGAGGATTAAGCAAATACTGTCAAATTTAATTGGTAACGCCATTAAATTTACTGATAGCGGTGGAGTAAAAGTGAAAATTCAATCAGAAAGTTTCACCAATACAACTCACACGATTCTATTTACTGTCACGGATACAGGAATTGGCATTTCGGGGGACGACCAACAGAAACTATTTACCCCTTTCAGCCAAGCGCAAGGAACCCACACAACCCATGGTGGTACAGGGCTTGGGCTCATGATTAGCCGCTCTCTGTGCGAAATGATGGGTGGGAGTTTAACCCTTGAAAGTAAATTGCATCAAGGAACTCAGATCAGCATGCAATTAACCCTCACCCAGCTTGAAGCCGAAGCAATCCATAACCCTTCACAACCCATTCCAGAATCGCATGTGAGTAATCCCCTCGATATCTTAATTGTTGACGATCACCCTGCGAATCGCTTGCTATTAGCCCAGCAGCTTAAATATTTAGGCCATAGTGTTGATGAAGCAGAAAATGGCTTAATTGCCTTAAACATGTTCGAAAGTAAACAGTATCCTGTGGTGATCACCGATTGTAATATGCCAGAAATGAACGGTTATGAACTCTGTCAGAAAATTCGCCAACTCGAACACAAACGTCACACGCATGCTATCGTCATCGGCTATACCGCTAATGCCCAAAAAGAAGCCAAGGATGCCTGTTTAACTGCAGGGATGGATGACTGTTTATTCAAACCCATCAGCCTAATGGAGCTAGAAAGTATGATTAAACGGTTTACCCCAGAGAAAATCACCATAACCGCCACACATTTTGCCGCTGACGCAGTAGAAAAACTCACAGGAAATAATGCAGAGTTAGTCGATAAATTGCTTAAAGAACTCCTTAAAAGCAATCAAAGCGACTTGCAGTCCCTGTATTTAGCCCTCGAAAATAATGATTTGAGTACCATCAAAGATCTCGCCCATAAGATCAAAGGTGCTGCGAGAATTATCGATGCACAGAAGCTTATGTCTGCCTGTGAAATGCTGGAAAATGCGAGCCATCAGCAGTTGAATACTTATGTTGAAGCCGTATCTCAGGCTATTGCTTCACTCGAGGCAGAAGTGATCTCTTATACCCAAACAGCCTCAAAATAATGCCCAAGCCCATAGCTTCAAGTCACGCTGTATAAATGCATATACATAAGGCCCTGTTGTAAACAGAGCCTTATGTTCAATTCACTGTCAAAGCAAGCGGCTGAGCATTCCCCTCATCGTCTATGTACTCGGCCTTTAGGATAAGCCCAAGCTGATCGATTAACTCGCTCTCAGTGATAGTCACAGTTTCTGCGGAGTAAGGGGCTAGCATTCCTTGAAAAATAGCATAATCCCTCCCTTTAAAACTCAAACTGAGGTTCTGATAGGTCACATAGTAAGGTGACTTATTCTCTATTGATAACATATTGTCTTTCAATATAAATGACTGCCACTTTGCTAAGTCTAAAACATCAATTGCGAGCTTATTGGGCCGCACAAAAACCTTCATTTGAGTACGTAAAGCGACAATCAACAGTTGCCCCTCAGTTTCATCAATATTTTTGGCAGGGGTGGGTGGAACTTCGTATACATTCAGCCAGTATAACTGTTCTTGTTTTTCAGGTTCCTGCTCCGCAATATTAAGCAGATTTATGTGCTTGCGCTCCTTTGGGGCAATTTGCAACAAGCCAGGATAGGGTAAAATTGGCGCATTTGCCGTTTCAGGGCCAGAGTCTGGATCGCCGTCATCCACCCACAGTTGCACCATCACAGGGTAGTCATTAATATTCACCAGTGACAATCCTTGCTCCCGATCGGAAGCCGCAAAAATAATTCGACTACGATCGGCGACTACGCCAGCCAGAGCGTTTTGCAGCATTAGGAGCCATAAAACTAAACTACTGAACCCGAATAAGCACTTCCGCTTTTGCATAAAATTTTCCTGCCGTTGGACTCATTCCGGGCAACTTGCCAAAAACAACTCTGTAATTATCCATATATTGATAACTCGTACCGACAATACCTGTCTGATTCCCCTGTAATGGCCGCCAACCGTCTTTCCATGCATTATATTGTGAGTCTAAGCTGGTTCTATTATCAAAATTTAAAAAGGGTTGAATCACACCATCATTGCGTTGTAGCTTTACCCCCACACCATTAGCAACCATATTAGCACCATAGGCATTACTGACTAGATATGTCACAGCATCCTGAGTAGTAAACCCCAACCGTCTCGCCATCTGGTAATTATTACTCTCAATCTTAAAGGCGATAGCGTTCGCATTAACTGCGGGGCCATTGATATTGGCTTTCTGTTGGCAACGATAATTAATCTGGATGTCAGCTTCTCGGGTAATGCCGCTGTTTAATTCCGCGATAGTCACAGTGGGGAACAACACATAAGGCGTGACATTCATTACCGCACAACCTCCAGCCCTTCGCGTATACAACTGTTGATATAAGCTGATATTCCCAGGCCAATTCGCATACCAGCCTGGATAATGACTAATATGGTCAACCCCTTCCGTAGGATAGGCAAGGCCAGGCCCACCAAAAGCAATATAAGCTGCAGGTTGATTATAACTGTATGCTATAGACTCAGTCACACCTCTGATATTGCCAATCTGGAACAGCTCTATCGTGACATCAGTAAAGTTTTTCGCCTTCACTAATATTCTTCCCTGAGCATCACGGTCTAACCCCCGCAGCGGCCGATATTGCCATAAGCGCGAAAAATACTGACCGGTGGCATTATTCTTAACCCTGAGCACAACATTTCGATGGTAAGTGGCATAACCTTTGTTAATACCATAAGCCACGCCATCTTCGTACATGCCGCCATAAGCATTATCAGCGTTTACTGAGTAGATCTCATTTAGTTGGTGCTCATCCGCCGCATCGCAACGAAAAAGTACCTGATCAGGATCATACCCGCCAGTCTGTCCATAGGTACTGAAGGGCACAACACTCGATCCCAATAACGTGCCATTGGGCTGAAAACTTTCATCGGTAACATTGATAATAGGCAGATTAAGTATGCCCCTATTAGGATCGAGACCACCAGACCATATAGCTGTTTTACCATACGCAGGTGCGACATAATAAAAATTTGCCGGATCTGTTGTAGTCGTCGATATACGGTAGCAAGTCGCCATAGCTTGACCACTAACTAAAGTGGCAAACACAAAAGATACCACTGCCAATAGCCGACCTAGGTTGAACTCAATCATAGTTTTTATCTCAATTAATCCGCTCACATAGCGCGGGCATTCTTAATAAAGTGTTATCACGACTGCTTTCGAGGGTATAGTCAAAGTGACATTGCTGATCGGGTTTATTTCCCCAATTAACGGTCAACTGACCACTCGGTTTAGAAGCTCTGACATAAGCCATACCAGCCTGTCCAACCATGCCCAATACTAGGCCATCTTCGTCCACGACTTCGGCGCCAATAGGAATAACGCCGCCGTTGGCTTGCTGAGTCATGAAGACGACGGCTATCCCGTGTCTAGTCTCGAATTTCATCTTAACGATAGAGCCGGCATAGGGCGCAACTTGCTGTTGTGTCTCGATAAGTTCTGTACCACTTAACATAGATCCCGTATCAAGCGTGACACTATTTGTGCGATAAGGCGTCAAAGATGGGATAATTGCATATCCCAAGTCATCAATCTCAGCACCCCAATTATTAGTCACTTTTGCGCCAGAAGCTCCCTCAGCTTGAACAATCGCAAAAGTATCACTGAGGTTTTGGCTTAATGTTACGCCGCCAGAATGCACCACTGCTGCACCACTCAACCCAGCGCCAACCTGCTGATAAGTACCAGAAATCGAATAGTTACCCGATAAAGTCGCTTGGCTAAAACGCTTTTGCGTATTGACGCTGACACTTTCACTCGAACTATCCTGCCGCTGCAGTGAAGCATTCAGGCCATATGTCCAAGTATTATCATCGTCCACAGTGCCTGCGAGTCCTAGATTATACTGTTCATTACCCCTAGATGAGTGACTAAACCCACTGCTAAGCATGTTTGACTGGCGACTACCAAATGGAA
Source organism: Shewanella sp. DW31 (assembly GCF_015767295.1). NCBI lineage: Bacteria > Pseudomonadati > Pseudomonadota > Gammaproteobacteria > Alteromonadales > Shewanellaceae > Shewanella > Shewanella sp. DW31. The sequence goes on from NZ_JADWMP020000005.1 coordinate 57,175, forward strand.
TGGACACGGTGAGACTCACAAGATCTTCCTTCACCCTATCAGAGGAATAACCGCTCATTTCAGTTAATAGCTGACCACCAAACCCATTCTGTAGCGGAACTTGACTGGTATATTGGCGTGAAAAAGTGAGTCCTATATTCACACGACCAATACCCACCGTATAACCGAACTGTAGTTGATCGTCATCATCGCGCCCATCACGGTATTGACGTTTAGAACCACTCAAATAAACAAAGCCAAAGTCATCTAAACTCTGATTCACACTTAAACTCATTTCAGACCGCTGACTGTAGGTCTCAGATTCAAAAATATTCCCACTCTCCAATGCCCTCCTCAAACCTAAAACATCATTCAACTCCCGAAATGACTCTGTAGAGTAGTGATATCCAGCAAGTGCCACTGATGTCCCCGAATCGAACGAATGGCTATAATTAAGTCCAACACGCCAGCCATTTTTCCACTCATTTAATGCTGAAGACTGAGAAATACGAGACATTGAATGTACAACGGTTAACCCTAGAGCCCCCCATTCTGTACCTAATACAGTCCCTAGACTCAAAGCAAAATAATCATCTCCGACACGCCCACCGCTATTTAGCGTCAGCATATTACTCAAACCATATTCAGAAATTAAATCTACAAAGTACCCACCAGACTCTGCTTGATCTACTTCACCAAATGATAACCCGTACTGGAAACTTCCTTCACGCAACGAGCCAGGCACAGCACTGAATGGCACAGTAAAACTAGAGACCTTCCCATCGGCTTCACTAATTTCAACTAACAAATCCCCCTCATAACTTGTGGGAAATAAGTCATTAATAACAAAAGGCCCCGCCGCTACTGTGGTTTGATAAATACTCACACCATTTTGCTTAATCACTACGCTGGCGGTTGAGTTAGCGAGTCCTCTGACGACAGGTGCATAACCACGCTGCGATTCTGGTAACATACGATTATCAGTCAGCAACTGTACGCCAGTAAAAGCTAAACTACCGAAAATATTTCCTCGAGTGTAGGCATCACCAAGCAAGAGTTCGCTCTGCATATCCGGCAAGGCTCTGGTGATATAAGTTCTAATAGAATTAAAACTTTCTTGAGTATTTTGGGCAACATCCTTGTACTGATAACTCGATTGATTTCTCAGGCGCCATAATCCTAAATTGACACCTGAATTAAGGCCCGTATAAATGGCACGCATATCGCTACCAGCACTGCGGCTATTAGTTTGATAGTAGTTACTGTTGTAACTGATAAATCCAGCATTCTCTCCCTCACTCCAAGATGAAGGATCAACATAGCCACGCGGAATCTGCCGTAAATAAGCTTGTGGGATCGCAATCTCTAATCTTAATTTCTCGGCATCAAATTGCGTCGATACCCCCTTGACCACAGTATCAGGGGCCGCACATTCAGCCTGCAATAATGCATCTTCGTTTATGTATATTGCAGTTACATTCGACTTGTTCCAGAAATTAAGGTCGAGACAAGGCACAACTCCTTGGGAGCCAACCTTAACAAAATTAATAATTTCCCTATTTAAGTAAGTACCATTTATATAGATATCAACTTGGTATTGACCTGGAATAGTTTCTGCTGTCGAGTTAAAGCGAGAAAGATAACTATCGCCATAACCACCACCAAGTAATAGGCTGTCATCAAATGTGAAATCCTGTAAGTCATCAGCCCTCAACGATGAAGACATGCAAAAGATCACACCAATCAATAGCAGCAAAGAGTAAATTTGGCTCATCAAACGCATGGATTTTTTCATAACCAATCTTATCAATGATGTTCAGATGCAATGACATATTCACTTTTTACAAATCCGCCGTAATCATTTACTAAAGTGAATTCAATCGTCATTGGATATGTGATGACAAACTGCTGATTCTGAATGTCTATCAACTGATTAGACTTAGGTTCAAGCATAGTAATAGGGATGATTAGCTCTTGTTTTCCCGACTTAATTTTTGCCTCAACAAAAGAGGCGAAAAAAGCCGCATTATTTTTCACATCAAGGTGAATTCCAGCATCAGCATACTGAACATCAAAGGCAATCTCTTTTGCCACATCATCTGGATTAGATTCAATCTCTACAGGCCGATAAAATATTTTCACTCTATTTTTGAGCATCACTAGCATCTGATTTTCACCAGCATTTTCTTTCGATAATGGAGGTATCTGTAGAAAATTAAGATAAAACACACTCTCACGGTCTTTTGGCAGCTCACCGCCGCTATAAATTAAGCGAATTAACTGCCCTCGCTTAGGCTCTATTCTGAAAATAGCGGGTAACGCCAAAAATGGGCCATCAGCATTCTCAGGTGTCGACTCTGAGTTATTAATATCAGTCCAGACCTGAACTACATTTGGAAAAGTATCGTTATTTGTTAACTGAACACTGCGCTCTTTAGCATCACTTGGATAAATAACACGAGTATTGGTCATCACAACACTGGCATTTACGAAATAGACCTGAAAAAAGATGACAATAAATAAAGAGAATCTAAGTAATACAGAAGATAATCGCATAAATTTTCCATCGAAAAGAAGGCTCACTCTGTATTAGAGTGAGCTCAAACAAGACAGGGTTAATACTGTTACAGGTAGGTGATAAGGTATTGCACAGTACTAATAACACGACCCGCTGTTGCACTGCCAGTTTCAGAGATATATCGCACTGCAAAATCATGGGAGGCAGAACTTTCACCTGCTGCAACATTTAATCCATCTATAGCATTTCCAATTGTTAAATCGATGCCAGCTCCACCCACGGACTCAAGAATTTGTAGTGCCACATTTGTTGCACTACCTGTATTGACCAAGTTACCACCTGCTGTAATATTATTAGAATAAAATACAGTTTTAATTGGTAGAGCTTTCGTTGCATTAACAGTACAACCACTGACCGATAAGGTAAATGGAGTTTCACCAGCCACAGCGCCTGCTGTTGCAAGCTCAACTGTAGAAACTGTGGGTAACAAGACTAGTGGAGTGGCAGCATTACCATTAATAGCCACTTCACAGGTTTGATCAGATACTTCACCTGCGAATGTAATAGTATTATTCGCTTGAACACTAGTACCAAACAATGCACCTAAAACTAAAATAGATAGCGTTAATTTTTTCATCAGACATCCTACTGTTATTACTATATGGGGATATTATGGTTATGGCTCATCGAAGCTGAGCACACAATAGCAACAACACTAACAATTACATATAGGACTAGACTTGCGATCTTGTAGGAAATTTCTGACAATAAATATACTAAATATAAAAATAAAAAAGCGATTTCAAAAAGTGAAATCGCCATTATTAATAGCAAAATTGTGCATCAATTATAATGAAGAGCAAGAATAACTTCATTCTCATTTTTTCGGCTAAAAACCAGATTATTAATTTGTTTGAACTGGGTTAATAAAACACGTTTTTCGCCACTATACATAGCGTTCGGCAATATCTTAGGCTGTATAACTTGGGTAAGAAATTGATTAAAATTCTGGTCATAACAAGAAATGGTAGATAGATCGGAGTTGCAACTTGGTTCTGCTATCTCACCTTGAAAAGAAAGAGTTCTAAACTCAGTTTTTGCTATCACGTTACAGCTTATCACCGCGCTCAACATGACTGTAGTTACGCCGAATAACGATACCTTTAACATCTCATCACCCATTTCGATTTGTAGGACACCTCCTAACTATCGACCAAGAATGGATGTTCTGAAGTATATTTACTGGCAATAAATGTACTTATTGATAGATTGAAAATTTATAACTAACTAATCACACTTATCTAGCTTAAAACACTACTCATTCATATAAAATGTCATAGCAAGAATAAGCATTTAAAAAAAACAGTAGTCAGCACAGGTTTGGTTAAGATCAACCGCTATACTATTCTTCCACTGCGCATAGTAGATTGTTGATACATTGCGGGGCAGCAACCATCGCACTTGGCTATCGTCTTGAAAATAATGAATATTGTTTTTTTTAAGCAGCTCAATTAAAACTCTCGTCTCAAATTGACATAGAATGACCTCAGCTCCCAATACATAACTAAGCTTTAAGTCCTCGCGTTTAAAAGCGATACCCTTGCAAACTAACCAAAACAAGCTCTGCTGACATACTTCGACGCCCCCATTGACACGAAATGCAGTACCCCAACCTGATTCTGATGATAGGGCTAACTTAGTGATCATTGAGAACATAACTTCCCACCTTTGTAAGCATTAAAAAAACCGCATAATGAGTATCTATCGTAAATTGGCGGGCATCCCTTCTAACTTAAAAGCTTTCCTTGGTACATAATCCATCGCTACCCGACCAAATCTTCCGTGCTCAATATCCATATCAACTTTGCTTAAGGCGATACTCAAAATGCGGAGGAACAAGAACGTTCTGTAATAAGCATCGAAAATAACTTTTGAATTGAGGCTCAAAAGTTAGTGATATATTAACTATTTATAACGGCTCTAAATGTAGGATAAATCCGATGTCTCGTGGTGAAATCAGCCATAGTCGCGTACGTTTCAATACGATTGAGCTTTATAGCTATAGCGAAATTCACTTTAAGTGTCGCGATTAAATCCATTCTTTCTCCCATAAAAAAACCTGCCGTAGCAGGTTTTTTTATGGCTAAATCACTGTCACCTTAAACGTGATGCGACTTAGGCTTCCATGCAAGCTTTCAGCTTGTTCATGGCATTTTTCTCAAGTTGGCGAATACGTTCAGCCGACACTTGATAAGTCTCTGCAAGTTCTTGCAGTGTGGTTTTATCGTCATCTAACCAACGGGCGCGCAGAATATGCTGGCTGCGTTCGTCTAAGGTTTTGATGGCCGATAATAAACGACCTTGGGCATTCGATTCCCAGTTGTCGTTTTCAATGTTTTCCGCTAAATCCGATGAATGATCTTCCAAGTAATGGACTGGGGCAAAATCATGCTCCTCATCTTGATCATTGGTTAAATCAAATGCCGGATCTTGCGCTGCCATACGTGATTCCATTTCGGTCACATCGGCCTTAGATACACCTAAATTTTCAGCCACCATAGTGACTTCTGCATCGCTGAACCAACCTAAGCGTTTTTTCGCTTTACGGATGTTAAAGAACAACTTACGTTGCGCTTTAGTGGTCGCGACTTTAACAATGCGCCAGTTTTTCAGCACATATTCATGAATTTCAGCTTTGATCCAGTGCACAGCAAAAGACACTAGACGCACGCCAACATCGGGATCGAAGCGTTTAACCGCTTTCATCAAGCCTATGTTGCCCTCTTGGATCAGGTCTGCCTGTGGCAAACCATAGCCTGAATAGCCTTTAGCAACGTGCACAACAAAACGTAAGTGCGACATAATCAGTTGCTTCGCAGCTTGTAGATCACCAGTTTCCTGTAAACGCTTGGCTAACTCATACTCAGCCTCAGCGTCCAGCATGCTGATGCTAGTCACTGAATGGATATAAGCTTCTAGACTACTGGCGCCCTGTGGGACTGTCAGTGCCATTGATTGCGTTTGAAAGGTCATTCGCTCTCCTACATTTATCAGACTACTTAACGAGTGCATTCTTAGGTTCAACAACAAAATACCCTAAGAATAAGCTCACGAACTATCGGCTAATTGACAGAGTATGTCAACCTCAGCTCGTTTGCGGATACCCTTTTTACCTCGCTGAAGTAGACATTGCAAGTGAACAAAAGTTCATTACTCAGCATATTTTTCATCACTTTTTTTAGTTTAATCGACTGATTATTATGAAGGTTCAATCGACCGTAAATGCTGGCGTACAGACAAATACGAACCTAACCAACCTAAAAATGACGCCAGTCCAACCAATTGCAACAGTTCAGTAAAAGTGAGCGATTTCATCTCGAGCTGACTGCCATACAAGCCCAACAGCTCGGCAAGAGCCGAATCGAGATACCACACTAATAAGTTAATGATAAGCCAAGCCAATATGCCACCAATGACACCATACCAAATCCCAGTGTAGAGGAATGGACGCTGAATAAAGGCTTCAGTTGCTCCGACTAGCTTCATCACTTCAATTTCGCTGCGCCGATTCATAATCGCTAAGCGAATCGTATTGCCTATCACTAAGACCACAGCCAGCACGAGTAACGCGGCAATCGCCATCACAGTACGTTCGAGTAGACGCACTACCGCCTGTAACCGTTCTAACCATTCAATATCTAAGCGGCCAAAGCTAATCTCAGGCTCGCGCTCTAGTTTAGTTAAGAGTTCACGGGCGCCCACTGGCGTTGAGTAACGCGGCGTAGGCGTAACGGTAATGACCGCGGGCAAAGGATTTTTATCTAAATAGGCCAAGGCCTCACCAAACCCAGATAAGCGTTGGAATTCTTCTAGCGCTTGATTTTTATCAATATATTGCACTTTATCCACTTCGGGATATGTCCGAATGCGAGTCAGCAGGCTCTGAATCGTTTGTTCACTACGATTATCGTCGATAAACAAGGAGATCTCTGCCGCGCTGTTCCAGGAACTGGTAATGGTCTCGGCATTTTTAACTAGCACTTGCAATGCTGCAGGCAAACTTAGGCTCACACCTAAGACTGCCATGGTCATCACAGAGGATATTGGGTTGCGCCAGAGCTCTCCCATGCTCGCCATTGCTTGCTGCGCATGGCGAATAAAAAACATCACAATCCGACCAGACAGAGGCAGCTTGCTGCGAGTTAATTTTGCGCTATCGCTCATTGCCCTTCACCTCTATTCGTCGGTGCACTGCGAGTGTGCACATTAGGATGCAACTCTTGTGCACCTAACATACGGCCCTGTTTGAGGGTAAAAGTGCGATATTTCATTCGTGCAATAAGACCTAAATCATGGGTGGCGATTAATACGCTGGTTCCCGCATCATTAAAGGTTTCAAACAGACGCAAAATATCCATAGATAATTTAGGATCTAAGTTACCCGTAGGCTCATCGGCGAGCAGTAAAGGTGGTTTATTCACAATCGCACGGGCAATGCCAACACGTTGCTGTTCGCCGCCGGACAACATAATTGGGTTATGCCGCTCCTTGCCATATAAACCCACCATATCGAGCGCACCCGCAACACGCTTACGGATTTCGCCATGGGAGAATCCCTCAATCACCAGTGGTAAAGCCACATTGTCGAACACACTTCGGTCCATTAATAGGTGATGGTTCTGGAAAATCATCCCGATATTGCGGCGCAAATAAGGCACATGTTTAGGGCTGACTTTGGCGATATCGTGACCGTTAATCGCGACGCGCCCCGTTGTTGCCCGCTCGATTACCGTGATTAATTTCAGCAGCGTACTTTTACCCGCCCCCGAGTGGCCGGTTAAAAATGCCATTTCACCTTGCTGTAGATGAAAATTCACATCCTCCAGCGCCATTTGGCCGCCAGGATAAATCTTACTGACCTGCTGAAAATCAATCATAAATTAGCTATCCGCTTTTTCTTGAGTGAACAAGGCATCGATAAATTCTTTCGAATTAAAGGTACGCAAATCATCAATTTGCTCACCCACGCCTATGTAACGGATCGGAATATTAAACTTGTCGGCAATCGCGAACACCACGCCGCCCTTAGCCGTTCCGTCTAACTTACTGATAGTTATACCCGTTACACCTACGGCTTCTTGGAATAATTGCGCTTGGCTAATCGCATTTTGTCCCGTGCTCGCATCGAGTGTCAGCATGACCTCATGCGGCGTATCTGGGTCGAGTTTTTTCATCACTCGCACCACTTTCTTCAATTCTTCCATCAAGTGCGCTTTGTTCTGTAAACGACCGGCTGTGTCAGCGATCAACACATCCACTTTACGTGCCTTGGCGGCTTGTAAAGCGTCAAACAGCACAGAGGCACTATCGGCACCCGTATGTTGGGCAATCACAGTAATATCATTACGTTGGCCCCAAACCTGTAGCTGCTCTACCGCAGCTGCGCGGAAGGTATCGCCCGCGGCTAACATCACCGACTTACCTTGGCTCTGATATTGTTTGGCTAATTTGCCAATAGTGGTGGTTTTACCCACGCCATTAACGCCGACCATTAAGATCACAAATGGGCCATTTGCATTGTCTGGCACTAACGGAATTGCGACTGGGTCGAGCGTCTTCTGCATCTCTTCCCGTAACAAGTCATATAAAGCTTCAGCATCTTTCAATTGCTTACGCGATGCTTGATCAGTCAAATTCTTGATCAAACGCGTGGTTGTTTCGACGCCAACATCGGCGATTAACAACTGTTCTTCGAGTTCTTCAAACAGATCATCATCGATTTTCTTGCCGCGAAATAGGCCGATAAAACCACTGCCAATATTCTCGCTGGTACGCATTAAGCCACGTTTCAGGCGAGCAAAGAGCCCTTCCTTAACGGGTCTAGCCTGCGGCTCAGGTTGCAATTCAGCAACGGCTATAACAGCTTGCTCAGTTTCAGCTTGTTGCTGAACTAAAGCCTCTGCTTGCTCACGTGCTAGTGCTTCGCCAGCGAGTTGTTCTTCCGCTAAGGCTTCAGCGGCATGCTGTTCGGCGGCCAAACGGGCAAGTTCAGCTTGTTCCGCTGCGAGTAATTCTGCTTCTAACTGAGCGGCAACTACACGCACCGCCTCTGCTTGAGCTAATTGCTCTGCGGCGGCTTGCTCAACCGCTAACTGCTGTGCTGCAAATTGTTCAGCGATGCGTTGTTCTGCTTCTAACTGTGCTTCGGCTAACTTCTCTGCAGCATGCTTTTCTGCACTAAGTTGTTCTGCAGCCAAACGTGTTGCTTCAGCTTGCTGATTAGCAAAATGCAACGATTCGATTCGGGCATGCTCAAGGGCGAATTGCTCGGCCTCGGCTTTTGCCTGTGTTTGTTCGGCCGCTAACTGTTCTGCAGCCTGTTTTTCAGCATGAGCTTCGGCCTCGATGGCCCCTTGTGCCTCTACTTGTTCCTGCGCTAAACGCTGTGCTGCATCAGTATCTTGTGTTGGAGTAACAACTGGCGTTTCAGCGACGACCTCATCTTGTGACTTATCTTTACGAAACCAAGAGAAAAAACCTTTCTTTGCCATGTGTGATTCCAGCGCTCTACTTCAGTATTGAATTTTGAATAAGACCCTGATGTTATACCAGATTGCCTCGGCAATTACGCCCAAAAAGTCGGCAATTAGCTAAGCTCAGTTAGCCTTCTCACCTTTTAGTGAGACTTTGATATAAAATAGCGGCCTTTATTAAGGTGGCACAGTCTACCACTTTCTTTCTTCAGGCAAAATCACGGGGGCACTTTGGTTAATCATCGAACGGTCAAAAATAATGTGACCAAGGGTCAAACAGCCAAAAATAAACCCGGCAGTGGACAAGTGCGGATCATCGCAGGCCAATGGCGCTCGCGTCGTCTACCTATCCAAGATCTCGAAGGTTTACGCCCGACGACAGACAGGGTTCGCGAAACACTCTTTAACTGGCTGGCGAATGATTTAGTCAATGCACGTGTACTCGACTGTTTTGGCGGTAGTGGCGCTTTAGCTCTCGAAGCCTTGTCCCGCTATGCCAGTTTCGCCAAAATTATCGAGTTGCAACGCGGCGCAGCCCTGCAATTAAAAGAAAATCTGCAAACCCTTAAATGCGATAAGGCCGAAGTGCTCAATGCTGATACGTTAGTGATACTGCAAAGGGGCTGCGAGCAAGGTTTCGATGTGGTGTTTATCGATCCACCCTTTCGTAAGGGATTGGCAGAAAAGACGATTCAACTGCTAGATACTCAAGGCTGGCTCAATGATGGTGCGCTGATTTATGTCGAAATCGAGTCTGAATTGCCGCAACTTGCTATCCCTTCTCGCTGGCACGCCTTAAAAGAAAAGAATGCAGGGCAAGTGAGCTACCGTTTATATCAATATCACTCAGAAACCACTGTTGAGCCCATCGAAGATGAAAACCATGCCCTTATTAATTAACTTAGGTAAAGCCATCACTCTGATTGCTTGGTTGATGATGGCCTACAACTTAGTCATCCCCTTTGAAGGCAATGTGGCGATTACTTTAAATATCCTGTTTGCCATTACCTGCATGATGCATTGCTTCCAAGTCGCGATTTTCCACATGCTGTTTAAGACCTTGCTGCCATTAACGCAACAAGATTATCTACAAGTGTTTATCTTCGGAATTTTCAGCCTGTTAGCTTATCGGCAACGAGTGATGACTCAAGCGAATTAACCGAGCACACAGACAGCGAAAAGCCCTCTATTGAGGGCTTTTTAATGGCTATCAATTAAGAAACTTAATCGCTAAACCTTATCCTTTTGGATATGGGTGTGCTACGCCTTTATGGCAGTCAACACAGGTCTTTCTGGCGTCTGGTTCTTTCTTGAAGTTATTTGAGTGCATTCTTACAGCCATTTTACTCATAGTTTCTGGCTGATTCTCGTAAATACGAGTGTGGCAATGCTGACAGTTAGCAGAATCGTTCGCACGGAAATAATTCAGCGCTTTATCCGCTTGTTCTTTACGATTTTCATCTAACCAAGCTTGAGTGTTAAAGCCATCAATTGTCATGAAACCATATAAATCTTTAGATACGATGATTTTTTTGATCAAATAATCGACTGGACCATGGGGTAAGTGACAGTCTTGACACTGAACCGTAATCCCCGCTTTGCCGCCGCCATGGGCAGAAGCCAACACTTCATCCTTCAGCGAATGATTGCTATGGCAAGACATACAGAACTCATCTGTACTGGTCGCGTGTAATGTTTGTTGAGTGGTAAAATATCCCACAACACCCACTACAATACCGACGACCAGTAGCGCCAGGATTGAATATTTCGCGCTAGGTTTAAATAGTGCACGCCAGTTCATCACTCTATCTCCAAAATTGTCAAAATTAGTTTTTATAAGACTAGTTTATGCTCTTTCATTTATTAGAAATTTGATTTTAAGCCGAAATTTGCTGATTAAATTAACCTTAAAAGCGCAAAATGAGACTTAGCTCTAACTATTTGGACGTCATTTGGTAAAAACCGCTAGCTGAACTGTGATGCACTTTAACTAAAGCTAATGCAATCACCCGATAATCGCAAGTTACCGATTATCGCGATGAGATTTCCCCTTTGAGAATCAATCACTATTGAAATCATTTCTAGAAAATAGAAATGTGATCCAGTCGATGTTTTGTTTAATTATTGAAGTAGGCGGAGAAATAAATCATTAAAAATTAAAATTTGAATCGTATATGAAACTTTATTGGGCTAACTAAGGTCTCTAAGGGTAAGCAATCAATTTTCAGAGTTATCATGGCTAAATTTTGGATCACCATAGCAGTGTTATTTTCGCTAATCGCCCAATCGGCGATAGTGAGTGCTATGCCAACTTCAGCCAACACCAATGGCCACAGCAGTCAAACCATGCTGATGATGGATGCAGAAATGAACTGCACCATGCCAGATTGTTCTGCATCCGATTGCTTGCAACACTGCCAAGATAGTATGACAAGTCATTGTCAAACCCATTGCCTATCATCACTTTACCTTGAGCCTGCAGTGCTAGAACTGGCCTTCGCCAACCCAGCAAGCAAGCGTATTGCCATACAAGGCTGGGCGATGCAAACTGCCGACCTCGGGCTCACCACACCGCCTCCTAACTCCAATTCACTGTAACGTCTTTCGTTTTTTACAACGTAAAACCGACTAAACACCTTTGATTGCGCCGCTGCATGTTCGCACCGCAACGAGGTACAGAGAATTTTTGGAGTTTATTATGAAAACCACTTTATTGAACAAAAGCTTACTAGGCCTTACTTTCGTTATCGGTGCCTTATTAAGTAGCACCACAGTTACAGCCGCCAGCTTAAATAGCACAGATGCGCTCAGTGTTATCAGTATCAATGGTGTGCCAACCACGCCCTTTAAACCCATCCAACTCTCCGCAGGGAAAGTACTGCTCGAGCTAAAATATCAGGATATATTTGATTATCGCGCCGATGATAGTGGCAACTGGGTTAAATCAGCGCCGCTTTACTTAGTGCTGGATGTGAAGGCGAGTGATAGCTACCAAATCACCCAGCCCAAAATAATGACTGAAGCTGAAGCGCGTCAATTTATTAAATATCCAACGATTCAACTCAGTATTAATGGTGACAAAGCGGGCGAATATCCACTGCAAAGCCACAGCCAACTGATGGCGAAAATGTTAGTCAGCAATCCCGCTTTCTAATTTAGACGAGTTAAATATTTAATCTGAGGCATGTGCTGAAATGTGAGTTAAATCATTACAGCATAATGCCTCTATGCTAGACTCGAGCCGTTCATCATTTGGAATACTTATGCATCACACACTCAGTCGTTATTTTTTAGTCATATTCACTCTACTCGCACTCGTCGGGCAAAGTGTCGTGTCTAATGGTCACGCCATGGTGCCACACACTATGGATATGAGTGCGATGAATCATGAGGTTTCCTACCAAATGCACCACGCTACAATGATGCAGATGGACACGGAGAACAGTTCTGACTCACATTCAATGGCCAACACGGATTGCTGCAACGATAAAATGCTTCCCGGCGCGAAACAGCATTGCTGTGATGGCACCACATCATGTTCAAATGATTGTGGTCATTGTTTGACGATTTCAGTCGCTGGCACTCTATTCAGCCCACACCTCTGGCCAAGTGTGAGCATGAGCGATACTGCAATGGCCACTCCTATGCCTCATTTCCACTCTATCTCTTTGTCTTCGGCCTTTAAACCACCGATAGCCTAGCTCTACTTTGTGCTTATTGGGCAAATAAACCCTTAAAAAAAGCCAAACGACCAAGCTAAAACGACAATGCTGTTAGCCCTAAGCTAACGCCCTATTTAGCCGTTTATTGTGGTGCCTTATCATTAAATCGTGCACCCGAGTCTAGCAAAACGTTGATTACTGAGCCGAATGCCAAATTGTGGCATCAATTCGTCTATCGAAGCGAACCGCTTTGATCCACTGTGCTCACTGACGTTTATGCGCTCGTATTCGGCCGTTAATCCGATGGAGTGAATAATATGAAAACACTAACTAATCTCGCCTTAATCACATTCTTGCTGACCAGCACAAGCGTGTTTGCGACGGCCGCGCCGCACGCACATCAACACGACAATGCCAATCCACAGGAACAAGCACATACCCATGTTTGCCCTATGCACCCTGAAGTGACTGGCAGCAAAGAGGATACTTGCCCTCAATGTGGTATGAACTTAGAGCCAAAGGCAATAGAAGCAAAACCGGCTGAAGGTGCGGCAAAAAACGCCCACAAACACCACTAAGCTAGGCTGGAGATGAGGCATATGAATTCATTTAAAACCGTAAAAAAGCAGACCCCTAAAGCCGTACTGATCTTGAGTAGCTTACTCTTAGGTACGCCTTGGTTGAGCCATGCCCAACTGGCGAGCACACAAGAGCCCGTGGCGACCGAAGCTGCAGTAAATTCTGCAACAGCGCCTAAAAATAATTCGTTAAATCAAGTAAAAACCTACACTTGCCCTATGCATCCCGAAGTGCTCAGCCATGAGCCTGGTCGCTGCCCTAAGTGCAATATGTTTTTAGTTGAGAAACAAGATACCGCAAACTCTGCGGCCGAGCATGCACAGCATCAAGTCGCAGATCACCAAGCCTCTGAGCATGGACAAATCTTGGCAGCGAAAGCTTCGAGCCAGGTATTCGATACCCCAACACCTAAGGCCGACAGCTTAGTTAAAGCCCAAAACCACGTGACAACAATCAAGTACGTTTGCCCTATGCATGCTCACATCATCAGCGATGTGCCCGGCACTTGCCCTATCTGCGGCATGAACTTAGAAAAAGTCGAAACGGGCGGCAATACCCAAGAAATCAATATCAATGTTTCCGGCAGTATGCAGCAAGCGCTGGCACTCAAAGTCGCCAAGGTTGAACGCGACACACTGTGGAAATTTGTCGAAACCGTCGGTCAAATCGATTACGACGAAAGCCAGATCACCCATATCCATGCCCGCGTCACTGGCTGGATTGAAAAGCTCATGGTCAAATCCGTGGGGGATACCGTCAAGAAAGACCAACTGATCTACGAGATCTACTCTCCCGATTTAATTAACGCCCAAGATGACTACCTGCTCGCCATGGACACCGCCAAAGCAAACGGCCAAGGCCGCTACAAAGATTTGGTGCGCAATGCGGGTTTACGCTTATCTTTCCTCGGTTTTAACGACAGACAAATCAAACAATTAGCCGAGTCACATCAAACCCAGTATCGCGTACCTTTCTACGCCAAAGAGGATGGCATAGTTAAAGCCCTCGACGTTCGTGATGGCATGTACATTCAGCCTTCGACCGAAGTCATGTCCCTAGTGGATCTCTCTAAGGTATGGGTGATTGCCGACGTATTCGAGAATGAGCAAAGCTGGATTGCTAAAGGTCAAAAGGCCGAAATTGCCGTTCCCGCCATGAATATCAGTGGCATCGAAGGCACGATCGATTATATCTACCCTGAGCTTGACCCAGTCACTCGCAGCCTGCGAGTACGAGTGGTTCTCAACAATGCCGACGTAGATTTAAGACCTAAAACCCTCGCGAAAGTCTCGCTATTCGGTGGCCCGAATAAAGATGTGCTCGTGATCCCGCAGGAAGCTTTAATTCAGACGGGTAAAGAAAACCGCGTGATCGTCAAACAAGCCGATGACAGCTTTACCGCCAAGGCAGTCACAGTCGGCATGATGAGCCAAGGTAAAGCCGAGATTATTTCAGGCCTGAATGAAGGTGAACGGGTGGTGATTTCGGGGCAATTCTTACTCGACTCCGAAGCCAGTCTCAAGGGCAGCTTAATGCGTTTAAGCAGCGGTCATCAGCACTAGGAGCGCGTTATGTTGAAATATATTATCGAGGCGTCAATCAGGCAGCGATTGATGGTGCTGATTATCGCCATCATGATCACTGTTTGGGGCGTACAGGAGCTGCGCAAAACGCCGCTTGATGCGCTGCCGGATTTATCCGACGTACAAGTGATCATTAAAACCCCTTACCCAGGCCAAGCGCCAAAATTGGTTGAAGAACAAGTGACTTATCCCTTGTCGACCGCCATGTTAGCTGTACCTGGCGCCAAAACCGTACGTGGTTATTC
The DNA here is from genome assembly GCF_015767295.1 of Shewanella sp. DW31. Taxonomy (NCBI): domain Bacteria; kingdom Pseudomonadati; phylum Pseudomonadota; class Gammaproteobacteria; order Alteromonadales; family Shewanellaceae; genus Shewanella; species Shewanella sp. DW31. The sequence continues at coordinate 72,274 of NZ_JADWMP020000005.1, forward strand.
CATGTTCGGCGACTCCTATGTGTATGTGATTTTTGAAGATGGTACCGACATCTACTGGGCGCGCTCGCGGGTACTCGAGTACCTGAGTCAAATTAGCAGCCGTTTGCCCCAGGGCGTACAACCTTCACTCGGCCCCGATGCATCTGGTGTCGGTTGGGTGTATGAATATGCGCTGGTCGATCGCTCTGGCAATTTAGATTTATCGCAACTCAAAAGTCTGCAGGATTGGTATCTCAAGCTAGAGTTGCAAAGCGTGGCAGGCGTGTCTGAAGTTGCCACCGTCGGCGGCATGGAGCAAACCTATCAGATCGTACTCGAACCCGATAAAATGGCGATCTATAAGCTCGATATCGCCAGCATTAAACAAGCGATCGATAAAGCCAATAGCGAAGCTGGCGGCTCAGTGATCGAAATGGCTGAAGCCGAATACATGGTGCGCGCCAAAGGCTATCGCCAGACGCTAGAGGATTTTCGTGAAATTCCCCTTGGTATCACCAGCCCTTCTGGTACAGGTTTATTACTCAAAGATGTCGCCACTGTGCGCAAAGGCCCAGCCTCACGCCGCGGCATAGCCGAACTCGACGGTGAAGGTGAAGTCGTTGGCGGAATTGTGGTGATGCGTTACGGCGAAAACGCCTTAGCGACGATAGATGCGGTGAAAGCTAAACTCGAAGAACTCAAAGCGGGCCTACCCGATGGGGTTGAGATTATCCCAACCTATGATAGATCCCACTTGATTCTTAAGTCCGTCGACAACTTGTTTAGCAAGGTCGTCGAAGAAATGTTGGTGGTTGGCTTAGTCTGTCTGCTGTTTTTACTGCATGCGCGCTCCACACTCGTGGCCGTGATAACCCTGCCGCTATCCATCCTTATCGCTTTTATCGTGATGAATAAGATGGGTGTGAACGCCAATATCATGAGCCTTGGCGGCATCGCCATTGCTATCGGCGCCGTGGTAGATGGCGCGATTGTGATGATCGAAAACCTGCACAAGCATTTAGAACATTTCAAAGCCGAACATGATCGCGAGCCCGATACTAGAGAGCATTGGCGCATCGTCACCGAAGCGTCGATTGAAGTCGGCCCTGCGTTATTTTTCTCATTGATTATTATCACCTTAAGCTTTGTGCCTGTGTTTGCACTCGAAGCGCAGGAAGGTCGATTATTCGCGCCACTGGCCTACACTAAAACCTTCGCCATGGCAGCGGCGGCCTTTTTATCGATCACCTTAGTGCCGATTTTGATGGGTTACTTTATTCGCGGCAAAATTCCCAGCGAACGCAGCAATCCTCTCAGTCGCTTCTTGATCGCGCTTTACCAACCTTCGCTCAAACTGGTGCTTAAATTTCCTAAAGTCACCCTGATGTTAGCGTTAATCGCGCTGGCCAGTGCTTGGTATCCTATGACCCGCATGGGTAGTGAGTTTATGCCCGCCCTTGAAGAAGGCGATTTGCTCTACATGCCAACGGCATTGCCCGGTATCAGTGCCAGTAAGGCCGCCGAAGTCTTGCAGCAAACCGACCGCTTGATTAAAACCGTGCCCGAAGTGGCCCGCGTGTTTGGCAAGGTAGGCCGCGCCGAAACCGCGACAGATCCCGCGCCGCTGACCATGCTTGAAACCACTATCATGCTCAAACCCCATGAGGAATGGCGTGAAGGCATGACCTTAGATGGCATCATTGCCCAACTACAGCAAACCGTCAAAGTACCAGGACTCACCAATGCTTGGGTACAACCCATCAAAACCCGTATTGACATGCTCTCGACGGGAATAAAAACCCCCGTCGGCATTAAGATCACTGGTGCCGATGTCAACGAACTGCAAAGCATAGGAGCTAAGATAGAAGCTATCTTAAGCAAAGTACCACACACAAAGTCAGCCTATGCTGAACGCAGTGGTGGCGGGCGTTATATCGATATCACCCCCAAACTGGATGTCGCCGCACGTTACGGTATGTCACTACAAGATATTCAAGATGTCGTGCGTTACGCCATTGGCGGTATGGATATTGGCGAGTCGGTACAAGGGGCTGAGCGTTATCCGATTAACCTGCGTTATCCCCGTGAGCTACGCGATAATATCGAAAAGCTGCGCGAGCTCCCTGTGATCACTAAATCGGGAAATTATCTACCACTGCGAAATTTAGCGGATATAGAAATCACCGATGGCGCACCTATGCTCACCAGTGAAAACGGTCGCTTAATCTCTTGGGTGTTTATCGATATTGAAGGCACGTCTATCGGCGAATACATTACTACCGCAAAGCAAGCATTAACTACCGAACTTAAAGTGCCCCCGCGCTACAGCTATACCTTCGCAGGTCAGTACGAATATATGCAAAGGGTCGATGCCAAGCTTAAGCAAGTGATCCCTATGGCATTAGCCGTCATCTTCATCCTGCTGATGATGACCTTCGGCTCCACCATTCAGGCCAGCATTATTATGCTAAGCCTCCCCTTCGCATTGGTCGGCAGCACTTGGCTGTTATACCTACTGGATTACAACATCTCAGTCGCTGTCGCCGTCGGTATGATTGCCTTAGCGGGTGTCGCAGCCGAGTTTGGGGTAGTAATGCTGGTGTATCTCAATAACGCCATTAAGCACAGACAAGAGAAAGATAATTACCACAGCGTCAGCGACTTAAAAGAAGCGTTAATGGAAGGTGCCGTTATGCGGATCCGCCCCAAAGCCATGACAGTAGCGACCATCTTCTTCGGTCTACTCCCCATTATGTGGGGTGCAGGATCGGGTAACGATGTGATGCAGAAAATTGCCGCACCTATGGTCGGCGGCATGGTTACAGCTCCATTATTGTCACTGTTTGTACTACCCGCGCTTTATCTACTGATTTACTCGCGTAAATTAAAGAAAGATGCGGCGTAATTGAGTTTACGGCACTAGAACACCGATAAAAATCCCCTCAAACCATTAACGTTTGAGGGGATTTTCTCATTCAATCAGATTAAAAATCTAATTTTACAACAGTGCCATACACCACTCTGGGTAAAATAAGCCTCTAAGTTTATAGCGCTTATGTGTACCATTGACTCAGTGCCACACAGAATTGACTCAATTCACTGCCGTAGGAAGGATCCCATCACATGACCAAGTCATTTTGTTTAACCATCAGCCGGATATGGCCGCAAGCACTTTCCCTTAAAACCCCATCACGTGCGTTACTTGCTGCATTCGGTTTATGCTCTGCGCTCATCATTACAGCACCCGCCTTTGCCGCACCCGCAACCGGTGAGTTCGTTGCCGATAAACGCTGTGAGCTATTTCAATCGAAAAATAAGCAGACGAATCCAGACCAATGGCAGAGCAATATTGGTGAGCGCTACCCTGTACTTGAAATCCTCGGCAATAGCGCTAAACCTGATTGGCTAAGAGTGCGCACCAATGCGGTGAAGTCTCCCATGCGTTGGATTAGCGGCGATTGTGGTCAATATCTATCTAATGTTGCTGGCAGTAATTTATCAACACCTGCAACGGCGGCGGAACCGGCGCAAACAACCACGGCATCGGACATCAAAGCAAAAAGCCGAGATAGCCTTAAAGAGCATGGTACCCCAGAGAAACGCCAAGGAAATCAATGTCAAATCGGTGGCGAATTCGATGCTAACGTGCTCGCATTAAGCTGGCAAAGCACCTTTTGTGAACTCTATGGCCGCCGTAAAGCCGAATGTCGCGCCCTCAGCCAAACGCCAGAATCGAGCCAATGGCAACACTTCAGCCTGCACGGACTGTGGCCGAATAAACAACAATGCGGCACGCGATATGGCTATTGCAGCACAGTCAAACTGCAACCGAATGATTTCTGTACTTATCCGGAGTTTGAACTGAATCCATCGGTGCGCAAAAATTTAGAAGAAGTCATGCCTAGCGCCCAATATGGCACCTGTTTAGAACGCCACGAATGGTGGAAACACGGCACTTGCCGTAGCCAAGACCCTAACGAGTACTTTTTATTGGCAACCCAGCTGACCCAAGCGGTCAATGCCTCGGCATGGGTACAAAAATTTATTCATGACAACATAGGCAAGAGTGTCAGTAAAAGTGAGTTAAACCAAAGTTTTGATAGCAGCTTCGGTCAAGGCGCTCACACTAAAATGAGTCTTGAATGTGGCAAGGGATTACTGAGTGAAATCCGCATTAACTTGCCCGAAGTCATTAAAACCTCTGACTCTTTACCTAGCCTAATCGCCAAAGCCAATAAGGCCTCAAAAGGCTCCTGCCCTGAAACAATCATGATTGATAACGCTAATTAAACAAATAGTTAGACAAATAAAAACGGCGATTTAGCGTCGCCGTTTTTAACCTTAATGACAGTCCTTAATATGGCTGTCACATCTGATTAAGCTTGATCACCGCAAAGGTAGCGCCTTGGGCGTCAGCAATGACAGAAAATCGTCCCACATCAGGGATATCACTAGGCGGAATGCACACTTGCGCGCCTAAGCTTTGGGCTTTCTCAGCAAACGCATCGCAATCCGCCACCACAAAATAGAGCAGCCAGTGGGGAGAAATATCGCCCCATTCAGGCATTATCGTCATCATACCGCCGATGGATTGACCATCAAGCTGCCATTCTGAGTATTCAATGTCAGGCATGTCACTTGGCATGTTGGTCCAAGGGAAGATTTTGCAGTAAAAGGCTTCTTCAGTACGCGGCTCTTTGCAAGCCAGCTCAACCCAGCAAAGGGTATTGAGTTCACCCTGACGGCGAGCACCTATGTGGTTCTTCGCTTGCCACAAAGCAAAGCGTGCGCCTTCAGGATCGCTGACCTGCGCCATCACGCCCGCATCACCCACAATATGCGGCCCCATGTGCACTTGGCCGCCCGCCGCTTGAATCGCTGCAATGCTGGCATCCATATCATCGACGGCAAAGTAGATACGCCAGTGGCTGGGGATATGTGCTTCAGACTCAGGGATTTGATACATGGCGCCTAAGTCATCTCCCGCTAAATTAAATAGCGAAAAGTGACCTTCTGGGATCGGCATTTCAACCGAGTTCCAACCAAATAACGCTTGGTAAAATGCTGTAGCTCCCTGCCAATCATGGCTTGCAAGTTCAACCCAACATGCATGTCCTTGTGCGTACTGAGTCATTTTCATTATCGGCTCCTTTGTTTTAACAATTATTCGAGTTAAGCCTGAGTTTGTATTTCTGTCCAGTATTCAGGTTAAAAAGATCTGCAAGACAAAACTCAACCGCTAAAGACAAAAAAGCCCTCGCATAGAGGGCTTAAATCATCACAACAAATTAGGAATATTGCGGCAGTAAATTTGCCATCGCGAGCAGATGACATGCACCTGTGACTATGCCAAATAACACCACAAGAATAATCAGCGGTGTACCGCCTATCACTCTAAAACCTGTGCTATCGGGGAACAACTGCCGCGATTTATAGGCCATCAGCGCCGGGACGATTACCGCCCACACAGTTGCCGCTAATGCCGCAAAGCCAATCGCTACTAAGAAGCCATCGGGAAACAGTAATCCTAAAATCGTCGGCGGCACAAAGGTCACTAACGCGGTTTTCATTCGGCCAGAGCGTGAATCATCAAAACCAAACAAATCGGCAAGATAATCGAACAGACCTAAGGTCACCCCTAAGAAAGATGAAGCCACGGCTAAGTTAGCAAACAGGGTCAACATACTGTTTAACCAGCTACTCGCCATCACCTCAGATAAAGCGCCCACCAACACACCCATATTGCCGCCTTGGGCAATAATGTCGATAAACTGGCTGCGAGGAATATTGCCCATAGTCGCCACTAACCAACAGGCATAAATCACCAGCGCGATAAAGGTGCCGACGAAAATCGCCTTGATAATGGTGGAGGAATCTTTGCCGTAATACTTCACTAAGCTGGGAACGTTACCATGGTAACCAAAACTGGCGAGACCAAAGGGCAGCGCCGCCCACAGATAAGGTGAAAAGCTGTTATTACCATCGGGTTCGAGCAACTTAGTCACATCAATTTCGATCAGTAAATTGCCGATAGCGAGGAAGAAGGTAATGATCATACCGCCGAGCATAATCGTGGTAATCCGATCCACGGCTTTAGTACTGATCAACACTATGCTCGCCAATACTATGGCGAACACTAGCCCTGCCACACTTTGCGGTAACTCAATTCCCATGCCCTGCAAGCTGTGATTCACAATCGAACCACCGCCGCTGATATAGGCATAGGTCAAAATATACAACACGAAAGCGATAGAAACGCCGTTCACTATCCGCCAAAACTGCCCAAGAGTTTGCTTGCTTAAGGTATCGAAGCTAGCACCGGGTTCGAAATGCAAATTGGTTTCGAGCAACAATAAACCCGACATCAACATGCAAAACCAAATGCCCAATAACATCAAAATCGAATAGCCAAACCACATACCTGCACCGACCACGGGCAGAGAAAACATCCCAGCACCTACGGTCGTGCCAGCAATAATCATGGCACCACCAAGCAAGGACTTACCTGCGGGCTTATGCTTAGCCGCATTCATATGATTTGCCATTAAACTGTGTGCTCCGCGGTGACACTCGCCACTATCGTTTGTCTCACTGACGGACGTAATAAGCTATTGGCCTGATCTCGTATGCGATTGATATTGGACTTATCTTCACTATCCGCCAGATATCCCAATTCTTTGAGCTTCACGCTCAAAGTACCGTAGAGTTTTTTATCGTAGAACTCAGGCGCGGTAATACCATGTAAAGCCCCTAAACGCTGGGCGAGTAAATGGCTCTCAGACTCAAGTTCTGAGCGCTCCATCTTAGGTCTGTTCGCTAACAGATTGAAAATAATAGCGTAGCGTTGCAGAGTCTCGCTCACTGAACTGGCTAACAACAATAATTGGCTTGAGTGCTCAGGCACGACAGCTAAAGTATCTGTCTCAACCACTAAACCTTGCCCAATCAGGAAATCCAGTACTTGCTCAACATAGGCTGGTAAGTCTTTAATTCCCATGAAGAGTTCGGCTTTCAGCAGTGGATAAAAATCGGCAACGATTGAAACCACTTGCTGGCGCAGGATCTGTTCATTGTGGGTTAAACAACTCGCAATTAATGAAGGAACAATAAATAAGTGAATGATATTGTTACGATAGTAAGTCATAGACACAGCCTGACTCGCTTCGATAGACACTATTTCCCCTAAAGGATCGGCACTAACAACAAACTTGTTCAGCTCTAAACCTTGCTGCACTAAATGCTTACCATCACCTTCGGCAACAGATGTATAAGAAGTGTAAGGCACTTTTTTGAGTAGGGTCAGATACAAATCAAGCTGACGCTCCAGCAGACTACGTTCTAAGGCGTTTTGATCTGTCGCCAGTAAAACTAAGCTAGTCAAAGTCACAGAACTCGCGGCTGCGGCATCATTGATACGCGTCATCACCCGATTAGCCAGCACGTTTACCGCTGGCGTTAACCAACTTGGTTTCTGCTCGGGATCATCGGCCAACTCAGCACGCCAGTTTGGCGCACGCTCATTTAAGAAATTTTGCAGGGTAATAGGCTCGCCAAAATTCACATAACCTTGGCCGAAATTACCTAATTTACGAATGGCACCGAACACCTGCCACACAGATTCTTTTTTCTTTTTCTTACCGCTTAACTCTTTATGGTAAGTCGCTACTTCCATCACATGGTCATAGCCTAAATACACTGGCACAAGTGTGACAGGACGTTCAATACCGCGCAGTACGCTGTTCATCGTCATGGCGATCATGCCAGTTTTCGGCGCCAACAGACGGCCAGTACGTGAACGGCCACCTTCGGAGAAGTATTCCACCGAATAACCTTTAGCAAACAGCTGATCTAAATACTCACGAAATACTGCGGTGTACAGCTTGTTACCATTAAAACTACGGCGGATGAAGAAGGCACCACCGCGACGGAACATAGGTCCCGCGGGCCAGAAATTGAGGTTGATGCCAGCAGCAATGTGCGGCGGAACCATGCCTTGATAATACAAAATATACGATAACAGCAGGTAATCCATGTGGCTGCGATGGCAAGGCACATAAACAATCTCGTGGCCATCGTGGTGCAGCTGGCGAACTTGCTCGGCGCCTTTAATGTTGATCCCGCTGTAAAGCTTGTTCCACAGCCAAGTTAAGAAACGCTCGGCAATACGCACTAAACTGTCTGAGTAATCGGCAGCGATTTCATCGAGGTACTCAATAGCCGTCTCGCGCGCTTGGGTCTCAGAAATCTTTTTACTGGCCGCTTCTTCTTGAATCGCCTTGCGCAGCGACTCAGATTTGAGCAACGAATGAAACAGTGCTTGGCGGTTTGGCAGCACAGGCCCTGTCATTACTTTACGTTGACGACGGAAATGCACGCGCGCAACCCGTGCTAACTTATGGGCAATTCCCATGTCGGTGCCATGTTCGTCAGCCATGTAACGCAGGGATACGGCATTCGAAAACTGCACGAAGTTATGTCGACCTAAGAACAGAATCATCAAGCACTTGCGCAGCCAAGTCGGGTTTTCCCGCTCAAATACGGCCGCCTTCATAGTGTCGTCTTCTTTCCCTGGCGTGCGACCCCAATACAAGCTCACGGGTACTAGTTGAATATCTAATTCAGGACGTTCCTTATGCACGGCTAACAAACGCATAAAGCATTCGAGGAAAGGCTCATTACCAGCACGCTCGCCAAACAGTGGCTTACGTCCTTGAAGACAGACAACCCGAGGCGCAGTCACACCATTAGCCACTAGAGGCTCATAAGGGCTTGGTAAACCTAACTTAGCCGTTATTTCGCTCAAAGCAGCGATGTCACTGAGTGATTCTGTTTTCATCACATAAACAAGGGGTCTGGAAGCATCCAGATTCAGATCGGCAAAGGGATCCTGAGGCACCACAATAGTGTGCACTAAGTGTTTTTGGATCCAACGTAATGATTTCAACCAAAGAGAGTCGTGTTTAGGCATTATTCTTATGCAATTAAGTGCGTTTACTAGCCCGATAGAATACCAGACTATGGGCAATATTCGCTAATTCTCTCCAACATAGCTAAAAAGTGGTTAATACTTGCGCTGCAAATAATACTGTATATACTAACAGTAACTGTATAGAAAAACAGGAAACACCATGAGACCTTTGACGCCACGCCAAGCTGAAATTTTAGAGCTAATTAAACGAAATATTGCCGATACTGGCATGCCACCCACTCGGGCAGAAATCGCAACCCGTTTAGGTTTTAAGAGCGCCAATGCGGCTGAAGAACACCTTAAAGCGTTGGCGAAAAAGGGCTGCATTGAGATCATGCCAGGCACATCTCGGGGCATTCGTCTACCTGCGGAAATCGAAGATTTGACTGAAACAGGTTTACCGCTCATCGGCCAAGTGGCCGCGGGTGAACCTATCCTCGCCCAAGAACATGTTGAACAGTACTACCAAGTCGACCCAAGCATGTTCCATCCCGCCGCCGATTTTTTACTGCGAGTAAAAGGCGACAGCATGAAAAATATCGGCATTCTCGAAGGTGATTTGCTGGCAGTTCATAAAGTAGAACAAGCTAGAAATGGTCAAGTGGTTGTCGCTAGAGTCGATGACGATGTCACTGTTAAACGTTTCGAAAAAAAAGGTAATGTGGTCTATCTACATGCCGAAAATGAAGATTACTCCCCGATTAAAGTGGATTTAGGCTTCCAAAGTTTAACAATTGAAGGACTCGCCGTCGGTGTGATCCGTAATGGAGATTGGCTATGAATAAACTACTTGGCAATGCCCCCCGCCATCCGGGCTTGTGGCTCGATGAAGTCCGTGATGCCGACTATGACTGGCACCATGCGCCCATCGCCTGCATGCCAACTAAGACTCAAGGTCGCCAAGAATTAATTCATCTGAGTGCACAACTCGCTCAGTTAAGCCAACAGGGCCGTTGGTTAGTGCTCATCAACCCACCAAGTATTGGCTACAAGCAAATGCTCGCCAGTGCAGGTGTGCGTATGGATAGAGTCTTGCTGGTACATGCTAAAGATGAAGTCGAAACCCTGTGGGCGATGGAAAAAGCCCTGACAAGTGGTACGTCCAGTGCAGTCATTACTTGGACTCAATCATTAGATGCGCGGGATAATCGACGCCTACAAATCGTGGCTAAAAGTGCCCGAGCTATGGGCATAGTGCTTGAAGACGTAAACAGTCACTTACATGCCGACGTACGCATTGAGCAAGGCAATCTCTTCGGTCAGCAATCTTTTTTTAGCTCTGTACACTAAATATTCATTTAATTTTTTACCTTGAAAGCCGCCTCACCTATGAATGTGAGGCTTTTTTTGGCAATTTTTCAGATAATTAGATAAATAAGTGATCTTGATCAATATTTAAACAGCAAGTATGGTTGGTTAAGTCGGTGATGATATATCACCTTCCGTGGTCAATGAATCGAGTATTTATCGAACTCGAAGCGCCACTAAAAATAGAGAACAGATTTATTTCAGCAGTATGTGCCAGCGTGGCTAATTACCAGCAGTAACAATACTTGATTAAAAGTAACAGCCGCCAACGCACGTTGAAGTCAAAAAAGCTTTTTTGGGAACTGAAGAGTTTGCATAGAGTTGAGACTTACTGTGTTGCTCTTCTTTGTAGTTGCTATTCGCAATTGGCAGAGGAGAAGTCTTGTGAAGCAATTGTTGTATTGTTTACTCGTGGTGCTTTTCGCACCACCGTTGACCGCCGCGGACATGCGGTTCAACATGACCCCTGGCGTGACCGAGATCAGTGGCAAGGTTTATCACTTGCACATGACCATCTTGTATATCTGCTGCGCAATAGGCCTAGTGGTCTTTGGCGTCATGATTTACGCCATGATCAACCACAGAAAATCCAAAGGCGCTGTCGCGTCCCACTTTCACGAAAGCACTAAAGTTGAAATCGCTTGGACGATTCTGCCATTTATCATTTTGATCTTAATGGCGATTCCAGCGACAAAAACTTTAATCGCAATGGAAGATCCCAGTAACGCCGATCTCACCGTAAAAGTCACGGGTTCCCAATGGAAATGGCATTACAGCTATTTCGATCAAGATATTGATTTTTATAGCATACTGACAACACCCAGAGCACAAATCGAAGGCACCGAAACCAAGGGTGAAAACTATCTATTGGAAGTCGATAAACCGCTCGTTCTACCGATAAACCGCAAAATCCGCTTTCTGATGACTTCAGAGGATGTCATCCATTCTTGGTGGGTGCCCGCCTTTGCAATTAAGAAAGATGCCAATCCAGGATTTATCAATGAGGCCTGGACTCGCATCGACAAACCCGGCATTTACCGTGGTCAATGCGCCGAGCTCTGCGGTAAAGACCATGGTTTTATGCCTATCGTAGTACAAGCGTTACCCGAAGCCGAGTTTGAGGCTTGGGTCACAGAGCAGAAACAAGCCGCAGGTGCTGCGGCTGAAGCCGCTCAAGCCGCTTTATCACAAACCCTAAGTAAAGAAGAGTTGATGACTCAAGGTGAACAAGTTTACCTCGGGCACTGCGCAGCCTGCCACCAGCCCAATGGCGAGGGTTTACAAGGCGTATTCCCACACCTCAAAGGCAGTCCGATAGCTACGGGACCGCTCAGCGGCCACCTTGAAATTGTGCTCAACGGTAAAACAGGTACGGCCATGCAAGCCTTTAGTAAGCAATTGAGCGCACAAGAAATTGCCGCTGTGATTACTTATGAGCGTAATGCTTGGGGCAATAATACTGGCGATGCTGTGCAGGCCAAAGATGTCAATGAGCACATAAACGGCAGTGCTGGCACACAGGCACCTGCTACCACACCAGCCAACACGGCCCCAACTCCCGCACCTACAACTGAGCCCGCAGCAGTTGTCGACTCCGCAACCATAGTCGATCCGGCGAGTCTCCCCACGCTCACCCATGAGGCACTGATGGCCGAAGGTGAAACTGTCTACACCACCACTTGCGCGGCCTGCCATCAGTTAACGGGAGCTGGCATACCACCTGCCTTCCCCGCCCTCGCTGGCAGTGCTATCGCCACAGGGCCCGTCGCCAATCATCTCGATATTGTGATGCACGGTAAAACGGGCACGGCTATGCAGGCATTTGGCAAACAACTCAGCCCACAGCAACTCGCAGCAGTCATAACCTATGAGCGCAATGCTTGGGGTAACAATACCGGCGATACAGTGCAACCTGCTGATATCGCAAGTCATGGACAGTAGGGGATAATGATGAGCACTACGACTCAAGATCAAACCGCAGCCCATGATGACCATCATCATGGTGCGCCAAAGGGCATCATGCGCTGGCTGCTAACCACCAACCATAAAGATATAGGTACTTTGTATTTATGGTTCAGCTTCATTATGTTCTTAACCGGTGGCGCTATGGCCATGGTGATCCGCGCTGAACTCTTTCAACCTGGATTACAATTGGTCGAGCCCAACTTTTTCAACCAAATGACAACTGTTCATGGGCTGATCATGGTATTCGGTGCGGTAATGCCAGCCTTTACAGGGCTCGCTAACTGGCTGATCCCTATGATGATAGGGGCGCCCGATATGGCGCTGCCACGGATGAATAACTGGAGTTTTTGGATACTCCCCTTCGCCTTTACTATTCTTCTCAGTTCGCTATTTATGGAAGGTGGCGGACCTAACTTTGGTTGGACCTTCTACGCACCACTATCAACAACTTATAGCCCAGATAGCACGGCGCTCTTTGTATTTTCTATTCACATCATGGGGATAAGTTCGATCATGGGCGCAATCAACGTGATTGTGACCATAGTGAATTTACGCGCGCCAGGCATGACATGGATGAAGTTACCATTGTTTGTGTGGACTTGGCTTATCACGGCATTCCTACTGATCGCGGTTATGCCCGTACTCGCGGGCGCAGTGACTATGGTGCTGACCGATAAGTTTTTCGGCACGAGTTTCTTCGATGCGGCTGGCGGCGGCGATCCTGTGATGTTCCAACATATTTTCTGGTTCTTCGGCCACCCTGAAGTCTACATCATGATCTTGCCGTCCTTTGGCATCATCTCTGCCATAGTCCCAGCCTTCAGTCGTAAACCCTTATTTGGCTATGCATCCATGGTTTATGCTACGGCTAGTATTGCAATTCTGTCGTTCCTCGTGTGGGCGCACCATATGTTCACCACAGGTATGCCAGTGTTTGCCGAGCTGTTTTTCATGTATTGCACTATGTTGATTGCAGTGCCAACTGGGGTGAAAGTGTTTAACTGGGTTGCCACTATGTGGCGCGGCTCACTCAGTTTCGAAACGCCCATGCTGTTTGCTGTAGCCTTTATCATACTCTTCACTATTGGCGGTTTTTCGGGATTAATGCTCGCCATTACACCCGCCGACTTCCAGTACCACGATACTTATTTTGTTGTGGCACATTTCCATTATGTGCTCGTGACTGGTGCGATTTTCTCCATCATGGCAGCGGCCTATTACTGGCTACCTAAGTGGACGGGACACATGTACAACGAACGACTGGGACAATGGCATTTCTGGTGCTCGGTGATTTCAGTCAATGTGCTATTTTTCCCGATGCATTTCCTTGGGCTGGCAGGAATGCCAAGGCGTATCCCTGACTACTCGATTCAATTTGCCGATGTTAATCAAATCGTCTCGATTGGTGGGTTCGCCTTCGGCTTATCGCAATTGATTTTCTTAGTATTAGTAATTAAGTGCATCCGTGGCGGCGAAAAAGCTCCCGCTAAACCTTGGGAAGGTTCCGAGGGTTTAGAGTGGACATTGCCAAGCCCTGCGCCTTACCACTCCTTCACGACACCACCTGAGGTGAAATGAAATGGCAACCCAACACCAGCAAGATAAATCTAAGTCAAATCGTAAACTTATCAGCATGTTAGTTATAGGCTGTATTGGCATGTTTGGCTTTGGATTCGCGCTGGTGCCGCTCTACGATGTGTTGTGCGAGCAACTCGGTATCAATGGAAAACCCTCCAATACCGCGAGTAGTTATCAAGCAATCACAGTAGATACAAGCCGAATAGTGACTGTGGAATTTATTTCTCAGGTACAAACAGGCATGCCATGGACATTTGCGCCACAAACCAAACGGCTCGAAGTTCACCCTGGCGAGCTAATCCATACGGCATTTTTGGCGCGCAATATGTCCGCTAAAGCAACTATTGGCCAAGCGATACCTTCAGTTTCGCCCGGCCAAGGTGCCGCTTATTTTAATAAAACAGAATGCTTTTGCTTTAATCAACAACCCTTAGCGGCGGACACTAGCGCTGAGCTGCCGCTCATTTTCTATGTGGATCCTCAGTTACCTGAGTCTATCCATACTCTGACCCTCTCTTACACTCTCTACGACATTACCGACAAGCAGTTAGCGTCTGCCATAGAGCAAGGAGCTGCAAAATGACAACGAAACATCAAACTTACTACGTTCCATCCCAAAGTGTCTGGCCTATTGTAGGTGCCATTGGCTTGTTCTTAATCGCCTCTGGTGCAGGCCTTTTCGTGCAACAGTTGAAATCAGGTGCATCCGGTGGCGGTTATGTGCTGCTGGTTGGGATCGCTGTGATCCTATTCATGCTGGTAGGTTGGTTTAGAACCGTGATCCAAGAGTCGATGGCAGGGCTCTATTCTAGCCAAATGGATCGATCGTTTCGCCAAGGTATGAGCTGGTTTATTTTTTCGGAAGTTATGTTTTTCGGGGCTTTTTTCGGGGCACTATTTTATGCCCGCATGTTCGCAGTGCCTTGGCTCGGTGGCGCATCGAATAATGCCATGACCCACGAAGTACTCTGGCCTCAGTTTGAAGCTATTTGGCCGCTCATTACTACGCCAGATGGCACTAAAACCCAAGCTATGCCATGGACTGGACTGCCATTAATCAACACTATCGTACTGCTAACCTCCTCAGTTACCTTACATTTCGCCCATGTCAGCCTAGAAAAAGGTAAACGTTCTGCCATTACTCTCTGGCTTGGTATCACCATACTCTTGGGTATGGGTTTCCTTGCCTTACAGGCAGAAGAATATATGCATGCCTACCGGGAAATGGGACTCACTCTGACCTCTGGGATTTATGGCAACACCTTCTTCCTGTTAACTGGCTTTCACGGCATGCATGTCACACTGGGGACGCTCTTTTTATTCGTGTTGTTTTTCAGAGTGTTGAAGGGGCACTTTAGCGCAGATAAACATTTTGCGTTCCAAGCGGGGAGTTGGTATTGGCACTTTGTGGATGTGGTCTGGCTGTGTTTGTTTATTTTCGTTTACGTTCTCTAGTGCTTTAGTAAGGCGTGGGATTGGGGCTAATTAACCCAGTCCCTAAGGCCACCAGCAATAACAAGATAACGAGCACGGAGAAAATCACTCGCCGCCCAAGATAACGGCTCATAGGCACTTTTTCATCACCTTTCACCATAATAAACAAGGCGCGACCTAGATTAAAAATGATGAATAGCAACAGCAGAACTAAGACCAACTTAAAAATGAACAGGCTATTCATACAATATCCTTATGTTCTGCTGAATAAATTAACGGTTTTTCTACTGATATTGACTGTGGCTGTATTAACTATATTGGTCAAGTTGGGTTTATGGCAGTTAGCCCGTGGTGAAGATAAAACGACGCTTTTAGCCCAGATGGAAGCAAGGCAAGCTTTGCTGCCATTAAGTTTTGAGCAGCTCCAACTCAAGGTCGGCAAAGAAGGTGTGACTGGTTATCGACTGCAAGTACGCGCCACTCCCGCAAGCTCACAAATCTGGCTGCTGGATAATCAAATCTATCAAGGTCAAGTGGGATATTTAGCCTTTCAACCTCTGCAAGTAGAAGTTGAAAAACCTTGGTTGCTGGTCGAGTTAGGCTTTGTTGCCGCTGGCTCCCATCGGGATGAGTTGCCTCACATCACTCCCCTAAGCGGGGCATTAAATATCGAAGGCAGACTTTATCAAAAGCAAATCAATCCCTTGAGCCAAGCTTTAATGGCAGAAACAGGGACAAGTATTCGCTTTCAAAATTTAAATATGCCCGAAATGGCTAAGGTATTAGGGCACCCAGTGTTACCTGTCGTGTTGCAACCAGAGCAATTACCTTCCCTCACATTGCCCCATCCTTGGCAACCTTTCCCACTGTCAGCACAAAAAAATTGGGGCTATGCGTTGCAATGGTTTTCGATGGCAGCCGTATTTGCAGGACTAATGCTGTGGCAAGGGATTAAATATGTAAAACGCCATAGCGCCCAAACAGTCGCAAACTCAAGGAGCAAATAGGGAAATTCGTACCATACTTAGCAAGACACTAATAAAACTAAATAAATATAAAACAATAAATTAGGGATAATTTGAATGAGAGGAGCAAGCATGAACTCCCAGAACAAATCTAAACACAAAGCATTAGGGCTATTACTGCTGGCGTTTATTGCCCCCGTAGTGATTGCTAAGCTAGTGCTGAGCCTGAATTTATACCATGGCGGTGCCACCAATCATGGCGAGCTGATCAGTCCCGAAACCAGTTATGCCAGCCTTGGGGTTGAAAATTCTAATCCCAAAGAATGGCAACTACTGTATTTATTGCCCGCCAAATGCAACGATACTTGCCGCGAACGCCTGTATATTTTGCGCCAAAGCCACACAGCGTTAGGGCCAGATCAGGCGCGAGTAGAACCGCTCATCCTCACCCATCCCGACAGCGATCTTAACGCCTTAAGCGCCTTTCACTTCAACACTCGCCCCGCCAATGCAGACTTAAGCAAATGGTTAGATGAACAGCAGCTAATCATAGTCGATCCCTTAGGCAGCTTAGTCCTGCGCTACCCTCAAGTGCAGGGCAAAGAAGCACATTTAGCTCAAGGCAAGGCGCTGATTGCGGATCTGCGTAAGTTGTTAAAACTGTCGAGGGTAGATTGATGCAACTAACTTGGATCCTACGCTTAACCTTAGTCTTTACCCTATTGGTGATTTTAATGGGCGCTTATACTCGTCTATCGGATGCAGGGCTTGGCTGCCCCGATTGGCCAGGCTGCTACGGCCATATTAAAGTGCCCACCCAAGACCATGAAATCGCCCATGCGCAAACTATATTCCCAGATCACGATATCAATCCAGAGAAAGCTTGGCTGGAAATGATCCACAGATATATCGCAGGCGGACTTGGCTTACTGGTGTTATTCATCTTAATTTTGTGCTTAAAAACACCGGAAGCACCCAAAAAGTTGCCGATCATCATAGTGCTACTGATCCTTTTTCAAGGAGCACTAGGCATGTGGACTGTGACCATGAAACTCATGCCAATAATTGTGATGTCGCATCTTATTGGTGGCTTTAGCCTAATCTCACTGCTGTTACTCCTTTACCTGCGAACCCGACCTCGGCGTATATTTAATAGCGAAACCCATACTCGACATCTCGCACCGTTAGCATTGGTGAGCCTATTCGTCCTTGTGGGTCAGATTATGTTGGGCGCTTGGACATCATCGAATTATGCGGCGCTCGCCTGCACCTCTTTACCTATCTGTGAAGGAAATTGGGTAGATAACTTAGCAATAGCCGAGGCATTTTCACCGTTCCAAGGCCAACACCCTAGCTTCGAATTTGGGGTGCTCGATTACCCTGCACGAATGACTATCCACGTAGCCCACAGAATTGGCGCTATCGTCACTGCCAGCTTGTTACTCGTGCTCGCCTACCGATTATTTGTGGGCGCTACGAGACTTAAGGCTTTAAGCCTTTTATTAGTGGGCCTAGTCATACTACAAGTGAGCTTAGGTATTTCTAACGTAGTGATGCATTTACCACTCGGTATTGCCGTGTCTCACAACGGTGGTGCGGCACTACTGCTACTGACCTTAGTCACAATCAACTATTTTTTATGGCGCAAAGCATAAGCGAGGGATCCAAGATGGCAAAACCACTCTCAATCACCAGTAGCCTGCCCACTTTCAGCGTAACATGGCGCGCCTATTTTGAAATGACCAAACCTAAAGTGGTTGCACTGATGCTGCTCACTGTCTTAGTCGGCATGTGTCTTGCTGTGCCCCATGCGGTCCCCGTTCAACCCTTAATCGCCGGTATGCTGGGTATTGCTATGATGGCGGGTTCAGCGGCAGCGTTGAATCATCTGATCGATCGCCGTATCGATGGCTTAATGGCGCGCACCTACAATCGCCCACTGCCTAAGGGACGCATTTCGGCCACGCGCGCGTTAATTTTCGCCGCTAGCTTAGGTAGTTTTGGCTTTATCGTCTTATATTCCTTAGTCAATCCACTCACAGCTTGGTTGACCTTTGCCAGCCTGATTGGCTATGCCTTGGTTTATACTGCCTATTTGAAACGCGCAACATCACAAAATATTGTGATCGGCGGCCTTGCGGGAGCCATGCCACCCCTGCTGGGATGGACGGCAGTGACGAACGAATTTCACGGCCATGCGTTATTGCTAGTGATCATCATTTTTACGTGGACGCCGCCACATTTTTGGGCACTGGCCATTCACAGACGCGCCGAATATGCCAAAGTAGATATTCCCATGCTGCCAGTCACCCACGGTGTCGAATTTACTAAAACCTGCATCTTGCTCTACACAGTATTGCTGGCGATTGCTTGCCTGTTACCTGTGCTGGTTGGTATGTGTGGGCCAGTGTATTTCGTCAGCTCGAGTTTACTCAGTACGGGATTTATCTATAAAGCATGGCAACTTAAATATCGGGATCATGATGGCTTAGCGATGCAAGTGTTCCGCTTCTCTATCTACCATTTAATGTTCTTATTTATGGCATTACTGCTAGACCACTATTTGTGGAACTAGTGTATGGAACGAGTTTGTCGCGCTAACCTGTATTTATGGAGCGAATAATGCAGAAAAGAATTTTAGTCATCGCCATTTTGTTGTTCGGTCTTGGCGGCCTATTTGCGGTGAAATTTAATCCCCCAAAACCTATCGAGTTAGAGAGCGGTTTTCTGTTTCCACAGGCCTATGAATTAGCGCCCTTTGAATTGGTTGATCAACACAAGCAAGCTTTTACCAATGCCAGTTTGCAGGGAAAATGGAGCTTATTTTTTATCGGTTTTACCTTTTGTCCCGACATTTGCCCTACGACCTTAAATAAACTTGCGGCGGCTTATCCTGATCTAAACAAAATAGCGCCATTGCAAGTGGTGTTTTTATCCGTCGATCCCAAACGGGACACACAGGATAAACTCCTGACCTATGTGAATTTTTTCAATCCAGAGTTTAAAGCTGTAACGGGTGAACAAACGCAGATATTTCCCCTCACCCGCAGCTTAGGACTCACTTATGCCATGGTGGGTGAAGGAGAGAATTACCAAGTCGACCATAGTGCGGGTTATGTATTGGTGTCGCCGCAGGGAACGCGAGTTGCGGTATTTAAACCTACGGCAGCGTTAGGCAAACCGCCGCAGGTATTAAATGATAAATTAATTAGCGATTTTGAAAAAATAGTGGCGCAATACAAACCTAGCCGTTGATCACTCTTTAACCCAAGAGCCATCGTCCTTTGGCCTTACCCAAGGCTGAGAAAACCAATAGTAGCCATTGCGCGCCTTACTCGGCGCTGTGCAGTTATAACGCGAGCGCCCCGCGGGCAAGGCTAAATCCGCTTGAACACTAAACTCGTTTTCATTGAGCCAAGTCGGCTGTTTTGAGCCTTGACCTTGGATGTAACACATCACTTGCTTAGCAGAGATATCACTCATATCGAGGGTCACTTTAAGCTCAGGACGCCAATGGCCACCCTTTAACTCAGGATCACTTGGGGTTTGTGCAATCACAGGCATATTTAAGCTGTATAACTTTGCCTTAAGGCTTTTTAGGTCAGCATATTGTCCAGCAACGGGGAAACGCGGCAGGGCCGTTAATGGCGAATAGGGCCCCGCGGCACCGGACTGTTGCCCAAAAGCGACAAAGCCGTTCTCAGTTAACATATCCTGCAACGCTTGATTGTACTCACCGTAGGGATACGCCAGCATTTTAAAATTGTGCCCAGTGGCATCTGCAATCGCCTTTTCTGTATCTAAGATATTGGCTTTTATCCGCGCTAACCACTGCGCCTGTGATTCATTTTCTAAGGCGCGGATCAAATGTTCGTGCGCCCAACTGTGATTAGCAATATCGGCGCCTTCCTTGGATAATGTGATGAGTTCATCCCAAGTCATCATCTCGGTAAACTTTTGTTTAATCGGCTCAATTGCCACAAACAAGGTGTAGGGGAATCCAAATTCCTTTAGGATAGGATGCGCCGTAGTCGCTATACTGCGATAACCATCATCGAAGGTAATTGCGATTGTTTTAGCCGGTAAATCTTGTTTTTGCTTGATCGCTTCAACCACTTTAGAAAGCGGGATCACCTTAAAGCCGTCATCGACGAGAAACTGCATTTGCTCACGAAATTGCGCGGGCGTAACGCTGGTTGCCGCCGGAGTGGTTTCTGACACATGGTGATATTGCAGAATGACCACGGCATGGGCAGAAAACGTCATTAGCCCTATGAGTGCCAACAGCACACGTTTAACCATAATGTGAACACCTCTGAAATTAATGAATACTGCTAAATCAACTTGGCTCGACCTCATGCTCAACGGCGCGAAAAATCGCCAGTTACTGGCGCTCGCCCTGCCGATGATACTCTCCAATATCACTATCCCGCTGTTGGGCTTAGTCGATACGGCTGTTATAGGTCATCTGAGTGAGGCCTATTATTTAGGGGGAGTCGCTGTCGGGTCAACGATTATCACATTAATCATTTGGTTATTGGGATTTTTGCGTATGGCGACGACAGGTTTAGTCGCGCAAGCCTTTGGTGCTGACGATCTTCACGCCCAGCACAAGCTCTTAGTCCAAGGCGCTATGCTAGCGATGTTATTGGGCGCAGGCGTTATCGCACTGCAAGTCCCGATATTGGATTTAGCGTTAGGATTATCCGAAGCGAGTAGCGAAGTCGAGCGCTATTGCCGCGAGTATTTTCAGGTACGAATTTGGTCAACGCCCTTCGCCCTGCTCAATTTAGTGATGTTAGGTTGGCTCTTAGGGCGACAACAACCTAAAGCCGCCATGTGGCAGTTGATTTTAGCCAACCTTGCCAATATTATTCTCGATGTGGTGTTTGTCCTCGGCTTGGGTTGGGGCGTTAAAGGCGCTGCCCTCGCCTCAGTATTTGCCGATATCACCGCTTTCTCAGTCGCACTCACTATGGTGTTACAACAACTCAAGCGCGCACCCGAGTTTCACTTATCTCAGCTATTCCCCCATGTCACCTTAACGGGTTATGGCAAATTACTGAGGCTCAACACAGATATTTTTGTCCGCAGCCTCTGTTTGCAGGCAGCTTTTGCCTTTATGACATTCCATGGTGCAGGTCTAGGTGATAATACCGTTGCGGCCAATGCCGTGTTATTGAATTTACTGCTATTAATCTCCTACGCTCTAGATGGTATAGCCTATTATGCCGAGGCAGAAGTCGGTCGAGCCTATGGGCAAAAACAGGCAGAACAATTAAGGGAAGCTGTGATCTTAGCTTGGTGCTGGTCGGCCATAACGGCACTAGGATTCTGCGCTGTATTTAGTCTTTTTGGCAGTAATATTATCGCGTTATTGACCAGCATTAATGAGGTCAGAGCCACTGCGCAAACCTATCTTATCTGGCTAATATTCTTGCCTTTATGGTCCTTTAGCTCGTATTTATTCGATGGTGTTTACATAGGTGCCGCTAAAGGAAAAGTGATGCGCAATAGCATGATACTCGCCACCTTTGGCGCGTTTTTCCCGACCTGGTATTTACTGCAGCTGCTATTACTACCAGAGCAAGGCAACCATGCCCTCTGGGCCGCGATGAGTGTCTTTATGATCGTCAGAAGCCTAACGCTCGCGGGGCATTATTATTTCAGTCAGGCCTTTTTACATAAATAAATCTGTAAAGACAGTAGTTTACTAATCTCAAAATCATTATTATGTTGATTTTACAATTGTAACAAAGATGTGAATCGATAATGAAAAGGATTTTACCGCTGCTATTGCTGTGGCTATGTAACTATACGGTTGCCAACACTGCGCCACAATTACCCGTTGAAGCCTTTGCAAGCATCCCAGATGTTAGCTCTGTGCAGCTCTCGCCTAATGGCAAAAAAATCGCTTCTGTTGTACGGGTCGATCAAGCCAAACTCAAAGGTACTGTCGTTAGTATCCAAGATATAGAAACAGGCGAAAAAAGCATTCCGCTGCACACAGATAACCAAAAATTTGTCATCCTGTCTCTGCAGTGGGCAAACGATAATATCTTACTGATCAGTGCTAAGTTTCCGGCTAACCGTTACGGTACACCTACAACCGAAACCCGCCTTGTTAAGTATGATTTGACCACGAAAAAGACCTCGAGTGTCCTTCCGCGCAGCGTCTTAGACCGTCTTAATTGGATCCCGCAACATCAGGGGCAAATTATCGATCTTATGCCAGATGATCCCGATAATATTTTACTGTCATTAGACGGAATGGGAGAAAACGTAGGCGAAGACAGCGTTCTGAAAGTCAATTTAGCGCAGGGGAAATCCAGTTATACCCAAAATGCTAAAAAGAAGATCATCAGTTGGATTACCGACAGGCAGCACAAAGTCCGAATTTCTATCTACAACGATGATACTGAGTACCGCATTTATGAACAGGCCGAGCAAAAGAGTGATTCACGCTTGCTTTGGACCTTTAAAGCTTTTTCTGAGGACACTGTTTGGCCATTAGGTTTTGATGCAGACCCTAATATCCTCTACGTTCGCGCCTATCAC
Organism: Shewanella sp. DW31; assembly: GCF_015767295.1. NCBI lineage: Bacteria > Pseudomonadati > Pseudomonadota > Gammaproteobacteria > Alteromonadales > Shewanellaceae > Shewanella > Shewanella sp. DW31. The sequence goes on from NZ_JADWMP020000005.1 coordinate 95,029, forward strand.
CAAGGTTTCGAAGCCATTTTTAAAGTGAACCTGACCGACCCTAATCTTACAAAAGAGTTGGTTTACGCCAATGAAGCAACTGACGTCGAAGGGGATTTACTCTACTCGCAATTAAAGAAAAAAGTCATTGGTATCAGTGAAGGCGACGGCGAGGAATACACCTTCTGGGAAACAGAATATGTTGGACTACAAAATGGTCTTAAGGCTGTATTACCCGATGCTCACAACTATATTACTCAATTCAGTGCAGATGAACGCCGCTACATAGTGTATTCCACCAGCTCGACCGAGCCTGGCACTTATTATTTCGGCGATAGGGACGAAAAAACGTTATATCCCATCGCGAACAGATACGGCAAGCTCAATAGTGAGCTACTCGCCAACACCCAACATCTAACTTACGAAGCAAGGGATAAGCTCAAAATTGATGCTTACCTAACAGTGCCAAAGGGACTCGAAGCTAAACAGCTACCGACGATTATTTTCCCCCATGGCGGCCCGATCAGTTACGACAGTAACGACTTTGACTACTGGGCACAGTTTTTCGCTAATCGGGGTTATGCGGTATTTCGAATGAATTTCAGGGGGTCGGCAGGTTACGGCTATGAGTTTATGAAGGCTGGCCTAAAAAGCTGGGGACTCGAAATGCAAAACGATGTTGAAGATGGGACTCGTTACCTCATAGCTCAAGGGATTAGCGATCCCAAACACATTTGTATTGCCGGTGCGAGTTATGGTGGTTACGCGGCCTTAATGGGGGCAGCCATGACTCCCGATCTTTACCGTTGCGCCATCAGTGTAGCTGGTGTGACCGATGTGGCCTACCTAGTAAAATCAAGCCGCAGACATACCAACTATGAAGTGGTTAAAGAGCAAATAGGAGATGATCTCGATGCCCTCTATGAGCGCTCACCTATCAGTAAAGCAGATAAAATTAACATCCCAGTATTACTGCTACATGGCGATAAGGATAGAGTCGTTAAGGTTCAACATAGCCGAGAAATGTATGACGAGCTCAAATCACTGAATAAACCAGTGGAGTATATTGAGTTGGAAAATGGTGATCATTACCTGAGCAATAACGACAACAGACTCGCGACGTTTAAAGCCTTAGATAAGTTCTTAGCTGATAATCTCAACCCTAAGTTATAACTGAACAACTGCACTTAAAGCGAAAGCCAAATATAAAAAACGCGACTAAAGGTCGCGTTTTTCATTCAGCTTAACAAACAAGATTAAGCGTAAGAATGTTCACCGTGTTGGTGATCTGTCACGTCACGTACGCCAGTCAATTCACCAGGGAACATGTCTAACAGTTGTTTTTCGATACCATCCTTTAGGGTGATATCTACTTGAGAACAACCGTTACAACCACCGCCGAACTGCAGCACAGCCACGCCTTCTTTGGTAATTTCAACCAGCATGATATTACCACCATGGCCAGCTAACTGAGGGTTGATTTCAGATTGGATCACGTATTCGATACGCTCGACTAAAGGTGCATCACCTGACACTTTACGCATTTTTGCGTTAGGTGCTTTGAGCGTGAGTTGTGAACCTAATTGGTCAGTCACAAAATCGATAGTGGCATCTTCAAGGAAAGGTGCACTCTTCTCATCGACCATAGCATTGAAGCCAGTGAACTCGATTTCAATATCATCACTTTCTACTGCATCCGGTGGACAATAAGACACACCACACTCGGCTTGCGAGGTACCAGGACTGATCACAAATACGCGAATATGAGTGCCTTCAGGTTGATCTGCTAACAACTTAACAAAATGGGCTTGAGCCGCATCGGAAATGGTAATCATGAAAACCTGCTCCGTCAGGGGATACCTGAGTGTTTTAGTAAGAATTAGCCGTATGATACTCCGACTCACCTTCGCTTTGTAGTCCTTTGGATAGCAAGTTTATGGATTTTTGCCATAGCGATCACGATTTATTCATCATAAACAAGCTTTAAACGAATGTGTTGTACGCGAGTGAACTGCATCATTTACAAACAAAAGCGACCCAATTGGGTCGCTTTAAGCCAGACATAAAATACAAACTATTTAGCCGCTTCTTGTCCAGCGATACGACCAAAGACAATGATATCAGTGTAAGCATTTCCACCGAGTCGATTGGTTCCATGGGTTAAACCAGTCACTTCACCCGCAGCAAACAAGCCCGGAATCACCTTTCCTTGTTCATCAAGTACACGAGTACGTGTATCAACCGCAAGGCCACCCATTGTATGGTGCACAGAAGGTGTCGCTTTTAAAATCCAATAAGGTCCTTTACTTAAATCAACCAATCCTGAGCGATGATTAAAGGCTTCATCCTTTCCTGTTACGGCATAACGATTAACGTCTTTAATCGTTGATAACAACTTGTCTTCAGGAATATTAAAGACTTTAGCGGCTTCTTCTAGGGTGTCGACCTTATACATTAGCCCGTCTTTTGTGAATTCCTTCAGTTCACCTTGATGCATTTCAACAGTATGGGCAACATCTTCAATAGCTTGGTTCCAGAGCACATAAGTATAACGGCCTGGTTGGGCTAGAATGGCCTGTGAAATCACATCTCGGCGTTCCAATTCCTCAACAAAGCGCTCACCATTCTGGTTGATTAACACCGCACCAAAGAAGCGAGAGTCTGCAATCAAGGCAATCGCACCCGAGGTTGGGCTACAAATAGGATATGACTGGATATATCCCATATTTTTAGCTGCTGCATGTATTTTTTCTGCCATCACAATACCGTCACCAGTACCACCTGAATGACCAGTGCTGCCATAACGTTCATCTAACTCTGGGTTATATTTTTTACGCATTTCCATGTTAGACGAGAAGCCACCTGTGGCAATCACAACACCGCGTTTTGCATAGTAGGTTACCGTTTTGCCATTATGAATCGCTTCTACACCCACAATTCTGCCCGTTTGATCTTGAATTAACTTTTCAGCCTTAGTATTGGTATGAATTGGTAAGCCTACGTCTTCAGCTTTAATAGAAAACTTGCTGATCACCTCTGCTCCGGTATGACCTTTAGGGATAAGCGCACGTTTCACGCTGTGTCCACCAAACTGAAATAATTGATCTGGGTAAAATTCTACTTTGACGTAATCCTTTAACCACTCAGCAGCATCAACCGCATTATCGACCATGGTCTTAACCATTTCAGGGTCACCTTTGAAATCGCCGCCTTTTAGCGTGTCGCTAATAAACAGCTCTTTGCTATCGGTAACTCCCATATTTTTTTGCACCCAACTACCGGCCACATTCATCTCAGCGCCAGAAATCAAAGAATTACCGCCGATAATAGGCATCTTTTCAATAATAACGGCGGAGCGGCCTGCGGCCATAGCCTCTAAACCAGCACTGAAACCTGCACCACCCGAGCCAATAATCACCACATCATAGGTATATTCTGCTGGTGTTAATGCTTCATTTTTTTTAGCTGAAGCGACAGCAACTAACGTAACACCTGCGGCTTCAACACTTTTACCCACGGCTTCTTTAAGCGCTTTAGACGTTACGGTTGCGCCTGCAATACCGTCAACCTCGATAGAGTTATTATCAATAATCGCCTGTTTAACATCTTTAAATACGGCACCAGCAAGGACCTTATTTTCCTTTTGCTTTAGTACATCAATCGCCACAATGTGTCCGTCTTTGAATGTGGTTTCGACCTGCACTTCGCCATGCTTGCCTTGAGCGGTTCCCTGGCTTTTTACTATTTGATGGGTAACTTGACAGCCGACAATAATTGCTGTTGCCGTGGCAGCAATACCAATAATAGATTTTTTATAATGCATTACAATTCCCTTATTATTTTTGATGAAAATTAGAACAGCACCAAATTAAATGAGATTCTACTTATCAAAAATTCAACCTATTTGATAAACCGTTAAAACTGATAACCAACAGATACACCGTATTCAATACCATCATTATATTGCGAGCCCCAGCTATCATAATGGGTGATATATAACTTTGAAAATATTGAATCCGTGAGGCTTGTTTGTAATGTTGTAATTATCTGATGGCCATAGCTGTCATATGAAAATAATGATTGATGCGCTGCATCCCTATCAATTTGTGCTTCATAATTTAAACTTAAACTATGTTTTAACCCTAGCAATTCAAATGGGTACTTTGCATTTAAAACCACGGCATAACCTGACAGATCATTAAACTTCTCTGATGTGGGGGAAAAGCTACCAATGGTATAATTTAAACCGATACCATAGTTTAGTGATAAATTTTGAATTTTTGCATTATGGGTAATACCTAAGTAAAGATTATCTTCAACTAGCGTTTCACTCGCAGAGATAAAGTTCTGAGTCCAGAAGTTGAACTGCGACTCTCCCAGCTTATTTTCAAGTATCAATAATGACTTAATGGTAGTTTTACCATCAAGGTTCTTCTGATTTTCCGCGATTTCAGCAGGGTTTTCGAGCTTAAGATTAGCAAAGTAAGTACCCCAATCAGCAATTCCTAAATGATTCAACTTTACAAAAGGTTGATTAAAAACACCTGGGTTATCATTTTTTGCGTCACTGGTATAAAACTTATAACCTAAATCCACGCTCGTTTTATTCACATCAGCATATACTGAACCACTGAAAATAATTGCACTGATTAAAATAGATGCCACACTTTTTTTACACATAGAGCCCCTCTCAACCATGTATTCTAGGAAGTATTTTAAAATACTTATCGACCAGTAAACTTTATATAATAAAGTTACTACGAATAGCATGATGACTATGTGATCTAAGCCCAACGGCGCTTTTGCATTTTAAAAGTGTGTGGTTTAATGCAGTAAATCTATAGTTCCCATTCTTTAGTTATTAGATATGACCAGCCTAGCTGTAAATAAATTATTTGCAGATGAGCTAGTAAAAATCCAACCCAGTTGATTAGCGAGACGTGTCACCAGTAAAAGCCCTAAACCAAATCCATGACGGCCCTTACTATTGTAGGAATTGGTTATTTCTATACAACAAGCATCTTGAGTAATGCTAATATCCATCCCACCATGCTCAATACTATTCCTTAATAAATTGCTTAAGATTATTTTTAGCGGATGAAGCTGAACTGGCAAGCAAGTATCGTCACACAATAATTGAATTTTTTGCTCATAACCATGTACCCATTGCTGCTCCTCGATAATACTGGTAAGTAAAGGCGATAATGCTACGTTTTCCTTTTCTAGGTTTGAACACTCTTTATTAGTTAACCATAGTAGGGTTTCAATGAGTGACTTCATTTGATTGGTCGCTTGGGAAGCGTACAGAGTTGCCCCCGTAAGCTCACCTTGTTGTAATGCGAGGATTTCAAATGAAGATTGGCATATGGCGACTGGCGTACGTAACTCATGACTAGCAAAACGTAAAAAATTGAGTTCTCGCTGCTGAGCCTCCTGAAGTTGTAAAATCGAGTTATCTAAAGCATCAACAATAGCTTTTAATTCAGCATATTCTTGTTCTGGTAAACTCAGTTTTCCTCCTCCTTCCCAATCATGTTGTTTAATCGCATGACTAATTTGATGAACAGGCGTAATCACTTTACTTTGCATATAAAACGCTAAACTTGCACTGGCACAAAAGGTTATCAAGACAAGCAGCAAGATCGCCGTCATATTTTTAGGGGCAAATTGCAAATCATGGGTAACACTAAACTGCAGCCAAACATATAGCGGCTGGCCAGTTTGGGTGTAGTACACACTTAACGCGTTAACAATGGGACCTTCTGCATGCTCATAGTGAATTTTGCTCGCATCAGTTAAGACTTCATTGTTACTTAACTCACGAATTTGCAGCGGAATATCTCGCCAATGAGGATAGACAGTTAAGTTATCGGTTTTTAGAAGTGGTTGATGAAGTAATGATTGCTGAGTTGGCTCCGCCAGCTTCAGTAATGCTTCGGCCGCTTGCCCTGCATTGTGTATTGTGACTTCATGCATAGAAATCATACCTGCACACATCATGCAAAGCGGGATAAAACTATTTACACCTAAAGTTATTAATAGAAAAATAACTCCCCACACTTGATAGCTACGCTTGAGGCTAAGTTTAGGCGCTTGCATTGGTATCATCTCTAAGGCTTAAACCAACGCCACGAATCGTATGTAATATTTGCCGTTCAAAGGGGCGATCGATCACTCGGCGCAAAAGATGAATATGGCTGCGCAAGCTATCACTATCAGGTGCGCTGTCGGGCCAAAGCATTCGCTCAATCTCTTCTCTACTCACCGTTTCTGGACTACGCCTAGCTAATAAAGCCAAGATCTGCCATCCGGTTTTAGACAAAGCCAGCAGTTGCCCTTGCCGATACACCATGTGGTTTGCAAAATCGATTTCTAGGTCGCCAATAGTCAACCTTTGGGGCGCGGGACGACGCTGAGCAACCACCTTCAATCGCGCGACCAGTTCCTCCATTGCAAATGGTTTTACTAAATAATCGTCCGCGCCCACAGCAAACCCACTCAAGCGATCATTCAGACTACTACGTGCAGTTAACATGATTACTGGTGAAGTAATGCACTGTGCTTTCCAGCGATCACACGCTTCAATCCCATCACCATCCGGCAAATTTAGATCGAGAATAATAGCGTCGAACTGCTGCTGACTAATGAGCATATCCGCTTGTGCCAGGTTGAAAGCGTAATCACACTCTATACCACTCAATTCAAGATATTGAATGATGTTGTTAGAAAGAAGTCGATTATCTTCAACCAGTAATATCAACATATTTAGATCAACTCATATTGATGGGCTAAATGGATTAAATTTGCTCTATTTGTAGCCCCAAATTTCTTACGCATGGATTCCATATGATATTCAACTCCTCTGACACTTATCGGGAGCTGAGTTGAAATTTCGTCGTTTTGAAGACCGTTTGCGACCATAAGTAGGATATCTCTCGCATTATCTTTAAGTAGAGAGCTTTGTAGAAATGGATTGAACAATTGTTTATTACATTCAAAAAGTTTGTTTTGAGCTTCTTTTAAAGTGTCTGCCAATCCCTCTAACACCACCTCCGAAGCACTAAGATGGCTAAGTAGTATAAACCGGCCTGCCCAATGACGATTAGAGTGGCATGAGATGGGCCAGCTCAAAACACTTTGAATATTATGCTTACTAAACAGTAGGCTGGTCTTATCATTTTTTTCACTCGTGAATCTATACATATAAGATTTTGAAGTATCCAATGAAAAACCAAAATTGAAATCATGGGAGGCTATCTGATTTAAATAAAAACGCTGTAATTCAGCCATAACAGGGGAAGAAGCTATGCTGGCGATAGGTTTTCTTAGTGCCGTAGGAGAGAACAGATTGGTATCTTTTGGAAAGTGATAATTTTCATACGCACAATGTGGAACTCCTTGAAACCAGAAACCACAAAAACCATGTAGCTTTAAAGAGTAGTTTATCGCCTGAATAACGTCCTTCAGCGTTGATGCAGTATCTGCATTTGATCGCGCCAGTTTAGCGTCCATAAATACCCTCTAAACGAAATAACATAGGAAGGTATCTCAATACAGAAAATAAACAAAACCTATTGATACAGATACTTAAATCTTGTCGCAAAATTAAAACTTATTCATTTTTACGCAGTATTTTTGACATAATTTTGACATACACAAAGATATAATGGAGCAATGCTTTTAACCGTTTTTAAATGTCATCCAACAAGCCTGGCGCCTCAGCCCTTGCCAAACACCATACTTGAACATGCACATAACGCGCTTCGAATAAGCGAGCAATTTCAGAAACTGTAGTGCCAGTGGTGACCACATCATCCACCAATGCAATACGCTGGAACGCAAAATCATCCGCTAACATAAAGGCATCATGTAAGTTGCGTCGTCGCTGTGCACCCGAAAGCCCCGCCTGCGGTCGAGTGTCTTGTTGGCGCGTTAACCCTTCGCTCACTAATGGCAGTTGCAAGAGCTGTGATAACTCATGGGCAATTAACCACGCCTGATTAAATCCCCTTTGTTGCAAACGTTTTGGATGTAATGGAACTGGCACTATCGCTTGAGGCAGCGAGATTAATCCTTGCTGTTCTAATACCTTAAGTCGTGCCACTAAGGCGCGACACAGCACGGGCAAAGCGGCAAGTTGACCTTGATATTTAATCGCACCAACCCAAGCCCCCAAACCTTGATGATAACTACAAGGTGCAATGACTTTACGTGGCTGGCGCTTTTGGCATTCACCGCAATAATCGACTTCTATTTGCATCGACTTACCGCAACCTAAGCAAATAGGCCCATGATATAAGCCAGATTGAAGACAAACGGCACAAATGCCAGTCTCGGGAAGTGATATGGATTGGTGGCACAGCAGGCAACGGTTAGGTAAACTGCCCGCCAACCACCTTGTACCGAGTTGATAGCCTAAACGCATTATCCGCAAAGCAGATTGTGGCCAAATCCTTTTGACAAAGTGCGGCATACATTCACCTAATCCATTTTTGAGGCACTCAAGTGAGCAAAGTGACATCCACAAACCAAGCAAATTTGCATATTGAAATCAGCGGCCAAGGGCCAGATCTGGTGATGCTTCACGGTTGGGGAGTGAATAGCGCTGTGTTTACGCCATTACATGAGTCACTGTCTCAGTATAGGGTGCACTATGTAGACTTGCCGGGCTTCGGCCATAGCCAAATGGTTGAAGGTGGCCTATCAACCTGGGTCGATACCTTAGTCGCTGCATTGCCTGAACACGCTATTTGGGCCGGCTGGTCACTCGGTGGGCTCGTTGCGACTCAGGCAGCGTTAAGTTATCCACAAAAAATCAAAGGCTTGATTACTATTGCCTCATCCCCTTGCTTTATGGCAAGGGAAGACGAAGCATGGCCGGGCATTCCGCCACAAGTCCTTAATCAATTTAGAGAACAACTCGGCCAAAATTTACCTAAAACTATAGAGAGATTTCTGGCGATTCAAGCCATGGGTAGCGAAACCGCCAAGGAAGACATCAAACAACTGCGCGATCTTGTCCTCGCACGTCCTTTACCCAATGCCAGAGCCTTAACTCAAGGCCTAAATATGCTGACCGACGTCGACTTAAGGCAGCAACTGATAGAGTTGCAACAACCTTGGCTAAGGATCTGGGGCCGACTCGACGGGCTAGTACCCAAACGCGTACCACCTAAAATGCCCATCACAGCTCAAAGTGAGGATGTGATGCTCGCCAAAGCCTCTCACGCGCCCTTTATTTCCCATCAGCAGGAGTTTTTGCAGGTATTTATGCCTTGGTTAACGTTACAGACACGTTAACGCTTTATCTTTGAGCGATTAATGACTAGTATTTAACCATTAATGTGCCAAGGAATTTCCCATGTTAGTTGTCAGTAACTACCCCCAAGTCCCGCTAGCGACCAGTAATGTCGCGACGGACTCGGCTCGGGTCGACAACCAACTGAAACCTGTGGTCATCCCACCACAAGCGGCAACTAAAGGTCACGAAGAACGCGCCTTTAATCCACAGAATGAACGCACTGCGGATCAAGCTCAACAACAGGCAAAAACGCTCGAGTATAATCAACAGCAAGTTCAAGAAAAACAGCAGCAACAGCAATCCTCACAGCAACAGAACCAACAACAGCAAGAGAAAAAAGCGCCCCTTGTAGTGGCCGAGCGTGTTTTACCTAAAACGCTAAAAATTGCTGCAAGAGGCCAAGCGGCGCTGCAACGTAAGGATATACGCTTAAAGGTCAGTCAAGGTGCGGCAAATTATGCCAGCAGTAACGCCAAAGCGAATACCAGCAGTACAGCAAGGCAATCGCTTCAAGGCGAATCGAGTCAATTTTATCAACAACTTGGGCAACGCATTAGTCAGTTCTATCAACAACAGACTCAGCCAGAGCAAGAATCTATTATGTCGACGTGGATTTAACCTATTCCAATCGTATGAATCCGTTTGCGCACAAAATTAGCAGGAATGATAAACAAAAATGCCGCTAAAAATAGCGGCATTTTCCATTCTGTTTAACGCTTATTTAGGCAAACGATACAGCTCTTGCTGGTAGGCCAAACTGCCCCACAATGCCCAACTTAAGGCTTTCTTCTCTAGCGCGGCAGCAGCGGGTGGGTGAGGCGTTAACTGCTCGTTTTTTTCATTATATTCGAAACCCTGTGCCTCTTTCTCTGGTTGCAGAATGACCACATCTTTACCTTCCATCAGCGCAAAGTTTTTATCGTATTGCATCAGAGCACGCCCTGGCCAATCATCGCTGACCTGAGTTAAGTCACGGCCCAGCATAGGGTAAGAGTCAGATATTCCAATCAAGGATAACAAAGTCGGCGGCAAGTCAATTTGACTCACGATACGATGATCGCGTTTTGGCGCAACATTATCCCCAAGAATTAATCCCGGAATACGAAAACGCGATACTGGCACCAGCTCCGCGCCACCCACTCGGCTGTCATGGTCGGCAACCACGATAAAAATCGTATCTTTCCAATAGTCTGCGTTTTTCGCCAATTTGAAAAACTCACCAACCGCATAGTCGGCATATTTCGCCGCATTGTTGCGAGTTTGCTTAGGTTGTTCATAAAGTTCGATGCGATCATCTGGGAATTCAAATGGATCATGGTTACTCGAACTAAACACCAAACTAAAGAAAGGCTTACCTTCGCTATGCAGACGCTCAAACTCACTGTTGGCCTTGCGCATTAAATCTTCGTCTGACGCGCCCCACGAACCCACGAAGGCCGGAGATTTGTAATCTTTCTGATCTATGATGTCACTAAAGCCGTTGCCCAAGAAGAAGCTACGCATATTGTCGAAATGGCTCTCACCACCATAAATAAACTGCGTTGTATAACCATGATTTTTAAGTAATTCAGCAATACTGAAAAAGCCAACTTGGCTCTTACCTAGCTTCACCACAGCGCGAGCTGGCGTTGGCGTAAAACCTGTTGTCACGGCTTCGATTCCGCGTACAGATCGTGTACCAGTAGCGTACAAGTTATCGAAATACCAACCTTCTTTAGACAAGGCATCGATATTCGGTGTCAGGGGTAACCCACCTAAACTGCCGACAAAACGTGCGCCTAAGCTCTCTTGCAGTAGGATCACTAAGTTCTTTGGTTTACCAGTATAACTGGCTTGGTTAAAGCTCAGTGATGGGATATCCGTTGAAGTAAAGGCACTTTCAGGGCGACCACTTTCCTGCCGAATCGTTGCAATAACCTCCGCGTTATCTAGCTTGCCATACACTTTAGAAGCATCTTCTTCACTATCCATCTGCTTGATGGCAAACACCAAGGAATAGGCAGAGTTAATCACTAAAGAGTTCACTAATGGATCGTCAGCAAAGGCCACCAGAGCGGGGTTAAGCGGACGATGACCCAAGGTTGAACGGGCACCTAATATCGTAATTGCGATAACGATTAATGCTAATACTGGACGCCAATACCAGCGTGGAAAGCGCAGGTTTTTCGTCAGCTTACCGCTGAGAACCCAACCGCCCCAGAGTGTACCTATGGTTAATAATATTGAGAAAATAAGCTCAAGCTTACGACCCGCCCACAGCATAGAAAGCACTTCTTTCGGGTAGATCAGATATTCCACATACAAACGATTCGGACGAAAACCGTATTCTTCAATAAAGGCGGGGGTCGATGCTTCTAAAAACAGTATGATCCACAGACCGACAGTTAACCACACCCGCAAAATCGGCTGCCACAGACGGCCAATAAAATGATCACCTGAAAATAATGCAGTCCCTAAGGCAGCAATACCCCATAACCAGCACAGGGTAGCGATATCGACGCGTAAACCTTGGATTAAGAGATGCGACCAACCATCAACAGCGGCCACGCGATCGGCTTGCCACAGCCCTAAAGCGATACGGCTCGCGGTGGCAATGAAAAGCACTAATAACGAAAAGATAAAGATGGCGCGAAAAGGCCCATGGGCATTGTTTCGCCCGCGAGGTGATAAACCAGATTGCATGTGTTACCCCAAAACGTGTAAAAAGAGCCACTCTGCTTTGGAGTGTCAATTTGAAAAATCGGTGAATAAGCTGTGCTATGACAACCGATTTTGCTTAACGTTGCATTAAATGCCGACTTTATATTCCCTAAGACGACATTTATGCAACAATTTTGTGAGTAACAGGTTAAAAAGTCGACTCGGACATGACGTATGTCCGAGTATTAACATTACAGCGTCTACTTTTTCAGCTTAGCGAAGGCATCAGCAAAGGCATTGCCCATGGCCGCGTTTGCTGGCGCTTTAGGTGCTTGCTTTTGCGCAGGACGCGCAGCCGGTTTCGCTGACTGCGGTGTTTTACCATGATTAGTTCTGGCGGGATTGTGTGGTCTTTGCTGTGGCTTGCTCTGGTCGATAGCTTCATCCAAACGCATGCTCAAACCGATGCGGCGGCGCTCAACGTCAACTTCCATCACTTTGACTTTCACCACATCTCCCGCTTTCACCACAGTGTGCGGGTCGCTGATGAACTTGTCGGTTAGAGAAGAGATATGCACGAGCCCATCTTGATGTACGCCAATATCGACGAAGGCACCAAAATTAGTCACGTTGGTCACTACGCCTTCGAGTACCATTTCTGGTTTCAGATGCTTAAGTTCTTCAACACCATCTTTAAACTTAGCGGTTTTGAACTCACCGCGGGGATCGCGTCCTGGTTTATCCAGTTCGGCTAAAATATCCGTCACCGTCGGCAAACCAAATTCCGCCGTAATAAACTCTTCTGCCTTGATGCTGCGCAGCAAATCAGAGTTACCCATCAGGCTCGCCAACTCTACTTGCTTAGTCTTAGCGATAGTTTCCACTAGCGAATAAGCCTCTGGATGCACAGACGAGGCATCGAGTGGATTGTCCCCTTCTCGAATACGCAAAAAGCCCGCTGCTTGCTCGTAGGCTTTAGGCCCTAAACGCGGCACTTTCAGCAGCTCTTTACGATTCTTAAACTGACCATTGGCATCGCGATAATCGACCACGTTTTTCGCTAACGTCTTATTTAAACCTGCCACTTGTGACAATAACGGCACTGAGGCCATGTTGAGATCTACACCCACGCCGTTTACACAGTCTTCCACCACGGCTTCCAGCGAACCCGATAATTGGCTTTGACTCACGTCGTGTTGGTATTGACCGACACCGATAGACTTAGGCTCAATCTTCACCAATTCGGCTAATGGATCTTGCAAGCGGCGGGCGATAGACACAGCGCCACGAATCGACACATCAAGATCAGGAAACTCCAACGCCGCCAATTCCGATGCAGAATACACAGACGCACCCGCCTCACTGACCATCACTTTGGTCAAATGTGGATGGGTATCTTTCACTTCAGCAATCAGCTCAGCAGCCAGTTTGTCAGTTTCCCGTGATGCAGTGCCGTTACCAATCGCAATCAGCTCAACCTTATGCATTTTGACTAAGTTAGCCAAAGTACGGATCGACTTTTCCCACAGATTTTGCGGTGCGTGTGGGAAAATAGTCGCATGGCACAACAACTTACCCGTGTTATCGACCACAGCGACTTTAACACCGGTACGTAAACCAGGATCGAGTCCCATGGTGGCTTTCGCGCCCGCAGGAGCGGCCATCAATAAATCACCTAGATTACGGGCGAAAACTTTAATCGCTTCGGCTTCAGCGCGTTCGCGCATTTGCGAAATAAACTCAGTTTCCATCTGCAGGGCAATCTTAATACGCCATGTCGCCGTCACCACAGTTTTCAACCATTGATCAACGCTGCTATCACCTAATTTCAGCCCTAAATGATCACAGATAATCACTTCGCAGTAACTACCTTGGCCCGCTTCAGCGGCTGGATCGGCATTCATAGATAAGGTTAAGAAACCTTCATTACGCCCACGCAGCATAGCCAGTGCACGGTGTGATGGGATCTTAGCTAACTGTTCTGTATGCTCAAAATAATCGCGGAACTTCGCGCCGTCTTTCTCTTTGCCAGCAATTAAACGGCTTTCTAACACACTGTTTTGGCTTAAATGCTCACGCACTTTACGCAGTAATTCAGCGTCTTCGGCGTAACGCTCCATCAGGATATAACGCGCGCCCTCGAGCACAGCTTTAACATCGGCAAAACCCGCTTCGCTATTGATATAGCCTGCCGCTGTAGTCTCGACATCTACGCTACGATCAGCCAGTAATGCATCGGCTAATGGCTCAAGCCCAGCCTCGATAGCGATTTGGCCCTTAGTACGACGCTTAGGTTTGAAGGGCAGGTATAAATCTTCGAGGCGTGTCTTACTGTCTGCCTCGTCAATCGCCCATTGTAATTCTGGCGTTAACTTACCCTGAGCTTGGATGCTAGACAGGATCACTTGGCGTCTGTCGTTCAGCTCACGCAGGTAACCTAAACGTGTGTACAAGGTACGCAGTTGTGTATCGTCTAAACCGCCTGTGGCTTCTTTACGGTAACGGGCAACGAAGGGAACTGTCGCGCCATCGTCGAGCAGAGTGATGGTTGCGGCAACTTGTTGCTCACGAACATTCAGTTCTTGAGCGATAATCAGAGCGATGTTATGTGCATTAGTTTGCATAAATAAAGTGTCGTGCCTAACTGTAAAGTAAATCGTTATTGCGCCAAAGATACCACAGGCGCCCCGTATGTTTCATGCTAAAGCCTAGGTCAAATCAGAGAGTTTGATCTTTCCCGCAATCCAGTGACTACCGCCGCTATTTTAAGAGCGGCAAGTCTGTGGTTAATTCGCCTCGCTGGCGAGAGTAGTTTCAAAAGGGGTATAACGGATCTGATTGATATACCACTCTTTTGGACCCGATGGCGTTTGCACTAGCACCTCATCATCCACTTGCTTGCCGATTAAGGCACGCGCCATGGGCGAGTCGATGGTGATATAGCCTAATTTTGTATCGAGCTCATCTTTACCGACGATCCGATAACGCACTCGATCACCTGCTTCATTTTCAAGCTCAAACCAAGCGCCAAAGAATATTTTGCCTTCCTGCTGCGGCGAGTAATCGACGATTTTTAATTCTTCTAACCGCTTAACTAAGTATCTGACTCGGCCATCAATTTGTCTTAACAAACGCTTGTTGTAGGTGTAGTCCGCGTTCTCACTACGGTCGCCCTGCGCCGCCGCTTCTTGGACTTTAAGGGTGATTTGCGGCCGATATTCCTTCCACAAATACTTCAATTCTTTATCTAAAGTTTGCCAACCCTGTCGGGTGATCAAATGCGCTTTCATACTCATTACTCAATCGTTGGATTAAACGACCACAATTGATGCGGGATAATATATTAGACTGATGATACTCAGACTGGACGCTAAAGTTAACTCACTAAATCATCTCTGTGCATAATGGCTTTTAAATCACCTCTTTTGCTGATGCCAATTTAGTAACCATTTCAGCTTCGATCGACTGATACATTACTGTTTTCTATCAATATCAATCCAATAAATACAATAGCTGTATTGCCCATCATTAAGCTGGCGGTTATTGCTGGTCAGCTTGGGCTATAAAAGAGCTTTGTTTCCTAAATCGATTGAACTAAAACACTGTCTGCTGATCTGATCAGCATAATCCACTTTCTTCACTATCAATCGTGCCAAAACCTCACGACAAAACCACTCACTGGAAACGCTATAACCAAGCCTTGATAAACCGTGGTTTGCTTACCTTCTGGATTGATGAAGAGGCTATCGCAATGTGGAAAACGAAAACTGAGCATTGCAATAAAGGCGTCCCCGCTTGTTTAGTGACCTTAGCTATTACCACCGGATGGTTATACATGTTTTCTCTATGCCGTTGCGATCCCTGCAAGGCTTTATCAATTCAGTGCTTAAACTAGGCGACATCCAACTATCTTGCACCTGTATCATCAAGCGAGCAAAAAGCGTTAATATCGCCTTCAAAACCAAAACAAGAAGCACCATTGAGCACTTTGCTATCCAGTCGACGGACTTGAAAGTCGATGGCGAAGGCGAGTGGAAAATTAAAAAGCATGGCACGGATGGGAAGCGCCGAGTATAGCGTAAACTGTAGATACGTATAGCCACGCAATTTAGCCGTGAGCTTTCAGAAACTTTATAGTTCAAAGAAAAAACCAACGACCACTAATTATAATTTAACCTAATAAATGACTTTTTAAATAATTAACAATTTTCTTAATAAAAATTTAAGCAGCTAATAGTTGTTTTCAACTGATTAGCTGCTTAATTAGTTAATATAATAGAGAAAAATTAGCCAATTAACGAGAAAACTCTTTGTCAGCAAATAATGCGAACATCGAATGTTGCAATGATCTTGTTTCAAAGCTACCGCTATCTATACTAAGATCATCTCCTAATACATTCACACTGATTTTACCTTTATTTTTACTAACTAAAGCCATGGCATTTCCTACGCGGGCTTCATCTCGTTTTGGTCCCATGTCATAATCAAAGCAGTTTACATTGGATTGGTTCATGACTGACTCACCGTGACCACAATAAATAAAAGCAGATTGGTCGAAATGGCTAGATAAATAACTTACTAACTCTTGGTTATTAGTACATGGTAAAGTATTAGATGTGTCACTAGCTAAAAATTCAGCACTTTGTGCAATCGACTCCGCACCTTTCTCACCTGTAATCCAATCGTTATTTTCATTATTATATTGACCAGCATGGAAAGCAAACAACTTACTAGACTTAGTAGCAAACACAACAGAGCATCCAGATAAACTCCCAGCATGAATTAAAATAGGCTGGCCCTCTTTGACTTGATTTAAATCGAATGAGATACCAATAGTACCTTTATTACCATTATCCACAGCGAGTATATGCAGATTGTTATCAAATGTTGCTTGATGAAAATACTGCCCAATTGGGCTTCCAGGAATTAATTCCTCTGGTACAATGTGATCGCCAGTGTAATATATTAATCCAGTTTTACTTTCTAGAGTATCTGAAGAAATATACTGGCCATTCTTATCATTTTGAATATGAGTTATAGGGAATGGTAAGTGTTCGTACTTTTTATGACAATCAATAATCCCCTTGCCGATTAAGGGTGACAATTGACCTTTAAGAACAGTTTGCTTGTCTGATTGTAGGCTGTGTAACGATAAGTCTGCAGACTTGAAGTGATTTCGTCGCGGGTCATTTTTCCATTGAGCACTTGCTTCTTCGGTTGAACCTTTTTTAACTTCAATAGTTAAGCCTCGCTTACTTAACATTTTGTTCTTACCAGAGCTATTATCAAATAAAGATTTAATTTTAGTCAGTACGGTTGCAGACTTGATTGATTTGTTATTTTTAATAAAGTTAGAATAAGTTTTATTTTTTGTTAAATCTTTCTTCTCTTGTTCAGTCAACGGACGAACAGAAACCAATTGAATCGGTGACGAATTATCGCTATTTTTTAAATTCGGCGTCAATAAGTCATAAGAGTTAGCTTTACTAAATATATTCATGCGCATGTCAAGTTTCCCACTGAGTTAAAAAATGAGCATATTCGATATCAGTATATTTCCTTAATGAAAAAATATAATATTTCATCACTTTTAATTATCAAAAACTATTTAAGAGAACTAACGTGAATAAACATGAATAAATATTATCACCCCTCCTTCACTAAGCAGGATTGATAGACTTAAACTTTAGCCACAGAAAACACGTTTGAAAAAAATAAAAATTAGTAAATACAATGCATAGGTGGTGACTATAAATGGCTAATGCCGCTACCTCACCTTTAAAATACTCACCATGTAAAGGTGAGCTATATCGGTAAATTGTTATAAACAGTCCATCAGCCCGAAATTGAGTCTGCGGGATTACAACAGTCAGGTTTAAAAGTGATGAACAAGTCATAAGGCTAGCTATGCCCATCCGCCAGAGGGTTAATTAGCACAGGAAACAAGGTAGGAATGGGGTCACTGAAGAGTGATTTAAGTAATAAGACCTCTTGGATGGAAAAATATTTTCAAGCCAATACAGTATGATCGTCTAGAAACCATATAGATACAGATCTCAAGCTCTAATTCAATAATCATCAGAGTATTTCATTATTTTTATGGTGTACATCTGTCTAATAAGTCTGATAGTCATAAAACCGACAGATAACCAATAGGAAATATCCCTATGCCATTTCGCATAGTTCAAGGAACAATATTCGTACCACTCAATACGAACACCCAACACCGCAATCCTACAATCTCAATAAAACATGTTCGGCCTCTATTAGCATCATCCCAATCTCCACACTCACGACTAAAGTATCAGCACCATAATAGTGTGGTGAAGGGACCTGTATCGACACAGGATACGATTGATGGACCCACTCAGATGACAGACTTCAGCCACCGTTTATTTGAAGTCGCAGTAAATGATCACCAAGAGCGTCAACAAAGGCTTTCTAATATATTAACCCCTCATGATCACGCATCACTGAATCATATTAAACGTTTGGTCGTGATAGGAGATAGTCTATCGGATTCAGAAGGCCGAATGAAATCAAAAACCTTGGGAATAATGCTTTCCTCTAAACAATATCACGCTGGACGTTTTACCAATGGTTTCGTATGGCCAGATTTTATATCTTCACCTGCCTATTTGAATAAAGAACTGGTAAATTATGCCGAAGGTGGTGCT
Organism: Shewanella sp. DW31; assembly: GCF_015767295.1. Lineage (NCBI taxonomy): Bacteria > Pseudomonadati > Pseudomonadota > Gammaproteobacteria > Alteromonadales > Shewanellaceae > Shewanella > Shewanella sp. DW31. The sequence continues at coordinate 113,626 of NZ_JADWMP020000005.1, forward strand.
GTAGCGGCTAAATATTCCAAGTTAAATCCCACCTTCTGGTTTATTTCCAACATGGAACGTCAAATTAAAAAACATGATTTTAAATCTGATGACTTAGTCATACTCGCTCTGGGCAGCAACGATTATATGACGTTCGATAAGAAAGACACTCAAAAAGTGGTACACTGTTACGAGAAACAAATCACTAAATTAGTGGGAAATAAAAAAATAAAAAACATCTTAGTTACAGGGATTCCAGACTTCACGAAGACCGCCTATGCCCAAAAACAAGACGAAACATATCGCACCAGTAATAGTGCTCTCGCCAGTGAACATAATGCTAGCCTAAGCCAAAAAATAGCAGAACTCGCGGAGCGATATAAGGCCGAAGGAGTAAATATACAGCTTTTCGATTTCGATAATCAATTTACTGAATTACTAGATAAAGCTGATAAGATAGGTTATGACACTCACACAGCAAATAGTGTCGGTTATGTGGATATCTTTGGCACGAGTAAAGCTTTTGATCCTGCACATCGGCATGTATTTCATGATGAAGTTCATCCAAGCCAAGAGGTACACCAAATGTTAGCATCTCGAATGAGCGATTATATTATCTATAAATTTGGAAAATTAACCGATAATTAAAAATTATCAATTACATAAGATTTTATTGCGTCCATATTAATTAGACGCAATAATTTAATTCTATTATGGAACAACAAAAAATCTAGCCCCCCATGTTAAAAAAAACAATATTATGTGCGTTCGAGCGATAGTTCCCGAAGTCGATTTAATAAGAACTACTAAAAGTAGTCAAATACATAATAGAGGTAGAAATCGAGCTAATTCTTTCATAAATAACGTATTTAAGTTGCGCCAACTCATTGCCTAAAGGTTGGCGGTTTAAAATAGTTTTGGTGTCAGTTTTTTAAAAGTGCTGACAGCTTGTCGTAAAATGCCGCCGTCGTTTTTCTAAGTGTTCACAGTAATAGGTGAGTTCTTGCAGAGCCGTCACCACAGGGCTATAAAATATCTTAATCTAGATTTACCCTAATAAATTAGCTATGCGATTTTATGAAATCAAAATATGCAAAGCGAATTTCATTAACGAGATTCAATGCAGCTGGAGTTAATTTTTTGTTACGAGGAAAAATCAAGCTATAATGGCCCTCAGGAAGCTTATCCTTAATTGGAATAATAGATATCAAGTCTTTGTGATGTGGAGCTAAAAACATAGGTCTAGGACCAACAAACAAATAGTCCTCATTTAATACAAGTTTCCGAGCGATGGCACTTGAATCACCAAAAATTACCGAACCACAAGATTTGACTCCATTAGGAAAAATTACTATTTCTAAATCGCTATAATATCCATGGCTTGCAGCTGGAATATACCATTTTGCAGCCTGTAGTTCAGCTAGTGAAGTACTATTAGCAAGAGGATGTCCTTTGCGAGCTACGACCGAAAAACTACACGATGTCAACCTCTCTTCAACAAACTCATTAAGCATTAAATCGGAAGATACAACGCCAATAAAAAAATCTAGCTTCCCCATACGTAAAGAGCTTAGTAATTCAGAAAGCTGCCCTTCAATAATAGTAATCCGAGTGGAATTATGGCGTTCTTGGAACTTTTTAATAACATCAGGAACAATACTAGTAGCTGGGAAATGAGAGCAACCAAAAGCTATTTTTCCATCTGATAATTTCTCAATTTGTCGTAATTCATCAACTGCTCTCTCTAACTCATTCAGGATTAAATTCATTCTAGGCTCAAACATCATGCCGGCTTTAGTTAATACAGTGCTATTCATCCCTCTGTCTAACAAGGTAACACCCAGCGTCTTTTCAAGCTCCTGGATACTTCTCGTCAAAGTCGACTGTGTCTGGTGAAGCATTTGTGCAGCAGCACTAATATTACCATGTTGAATAATAGCCCTAAGATTTCTAAGTTGATTTAGTTTCGGCAACGCTTTCATTCTATCTCCTTCAATATAATGGACTTTCTTTTTTACTACATTTCCATACGCAGGATAGCTGTAGATAGGATCACTCTGAGTAATAACTGGAACTTAAAAGCAATACCTCCATTGGCAAAACAACACTCAATTAATAATAGTAATAATTCTTGTTTAAGATAAGGGTATTTGCTACTACGTCGTGACTTATTAAAATTTGGCTTCAGCATACAACGACTTAGTATCGCAGACATTCCTAGTTTTAGCCCATGAGACCTAATGTGTACTGCAACCTCATTCGACTTATAGCAGGAAATATTATCAGATAAAAACCTCTTGACTGTAGGAAGGTGTGTTGGCATAGATCAATCACTGCAATGACTTTTTTAACAACCTCAAGGTCATTTTTGACAAATAATACAACAATATAATTACCAGAAAACCATCAAAAAAAACAGTGGGTTATGAAAATCAACTTCGCAAGTTAAAGGACAAAAGAACAAAAAATTCATAGCCATGAAAAAAATATAGTTTTTTTTTTAAGCGAGTCTCGCTAGTATGCCTCTCCGTTATTGAGCACTTGACGCATAGTTTTGTTGTTTAGTACATATTAAAATCATAAATATCAATTCGATATACTTGCAGTTTTACCAAAAACTATCATGACACAACTGGGAAATGTGAAAATTTTTATCCAGAAAATCACGAAAATATCAAAAAACAACAATTACAAAAAAATATAAATTACTAACTTACTTACAAGGCGGTGTTTTTCGATTGATGCATAGTTTAACTATTGAAGTAAATTAAACTTGATCAACAACAATATTTGAAATGACCGAACAAGGAATAACACAGAAATCAAGTGCTGAGGGCAATACAAAGTTATCTCCTAAACTTAATAAAATGACTAATTTTTAATTTATAAAACACAATATAGCAACATGAGTCACTAGCGATGAATAAATTGCTGCTCCGCATAAATAGACTAAAGACTGCTTTTGACAGTAATGAGCACGGCAAGCAAATGACACAGCAAAAAGCTGTCAAACAAACTAGTCTAATAACCAAGAAAAAATCATTAAATACCTTATTCATAAAACGAATAGGGTTCATTTATCATACTTAACACTAGACTTATATCAAACGAGTGAACTTAAGAGGGCAAAAAATGACAAGAAACTATGTGTTGGGAAATCAGTTAGTATTTGATGTACTTAAAAGACAGATTAGTACACAAGAAAATACAGTGAAGATAGGTGGTCGCGAGGCAGTAATCTTAAAGTTACTATGTGATAATTTTAATAGTGTTGTGGATAAGGAATATATTCAAGAAAAAGTTTGGGGAAAAGTATTTGTAAGCGAAACATCCTTGACAAAAGCTATTTCAAATTTGCGAAAAACCCTTACCCAATTCGACAACTTAGCTTGCGAAATCAAAACAATTTCAAAAGAAGGTTATGTACTTATTTTAGATGAAAGTACCACGGACATTCAAATTCCCGATAAAAAAGATATAATTGACATCAAAAGTATCGAACAAGGAAATAAAGCTTTAAACAATCACGGCATGATTTCATCTTTCATAGAGAAAACGGAAATGATGCGAGAAAATTTGTCTATTAAGCATGTATATTTTTTCTTAGTATGCTTAATTTCTTCACTACTTGCATCGATGTTTACCGTTGTAGCTATTGTTACCATAAATAAAATATTTTAATAACTATAACAGCTGTTTTTGGTTTGAATATCTCATTATATATTATAAGTATGTAAAAATGAGCTGTAAATATATTCCATAAAAATCAAAATACACTTGCATTATATAGCCAAGGCATTGGCTAATGATATTATACAAGTCAATAAATCTAGCTCAGATATAGTGATGAAGAGTGAATAGCTACACATTAACTCTACAGAAATAAGTTCTCCAAAGACATCTGCAAGCGAAATACATAATTAGAATAGAGTATTTACACTTTAGAATAGGAGGTAGTACCTTACTAAAAAATCTATCAGCCTAATTATTTGCAATAAACACGTCTATCTAATTAACTTCGAATCTACTCAAATCTGATTAATTTTTTTTCATAGTGCTTTATATCTAAATAAGTTAACTATTGATTAACACTTGCTTGCATAATATAGAAACTCTTAATGCCAATCAATATAGTTAGCAGAAAAACCTTACTAATAAATAAAATATAAAGGCACAAGATATCCTCTGATATACATGCGCCACAAATATATAGATTTAACCAATAGATAAATCGTTATATTAATTTAACTATTACAGATTTTAACTTGAAAATATAAATTAATTCACGATGTTATTAACTTGTTCAATAGAAACATAAAACTGGTCATCTACTTTTATTAATGAGCCTGTTGCTATCAGTTCATTACCACTTTTTAATAATACTTCAGATTGAACAAAGTCGTTTACTGGCTTAATTTGACTTGTTTGTAAATGATTAAGTTCATCCAATGTCATAGTGCAATTTGCAATAACAACATCTATCGCGATGCGCATCATTTAGCCTCCCTGAGAAATAGAAATAATTGAGCGACGGACATCACGGATCTCTTCTTGAGCAGAGGTAATTTCTGTCATCGTATTTTTAAACTTTTGTTGCTCAGTATCTAAATCGACTTGGATGGTGTCACAATATGCTGTCATAGTTGCATTCATAGATTGGAGTTGATCATAAGTTACGTTCTTAGTGCTCCAATCAGTACCCGCGATCTCTCCAACGCCCTGAGGATTGCCAAGTTTAGTTTTAATGATGTCGTCTATTTGACTCAAAAACCCCGCTGCACTGCCTCCATTTAACTTAGTGCTTTTATCATCACCAGGTTTAGTGTTCGGTAATCTATCACTCATAATTAACCCCCATAGGCGGTTAATTTCGGCAATGGCCTCTGACTTTAATGAAATATTGTCAGCTTTAGCTTCAGCACTTTTTGTCTGTTCTGAAATATATTTTGAAAGAATTGTATCAATCAAGCTCAACGGGTCTCGATTGCCCGCTGAAAATAAATAATTTGAAGATGATGCTTTAACCGCTTTAGTCGCTATGGGAAGCTGGCTCAAGGCCAATTCGAGCGCCTTAGCCTCGGACTCAGGAGTGGGAATAGCACTGGTCATAGATCTAGCTTGAATATCTAGCATTTCAGTTTTCCTATTATGATTGAATAAAATATACGCGTGTTTGATTGCGGTCTTTAAAAATGACCTTATTACGTGAAATAGACTGAATCACACCTAGAAGTGGTACATTACTACCAACCCAATATCGATACTTGTCGTCATATATATACCCTCTTGATGTCGATGAGTAAAAGATTGAATATGGAAAGTTGGCATTATCAATAACTTGAGTGCTATCATTCCGAACTGAAACGGATGGGATAATATCCTGTAGCCCATTAGCTCTTAGCACAATTGCAGCTTTGGCGTTATCATTGACAAACCAAGTATCATTTATCTTATTAAACGACAAACCATATTCGCCTAACACAGCCATAACTCGATTATCAGTTTCAAAGGTCTCAACCTGGATTTGATCACGATCGACTTTATTTATTACCTTATAACTAACAGGCTGCTTCGAATCGCTTGAGACTAATTCCACAACAGGTTGTGAGAGAATTTGTAAATTATTTGCTTCAACAATCTCAGCATTTGCTTGCAAAGCCTCAGGCAACAACAAAAAAGAGGCGCTATTGGGCACCTTAAGCTTGCCATTCTTGACGTAACTACCATTGAGTTGAGTTAAGTGTTCTGCAATTTGCGTGTACTGGTTAGCTTGATATACCATCCACATACCTAGACCCAATCCAGCATTAAGCAACAAAGTTAACATAATGAGTGCTTGATATTTTCGTGCTAGATAGCTTAACCATTGTGGTTTACGTTTACCTTCTTGATAAACAAAAAAGGCGATGCCTCTTAAGCGATAGATACGGCCTGACTTCAGTTTTTTTAATCGGTCGTTTTTTCTTGTTCCTCTAATACAGATGATATTTTTATCATTGCAAAACTCCCAACGAGTACTTACAGGCAAAATTTCTGGAACATAAAGCGTTTCTGCATCTATATCTTTATTTGACCCTGTAATAACTAGTTTTGGTTCGACTGGTAATATTACGCCATGCAGGTGGCCATCAACGAATTCAACTAACCACATGCAAGTTCAACTCTTGTCTCAATGTATTTGCAATACTCACAGTATCACTCAACGCTTTTAATAAACCTTGAGGATGGTCCGGTAAAGGCATATTACGCACATAGAAATAATCATTCGACTTAAACTTAGCAATATATCCACCCGATGTTAATGAAAAATTAGCATTTATCTTTAACGCAGTCTCTGCAGGGAAATGCTCAATATCGAGTTCAACCATAATCAAGATAGTGTTGGCAAGGCCAACGCGAGCACCATCTTCAATGCGGCAGCTTACATCACCAAAATGACACAATAATGCTTGGTGTTCATCTAGCGATAGGCTTGAAGCTTGCACTAAGTGAGTAAATTCCATTATAAATAAGGTAAATTTTTTATTTTTCATCGTAATTAAACTTCATCTCAATCATAAAGCGGCGCTGAGTAATACGCTGTTCAGCAGTTGGTAAACCATTTTCAACACTACCGCGTAAAAAAATGGGCGTATTTCTCATACCTTCAGTTTGTAAAAAGTATTTCACGCTTTTAGCGCGCGCATCAGCTAGACGTCGATTACTCTCATAAGCTCCTGATGAATCAGCAATGCCATAAACCAATATGCTTTCTATTGGCTTTCCACGCAGGTCTTCAATCATGCGAACCAACATATTTCTACCATCTGGTGTCAGAGCTGATTCATTCACCATAAATAGCTCATTAAATACTAAACGTACGTGTTTAGACTGAGTACGACAAATATCGAATCTATTATCTAATGCGCATGATGATTGATCGTCTACTATCCAATATTTCCCATCGTCCGAACTCCAACGATCACCTGCGATAGATCGACCAGTATCAGCGGCAGTTGAACGGTCACTGCCAGAAACTTTATTACCCTTCACTACATTAATAAGATTTGAATAGAGCCAATAGTCACCTTGACAACTGCTTACCTCGCTTAACGCATAGGTATGTAAATTAGCGAGATATAGCCGACTTGGATGAGAAGGCGTAGAAACTTCAATACATGTCGTTTGATGTGGTGAACCATCTACATATTCAGGTATTCTCTTTACCCAATAACGTAGATGATCTACATCATCAATCTCAGAAAACAGTAAATTATAAATATCTTGTTTCCATTCATGATCCCATATTATTGAATCATCTTTCACATTCTGGGCACATGAAGTGAGTCCAACTATCACCCCTATCCAAAGCCAATTTCTAAACATTTTTTGCACTTTCCTGCTTATTTAATTCTAAGAGAATAAAAGCGATATGGCGGTAAAACTCTTTAGGAATATAGTCTTCACCAGTACGCATACTTTTATAGAATGCCCTTGCAAGCCCTATATGTTCCAAAATCGGAATATTAAGCGCCTCTAATCTACGGCGTTCATCCAATGCAAATGATTCAGTTGTAATCTTGAGCACGACAGGGACTTTATCTATCATGCAGTCATAGCAAATAGGCACTAAGATATGCGTAGGATTTGCAATAGCAAAAGTTGGTGTACGCCCTTTAGTCATTGGCGCATCCATGACTTCTCGCATTTGCCGTTTGCGTTCAGACTTCATTTCTGGCGAGCCTTCAGTTTCTTTCATTTCATTTTTCATTTCAGTAAACGTCATACGGTTTTTATGATTAAAGTGATAACTCTCAGCCATAAAATCTACACAACCTAAACTTACGCCATAAACAAAAAACAATAAGGAAACCAAACCCACATACAGCATTAGATTATAAATAAAGTATGACACATTGTTTATTTGTGCCAACCTAGTCAATTCTGCGCCACCAATATCAAAAACATATTTAAGCAAAAACAACAAAAACGTTAACTCTAGCACCTTACGTAATGAACGGGATATTGCCTCAATGCCAAATATATTTTTAGCCCCCGTAACTGGGCTAATCTTTTCCATTTTAAGACCTAATGACTCAGTATTAATAACATTCTTATTTAGCATTACCCAACTAATAGCTGCCATGACGAGCTTAATCATTAGCAGTATGAATATACCCCACGCAATCACACTGTAAATAATGTCTAAGCCTGTCTGTATATCTGCATATAACATTACCTCAAACCAATCATTTGACGAATCAAAAATAAAATAAACTGTACCAATAAATATCACTGCAAATACCACTAACTCCATAGTCGGTTCTGCTAGTTCAGTTTTTGGAAACTGACCTTTTTTTCTTAACTCCCGAAGCTTCTTCTCCGTTGGCGGATATTTTTTGGGTTCAGTTGATTCGTTTGACATAAATTTAGATCAAAACTTGTAGTGGTTCGGAACTCACAACACAACTTGGATCAGCTATATCACCATGGCTACATACTGAAATAGTTGATACCACCTGCTGGAAGAAAGATTTAACCGAATTAATTTCATTATCGTTCACAACTAAAGTCGGCTTACTTCCATATAGTGAGGTCATTCGCAGAACTTCCTGGCGTAATGCTGACTGAAGCTCAATTAGGCTATCTAAATCCTCACTCTCCCCCATGACAAAGGTTTCAATGCACTCGGTTAGTTCAGAACTCAACAGCGCAACATAGATTTTTCCCTCAGAATTCATTAAACGTGAGGTGATTTCATATCTTGCTTGATTTCGAATCCGATTGAGCCAATTTTTAGACTCATTATCGATACGAGACCAATAAATTAATGCCTCAAAGAAAGTCACCCTATCGAGATAAAACTCGCGAGCACGGATCATTTCTTTAATCACATCATGGACACGGTTCAAACCAAGTGCCGAGTCGATTTCGTTTTTAATCACTTCACTTTGGCTTGCAAGTCCTTCAATAATATTGCTGGTGTATTGAAGATTATACTTTTCAACTAAGCATTTCCGTAAAAAATATTGCACAATCGTAGCGATATTTTGGGTGGCAGCATCGCTAACAAAAATTTCGTCCCCAAGTACTTCGATTAGCTCTGCAGACTCATCATGTGAGAAGCTATAAATACGAATACCCGAAATATGAACTTCTATATCAACAGTAAGTTGCTCATCTACTGTGATAATAGGGGCGCCGAGGGCTTGGCCCCAAAGTGCTTTTTCAATCTGTACAAGACTAGTTTCTACTAGGGTGCAATGCTGAGGTTCCCTTAGCACAAATGTAAGAGATTCATATAGTCCACTGCCGGCAATGCCTGTATTTACGACAGTTTTTGGCTTGCCTTGCACTCGCCACAGTAAGAACGCTGACAGCGTACATAAGATAAATAACGTCATACACACATAGAACAGACTTGGACTGAGTAGACCGAGTAGTAAAATCAAGGCTCCAATAACTAACAGGCTTTTCCAAAAACGGCTAACCTGCTTTGCCATCTGCCCCATAAATGAACTAGATTCTTCATCCCCTTTAATACGCGTGAGATACACACCGCAAGCGATTGATAACAATAAGCTGGGGATCTGCGAGACAAGACCATCACCTATCGTCAGTACAGAGAATCGGCTAACACTTTCAGATAGCGAGAGATCAAACTGATTAACCCCCACATAAATGCCACCAAACAGGTTAACCAAGCTGATCAAAATACCAGCAATAGCATCACCTTTGACGAATTTCATTGCCCCATCGAGCGAACCAAATAGCCGATTTTCGGTGCTTAAATCAGAGCGTAACTTTTGTGCTTGTTCACCTGTAATAAGACCGCTTTTTAAATCGCCGTCAATCGTCATTTGTCTACCAGGTAAGGCATCCAGAGAGAATCTGGCCCCCACTTCCGCGACCCTTTCGCCACCTTTGGTAACAACTAAAAATTGCACTATGGTGATAATGATAAAGATGAGTAACCCTGAAATAAGGTTCCCTCCCATCACAAACTCCCCCACAGTTTCAATCACATTACCTACATCTTCATTCGCAATAATGTTTCGGGTCGTTGCGATAGACAATAACAAGCGAAAGGTCGTCAGTAACAATACGACCGTTGGTAAAAATGTCACCATTAGAGGTTGATCATTCTCAAGCATGATAACCAGCAGCAACACTGAACTAATAAAACTAATTAAAATAAACAGATCGATCACCACTCCGGGAAGGGTGAACAAAATAATAGTTGGCAACGCAAATGCGATAATCACACTGCTGGGATTAAACTTGATAGGAAACCGACGAAGACGCTTAATCATACCGTCTCCAAGCTAGTCCGTAGTGCTTCAACAATCGACTGAGTTTCTATGCTAATAATCTTGTCGTCATTCTCTATCGTCAGCACGGCGAATCCATTGACATAGGTATGCTCTACAGACAAATGTCTTGCCTGATCGTCTATTTCAGCATGGAGTAAGTCCACAAGATGTCCGATTAAATACTCATTAAGACTCAGTTCTGTTAAACGCAATTTTACGGTTTCAGCGAGTCGGTTTTTCAATTCATCTTTCAACAAACTAAGACTTTGATACTGTTCTTCAACAATATCGACAAGCTGTTGATTGGCTTCGTCAAACCAACGCTCTTGATTAACCTGAAATTCTTCTTCTATCTCATTATATAAATTATTAGCGTGAAGATTGAGCGCCTGCTCTTTCTCCTCGATCAGTTGCACCACTTGCTCTTCAAGCATTTGCTGGTATTGCTCGACTCTCTCTTCTAAAGCAGATAATAACGACTTAGCCTCGTTATAAATAAGAAGATCAGACTTCTTTATTACGTTTGAGTGACGCTCTTTCTTAAATGCAATCTGTGGAACTAATCGATGCAATGAATTGATTTCTATATACAAGACATACCTCATTCTGGTTTAGAATTTAAGCTTACTAAATCCTTAAATCTCACTACAAAAGAAAAAAAAAGATTAAACCTGAACTCTTATGATTTAATCTTTTCAATTGATGGAGAGTCTGGAGGTTAGCTATTGATTCAAGGCGCTAAAACCAGATTACTTCGAACAACCGGAGAGGTAACAATCAGTTTTCCACTGGCAGTCCCAAGTAAATATGAGCGTCCGGTCGACACTAGATCCAACCCTGAAATTTGCTGGTAATCAGATTTATTCATTCGATTAACGGGATTTAACTGCGACTTAATCTCGGCCCGATCCCTTAAATTATTTAATTTACCGGCAAAATGATTTTGTCCCCGCATACTGGTAGCCCCTTGAGTCAACAGGACCTTCGAATTCAAACTTTTCAAATACTGACCTAAATCTTGTTTTCGCCACTCTTCAAATTCAGCAGAATCTTTTTTACCTCGTAAAGACTCAGGTATAGGTCGCCAAGATCCCATTAACGTGCCAGCCTCTGGACGATCTAAGAACTTAGGTACCCTATGTTGAATATGTCCCCCCGCTCGGCCTACTATGCGCGATTCGATCTTACCTAGGTCAAGTTGTGGTTTAGCAGTACTTTTTTGACTCTCAGCGGCAATAACAGGACCAGCTGTCTCAGTCGACACTGGGGTTAATGTATTAACTAACGTTGCAACAACACCAACTTCACCATCAGTCACATCCGTCATCGATGGCGAACCGTTACCCGTTGCAGCTGAGGTTGTACCGCTGCCATTACCAGCCGCGGGACCACGAGGATGAGCTGTCGCTGCACTCGGCACTGCATCTGGGGTTGTCCCCAAATTACGTCTAGGTCCTTGGGTGTAATTACTGCCAGTTTGTGCACCCTGACTCAGACTCACCGGGGTGGGACTACTCACCTCCCATTTACGGCCGGTGTATCCTTGTGCAGCATTCGCCTCAGGCACTTCTGTTGCAGGGGTGTCTTCCGTAGGCACGCCATCCGTCTGTGACATTGAAGGCGTGTTTGTGGTCTTCGTCGCAACAGGCGGACGAGCCGATGTCCCCGCATTCGTCGGTGTTTCTGCGACGGCTGTCGGAACATCGGTTTGAATCCCATCATCTGTTACATCCGCCACCGATGGCGAACCGTTGCCCATCACTGGTGGGGTTGTTCCGCTGCCATTGCCAGCCGCGGGACCACCGGGATGACCAGTCGCTGCATCTGGGATTGTCCCCAAATTATGTCTAGGTCCTTGGGTATAATTGCTGCCCGTTTGCGCACCCTGACTCAGATTTACTGGTGTAGAACTACTCACCTCCCATTTACGGCCGGTGTATCCTTGCGCAGCATTCGCCTCAGGCACTTCTGTCGCAGGGGTGTCTTCCGTAGGCACGCCATCCGTCTGTGACGTTACTGGCGTGTTTGTGGTCTTCGCCGCGACAGGCGGACGAGCTGGTGTACCCGCATTCGTCGGTGTTTCTGCGACGGCTGTCGGAACATCGGTTTGAGTGCCATCATCTGTCATCGATGGCGAACCATTACCCGTTGCAGGAACAGGACCACGAGGATGAGCTGTCGCTGCACTCGGCGCTGCATCTGGGGTTGTCCCCAAATTACGTCTAGGTCCTTGGGTGTAATTGCTGCCCGTTTGCGCACCCTGACTCAGATTCACAGGTGTTGAACTACTCACCTCCCATTTACGGCCGGCGTATCCTTGTGCAGCATTCGCCTCAGGCACCACTGTCGCAGGGATGTCTTCCGTAGGCACGCCATCCGTCTGTGACATTGAAGGTGTGTTTATGGTGTTCGCCGCAACAGGTGGACGAGCCGATGTACCCGCATTCGTCGGTGTTTCTGCGACGGCTGTCGGAACATCGGTTTGAGTGCCATCATCTGTTACATTCGCCACCGATGGCGAACCGTTGCCCGTTACCGCTGGGGTTGTACCATTGCCATTGCCAGCCGCAGAATCAGGCTCAGCACCAAGTGTCGTACCAAGATTACGTCTAGGTCCTGGGGTGTAATTGCTGCCCGTTTGCGCACCCTGACTCAGATTCACAGGTGTTGAACTACTCACCTCCCATTTACGGCCGGTGTATCCTTGCGCAGCATTCGCCTCAGGCACCACTGTTGCAGGGGTGTCGTCCGTAGGCACGTCATCCGTCTGTGACGTTACTGGCGTGCTTGTGGTCTTCGCCGCGACAGGCGGACGAGCTGGTGTACCCGCATTCGTCGGTGTATCTGCGACGGCTGTCGGAACATCAGTTTGCGTACCATCATCTGTCATCGATGGCGAACCGTTGCCCGTCACTGGTGGGGTTGTACCGCTGCCATTGCCAGCCGCGGGGCCACCGAGATGAGCTGTCGCTGCACTCGGCGCTGCATCTGAGGTTGTCCCCAAATTACGCCTAGGTCCTTGGGTATAATTGCTGCCCGTTTGCGCACCCTGACTCAGATTCACTGGTGTTGAACTACTCACCTCCCATTTACGGCCAGTGTATCCTTGTGCAGCATTTGCCTCAGGCACCACTGTTGCAGGGGTGTCTTCCGTAGGCACGCCATCCGTCTGTGACGTTACTGGCGTGTTTGTGGTCTTCGCCGCGACAGGCGAACGAGCTGGTGTACCTGTATTTGTAGGAACATCGGCTTGCGTGCCATCATCAGTCATCAATGGCGAACCGTTGCCCATCACTGGTGGGGTTGTACCGCTGTCATTGCCAGCCGCGGGACCACGAGGATGACCTGTCGCGGTACTCGGCGCTGCATCTGGGGTTGTCCCCAAATTACGTCTAGGTCCTTGGGTGTAATTGCTGCCCGTTTGCGCACCCTGACTCAGATTTACTGGTGTAGAACTACTCACCTCCCATTTACGGCCGGTGTATCCTTGCGCAGCATTCGCCTCAGGCACTTCTGTTACAGGGGTGTCGTCCGTAGGCACGCCATCCGTCTGTGACATTGAAGGTGTGTTTGCGGTCTTCGCCGCGACTGGCGGACGAGCTGGTGTCCCCCCATTCGTCGGAGTGTCCGCGACGACTGTAGGCGAATCGGTTTGCGTGCCATCATCTGTCATCGATGGCGAACCGTTGCCCGTTACCGCTGGGGTTGTACCATTGCCATTGCCAGCCGCAGAATCAGGCTCTGTACCAAGATTACGTCTAGGCCCTGGGGTGTAATTGCTGCCCGTTTGTGCACCCTGACTAAGACTCACCGGGGTGGGACTACTCACCTCCCATTTACGGCCGGTGTATCCTCGCGCTGCATCCGAATTAGGCACCACTGTCGCAGGCGTGTCGTCCGTAGGCACCCCATCCGTCTGTGACATTGAAGGTGTGTTTGTGGTCTTCGCCGCGACAGGCGGACGAGCTGGTGTACTCGCATTCGTCGGTGTTTCTGCGACGGCTGTAGGCGCATCGGTTTGCGGACCATCATCAGTTATCGATGGCGAACCGTTGCCCGTTGCAGGAACATGACCACGAGGATGACCAGTCGCTGAACTCGGTGCTGCATCTGGGGTTGTCCCCAGATTACGTCTAGGTCCTTGGGTGTAATTGCTGCCCGTTTGTGCACCCTGACTCAGACTCACCGGGGTGGGACTACTCACCTCCCATTTACGGCCGGTGTATCCTTGTGCAGCATTCGCCTCAGGCACCACTGTCGCAGGGGCATCTTCCGTAGGCACGCCATCCGTCTGTGACATTGAAGGCGTGTTTATGGTGTTCGCCGCAACAGGTGGACGAGCCGGTGTACCTGTATTTGTAGGAACATCGGCTTGCGTGCCATCATCTGTTACATCCGCCACCGATGGCGAACCGTTGCCCATCACTGGTGGGGTTGTACCGCTGCCATTACCAACGGGACCACGAGGATGAGCTGTCGCAGCACTCGGCGCTGCATCTGGGGTTGTCCCCAAATTATGTCTAGGTCCTTGGGTGTAATTGCTGCCCGTTTGCGCACCGTGACTCAGATTCACAGGTGTTGAACTACTCACCTCCCATTTACGGCCAGTGTATCCTTTTGCAGCATTCGCCTCAGGCACTTCTGTTGCAGGGGTGTCGTCCGTAGGCACGCCATCCGTCTGTGACACTGCGGGCGTTGTAGTTTGACGCGTGTTTGTGGTCTTCGCCGCGACAGGCGGACGAGCTGGTGTACTCCCATTCGTCGGTGTATCTGCGACAGCTGTCGGAACATCGGTTTGAGTGCCATCATCTGTTACATTCGCCACCGATGGCGAACCGTTGCCCGTTACCGCTGGGGTTGTACCATTGCCATTGCCAGCCGCAGAATCAGGCTCAGCACCAAGTGTCGTACCAAGATTACGTCTAGGTCCTGGGGTGTAATTGCTGCCCGTTTGCGCACCCTGACTCAGATTCACAGGTGTTGAACTACTCACCTCCCATTTACGGCCAGTGTATCCTTGTGCAGCATTTGCCTCAGGCACTTCTATCGCAGGGATGTCTTCCGTAGGCACGCCATCCGTCTGTGACGTTACTGGCGTGTTTGTGGTCTTCGCCGCGACAGGCGGACGAGCAAGTGTCCCCCCATTCGTAGGTGTTTCTGCGACGACTGTAGGAACATCAGTTTGAGTGCCATCATCCGCCACCGATGGTGAACCGTTGCCCATCACAGGTGGGGTTGTACCGCTGCCATTGCCAGCCGCGGAACCACGAGGATGACCAGTCGCGGTACTCGGCGCGGCATCTGGGGTTGTCCCCAGATTACGTCTAGGTCCTGGGGTGTAATTGCTGCCCGTTTGCGCACCCTGACTCAGATTCACAGGTGTTGAACTACTCACCTCCCATTTACGGCCAGTGTATCCTTGCGCAGCATTCGCCTCAGGCACTTCTGTCGCAGGGGTATCTTCCGTAGGCACGCCATCCGTCTGTGACATTGAAGGTGTGTTTGTGGTCTTCGCCGCGACAGGCGGACGAGCTGGTGTACCCGCATTCGTCGGTGTGTCTGCGACGGCTGTCGGCACATCGGTTTGCGTGCCATCATCTGTCATCGATGGCGAACCGTTGCCCGTCACTGTCGCAGGTGTATCGTCCGTCTGCGTCGCAACTGGCGTTGTGGTTTTCGTTGTTGTACCTGCTAAAGGCCTAGGTACATCGGATCCCGTCGCACGATCGTGTTCATCAATAACCAATGATTCACTATTAGGAATAACAGCATACGCTGTAGCACCATCTTTCCCTTTTATTTCGACCATTTGAGCACATGCATCATCCCCGCTTAGAAGTAAATTGAATAAGGTTACCAGCTGCGGATCTACTTGCTCTTGGCACTCAGATATTAACGTCTTTAATCGCGCTTGACGCTCCTTAACTGGCGTCTCGACAACAGTGACTTCAGCAGCATCAGCAAAGGGTAACGTGACCCGCCCGATCGATGTTGCATCAGTTGTTTGCGTGCCGATATTATTAACATGCGACTCGTTAGGGGTCTTAACTTGATCTTCTGAAACCAGATTAATGTCTGGATCCTTGGAAGAGTTAATAAAGACATACCAACTGTTATGAAAGTTATTAACGTTGTTAAAACAGTTATTAAAAACATCTCCGCGTTCGGTGTCTTTGTCCGTCACATCTTCTGTATGCTTAGGTTCCGGTAGCTCGGCCAGGGGAGGTAAATGAAAAGGGCGCTTAGTTGGTAAATCTTTGGGGGCATCAACTTTAGGCGGCTCAAGCGGGGCTTTTTTCTTCTCTTTATCGCCAGCGACAAATTGGGAGCCACCATACATAGCTATCGCAGATGCATTACCATACATCACTACAAATACCGTCGGTAATAAACTAAATCCTAAGGTGAAGGGAGCTAACACAGTACCGATTGTTACGGCACCGGCGATAGCAGCCAAATGAAACTTAGCCTTTTTCTCTGTGCTCACTCTATTTGATTTTTTAGTGCTTTCTTTAATCTTTTTAGGCTTAGCTTTAGAATGAGGCTCTTCCGTCTCCAAAATACTAGGGGCAGTAGAGACACTCTCTGGAATTTGAGGTTCCGCAGATCTAAGTGTTGGAGCTCTAACGTCCAATAAAGAGGTAGATCGTGCTATATTCCTAGGTAGAGCCTCACAGTCTAAACGTGATAACTCTGGCATAGAAGTACTACGAGTCAACGCTGGATTAAGTGCCATATTAAAATCTCATCTTTTCAAATAAATTAATGCTTAACCGTCTCACATTATCTTCGGAATAATCTTGCTCAGCTATTGTGAGAGTAAGAAATCCATCAACACGAATAAATACACCTTTTGAGGCCATTTCAAATTGTAAAATAAGATCAATAACGGCCTCCAAGTTAACGAGATGTATTAACTGGAAAAAAGGAAAAACTGGCAGCAATAGATTGTCTGGGTAATCTCTAAAAATAACACTCTCATTTTTTTCGAGGCGCTGTAAAAATTGTTGAATGTAGTCACACGTTCTAGTTTTCATTTACTTTGGACAAACCAATACAAGGTCATTATTAGTTAACGACAATATTTCTTCAACACTAAGACTAGTTTTAAACATAGTACAAGATGCCATCAGAACTAACGTTTTCGGTAATGAAGATAAACTAGTTTTCAAATAGTTAGCATCAATAATGAGTGTATCCACTTTTAACAATGCAGATATGTTGAAATCTCCTATAATAAGTTTGCAACTCATTAACAGAGGCAACTCATCTATATCCATCTCAGGATATGATTTAAACGCTAATCCATACTGGCTTAAGACTTGAGTGATTACATAGGATAAGTAATCCTGTTCGAGATGGTTCACATCCAAACCGAGCAACCTGCCTGCTTCGCATAAAGAAACATATAGTTCAGCCTCGATACCAACATGCTTTAAGCTGAGTAATATGAAATCCTGCTGCTGAAATCGATGATATACAGCCCCCACATCAACTCTAATCTCTTTATTATTAAAAGTCGTTCCAGCAACTTGATTAACTACTCGGTAAATTGCTGGTTTCATCTCATATTTTGGCATGAGATTGACGCGTTTGTGTTTCATATATTTCACCGATTCCTAGATAACAATGCTAATACATCCATACTCATTTTAAAATCTATATCATCGATCCAATCACGTATTCCAGTAGGTGTTTTACAAACAAAGTCATAAAGCTGTTGATAAGCAACTTTCGAAGTCACCTCTTCAAAATCAACACTTTGCACTAATGTCAAAATAAAGGTGATTTTATGAAATTGACTATCTAATATCCCTTCTACCACAATCGCTTTAACTGTTGTTTCAGAATAGTCGCGCAACATAGCAAACCATTCTATTACCGCTTGTTTATCGGCATATATCTCCACATCAGATAATCTATTCCAACTAAGCCGTTCTGACTTAGCTTTTAATAACTGATAAGGATCAAGTGTTTTGCCCTTTAAGTGACAATGCGAGATACGAACATGGCGATTATTTGTAGGCATTTATACTTTACTCTTGAATATAGTAACGGCGACATAAAGCCAATAATGACAGTAAACCATCTAAATTATGTTCATAAGCGACAAGTTGCTGCACTGTTTTGCTATTAGCATCCATATCCCCTGCGGAAGACTTAACATCTGCAATATATTTTTTAAGTTGCTTTCTTAACGTTAATGGATATAAGTGCTCACAGTGCTCTGCCGCATGTAATATCCAAAGTTGAGCATCATTTAATGATTTAACATCAAGTAAATTATCAGAGAAACCTTGCCAATCTCGTAACGCCTTGAGCTGATAGCTATTAAGCTGTCGAGCAAATTGCCTTTGCTGATCCAATGTTAAATTTTTACGTTTAACCCGGAACAGACGAGGATATTTTTTAGTTCGCTTGTCGACTTGCTTTATATCTTTTACTCGGCGAGGCTGGCGGTGGTCACCAGCCTTCTGAGTTCGGTTAATATCCGAAATTTTTTCGGTGCGTTGTGTCACGGCAAAAGAAACGGGTCGAAGCATAGTTAATCAGAGCGAGCTTAGGCTCGCTCTGCTCCGTATTATCGGTTAGTCACTAAACTCGCTTTCGCTACAGCTTCAAGGATCTCATTTAACTTCACCGCTTCAGCAGTCAGATCTTGAATATATTGATCAAGCTGAGCATCAAACTTCTCTTTCAAGTCTTTGCTCGCTTGAGTCTCTTCTTGTACTTTCACCTGTTCAGCATTTTGAATTTCGTTTGCATTGCCAACCATACCATCAGCCATTCCACCCATTTGAGTGACAGAGTTGTACTTGGCAGTACGCTGCTGCTGAAGATTAGCACTGTATTGATTAAGCTCTTTTGCTGTTAGATCTGAGACTTTAGGAGACTTATCAACATTAGTGACTTTACCAGACTCAAGATCCGTCGTTTTTAATAACTTGACTCCTCCTGTATCCGCAGCCCCTCGGTCGCCCATTTTGGATAAGTGTTTATCCTTCAGCGTTTTAGTTTGGCCAATTCGAACAGTTGCTGCTGTTGTCATTCCCATGTTAACCACAGATGACGCTAAGGTAATACCGAAGCGTAATTTGGCATCTTGAGATTTATCTTGCGCGAGCATAGTCGCCAACTCTGACGTAGCAACAGCTTCACCAATGCGATTCTTCATCACTTGAGCGCGAACCTGTTGAGACGACTCGATAATTTGTGCTAAAAGTGCCAGTAAATCAGCCATTGATACCGAGCCTTTGTTGGCCTCTTTCAATGAGTTTTCATAACTGCCCCATGCTTTTTGATCTATCGGCTTGAGATTATTAACAGAAGAAGTCTCTTCAGATTTTGTCGATGGTAGTGACAGTGCACTCATTTGTACTAAATTCATAAATTAGCTTCCTCTTACATATTGATTGAAATAATCTTGTCGTTGTATTCGCGCTGATCACTATTAACTTTAAAAAGTGATTCAAAAGCATGGCTTACCGCACGCAACGCCTGATTAAGCATGGTCAAGATTTGCTGGATACGTGTTTCCAACTCCTCTTGGTTTGCTTTAGCAATCTCAAGATCTTTTGTAATGTCGGCAGACTTAATCGCGTAACCGCTACTCACGACTGAAGTTGCATTTGAAGTAACCGAACTTGCTTGAGCAATCTTTGAGGTCAGCTTTTCACCACCACTTGCAAATGACTTAATCTTATCGAGTAAAGGCTCAATCAACTTCATAACTTTGTTGACCATACCCTGAATTTTTGTCGATATAGTGCTGAATGACTTCAACGTTTTAACTGCGTCGACAGCCTTATCAACCATAGTTGCGACTTTCGCAGCCCCACTCGCAACAGCCTTACCCGCAGTCGCCATCATGTTCCCAGGATTGAAACTGACCACCATACTGATAATGCCAATAGCAATCTCTAATCCCATTGATACATAGCCCCTGATCTCTTCAGAGACACCTGCGGCTTCCATAATCTTATCGACAATTTTAGGCAATACGATCGAAGCAATCATGAAACCAATCATCACTGCAGCCATAACAGGATTGAATGGCGCCATTATAATTGCCGCAAGAAAACCTAATCCCATAGCAATCTTGCCCCAAATGCCTTGGCTCTTTTGGGCTTGCTTCTGTTCTTCAATCTGCGCCATACGCTCTTTAAGCGCATCGATCTGAGTATTTTTTTGAATATCTATCAGTGTTTTTTTCGCTTCAGAGTTTTCTTTACCGGTACCAGAAAACGCTTCAGCGGCCAGTTTCATACTCTCTTGCACCATGCGCCAGAGCTGACTATCGGACACTCCAATCGTATTGCCTGGTAAGGGTTGATTCGGCTTAGCCGATTCTGTCGCAGCAGTGTTTTGGCGCTGAACACTCTGGCTCTGTTCATCGACTGTACCAATAATGCTTGGCGCAGCGACGGTAATCATGAATGTACTCATAGTTATTTCCTTTCATGTGACGATACTGGGAATAGATGCGCACTCACTATCAGAGTTACTGAAGTGAGCTTGCACATCTAAATTCTCGCGATGCGAGCGGCATGTTCCCAGTGCTACCATGCCCTTCTATTTTGTACTTAATACAAACACGACTCTTTAGATGTTCCTTGCGAATGCCATTTGTTCATCACGGCAGACCTGAATCCAATACTTAAGGGTCTGCTGCAGCATCTTGACTTGATCGCCGATACGGTTAATTTCTTTAATATCTTCATCAGTAAGCTGTCTAGGCGAGAAGTTTTTATAAAGATCTGTTAAATATTGAGCCTGAATCGTTCCGTCATAATCGAAGGCCTGAGTCACTCCAGGTGGTAAAGGCTTATTTGTGTCCGACGAATTCTGCCAACCAGGACACTTAGCACTGAACAAGTACGCCATCGCATCCATATTGGCTAATTTAGTGAGTAGTCCATCAACCTCTGCTTTACTGCCAGTGAGAATGGTCTCGACCTCGGCTGCCGATACTGTTTGATCACCGTTTAACGCGCTCAGCAACACAATTCTTGCCATAGGGCTAATATCGTTAAGGCCGCTGGTGATCCAGCCACCGGCATTGGGATCGTTATACACAGACGAGGTAAAGCGACTCGATAACTCTGTGGGCGTCGTCGATGAGATATTGCCGCCACTCATAGCTGACATAGCTTGGTAAGCAATGCTATCCGTTGGAATTTTCCCCCCCTGAATCGCACTATTCAGAGTACTCCAAACATTATTGACCTTCGCCCCCAATTGCTCAGGGGTAAAATCCCAATTGGTATGACTGCCACTACCAGTTTTTTCCAGTAGAGTCCCCAATTCTTTCAAGAAGTTAGCGTCTTCTAAACCGTACTCTTTACTATTACTCAACACATCGAGCAGCACCAGCTGGAACATGTTCTCGTACTCAATTCCGTTAATCCCGCCCTCTTTCATAGCAGTAAACATCTGCATAATGGCGGCCTCGAATGCAGGTTTTCCACCACTGGTCCACTTATTAACGATGTCTAATTGACTTCCATAGCCCTCAATACTCGTCGCAAGAGCCGAAGCAATAACGGCCTCGGAATGTTGGCCCGCCATAGCCATCACCACTTGTTTCTGCTGCGCCGCAACCATTAATAGCGTTGTTACATCCCCCGTTTCGACATCGAGTGAGGCGAGCGCACGGTCAGCAATCGCCAACTTAGATTCATTCGCGACAGGCACCATAGCTTTAAGTGGTGCATTTTCGGTTGTAGACGGCACTGTCCACTGGGGCTGAAGACCAGAAACACCATTAATACTCATAGCAAACTCCCTGTTGATTGTTAGATATTTCTAGCAAATGCCATGAGTTCATCCCGGCAGATCTGAATCCAGTACTTAAGGGTCTGCTGGATCATTTTCACTTGATCGCCGATACGGTTAATTTCTTTAATATCTTCATCGGTTAACTCGCGTGGTGGAAAGTCGGTATACATATCTTTAAAATAACCGGAATCCAATCCAACCCCCTCCCAATCAATCACCTTATGCCCATTTTGAGTGACTTCACGCCAACCGCTATCTTCCCCGTGACCATCATTTTTAAAGAGAAAATCCATAGCAGATGTATAACTTCCGCCCGGTGTATTATTTTTAATAAAGTCATTCAACTCACCCACTGACCCAGTAAGAAATAAATTTATCGTATCTTGCGTTACGTCAGGATACTTATTTAAATAGGCAGCCATTAGTGCCATACGTAACATAGGCGAGACACCTGCATCACTTGGATATCCAGCATCACCAATAAACGAATATTTATTTTCAAAATTATTTTTAAAGTGGTCGACTAATGCAGATGGTGCGCCTTGTTTATCTTTTAAAAATGTCAGTACTTCATTACACAGGCTGTCTTTCGGAGCATTTTTCAACATAAAGTCAAAGATAGCTGTACTTTTATCTGCGAATTTCTGTCCATTCCAGCCCTCATGATATCCATGTGAACCAGAACCCGTGCTCTCTAAAAAATGCATCATGTCTTCCATCATCTGTGGCGTGAGATCTGGAAAGTCAGCTGAGTGTGAAATGTAATCCATAATGGCTAGCTGAAATAAATCTTCAATTTCATTACCTGTGATACCATCTTTCAGAAAACCTTCGAACATTTCTCTCATTGCACTTTCGAACATTGGCAGACCGCCAGTTGTCCAACCTTGTATATGTGCTAATTGTTTACCATAAGCTTCAATGCTTCCCGCCAAAGCAGAGGCGATCGCGCTTTCAGAGCTCAGGCCAACCATTGAGCGTACAACTTCTTTCTGATGGGCAGCAAAAGTAGCAAGCGTCTGAAATGGAGATGGCTCACTCTTAGTAAATGGCAGAGCTTTATTTGTTTTTTCTTCTTGCTGGGAGGCAGACTTAACTAACTTTTCTATATCATTTAGATTTTTTTTATCGGCATCAGTCAAAGATGAACTTTTTTGTTCAAAATTTAGCGCATCTGATAACACTCGTGCATTATTCACTATCATTTATAGAGTCTCTACAATTTAAGAATCCTGTATCCTCTTGATGGTACAGGTTGGGAATGCACTCACACAGAACAGCTAAATGTGTGAGTCATGAAATTGGCTTATATCTCAAGAAAAAACTTAGATTCAAATGGTTGTTTCATATTGACTCTGCAATACTATCTATAATTAAGGTAAATACGGGCTCAGCTGCGACTTAAGATAATGATATCGTTGCAGATAGAAATCATTTAAATTATCTTCTTTTACAATAAGCCAGGTAACACTAGCCTCGGTATATTCATTTAACTTATAATGACACAAAGAAATGTTGAGAATAGTTTCATCTAGATCATTTGTCGGGAAAGTCTTTAATATGTTTAGCACTTCCAAAGCTTTTTTAAATTGCCCTTTTTCCAAAAAAATGGCAGCTAGACATCCTGGGCCTCGATGATCATACGGATTTAAACCAACATAGGCAGAAAAAACAATCTCAGCTTCCTTAAATTGGAATTCAGTATAAAACTTAACCCCTAATTCATAAATTGATTTTAGTTGAGTTATTGTGATTTTCTGCGACTTACGCATAGCTGCAATATCTTTTTCAATGACTGTGCCACTCAATAGCTCAAAAAAGTCATCACAGGTTTCACCTGGGCGTATTGTATTTTTTTTCATATAAATTCAATCCAATTTTAACGGTTATTTTACCCGCCGCTGAGTTCGATATCTGTATCCTTGGCGACTTGTAAGATAAAGGCATCAAGTCTAGTAGAAGATTTTACTGCTAATATGGATTCTGGCAGTGATATACCTAGTCTTAAAGCCCAAATGATGGCATGACGTGGATTGTGAATAGCCAATAATGCTACTCCAAGTTTTTGGGTGCACATATTTTTTGACACATTAGAATCGAGTTTAATTCCTAGTGTACTTGACCAGAGATATTGACTTTGATTGAGATATTGCTTGCTCAGCAGCCAAGAGCGATCACTCGCGTCACCTTTGCGAGCTTGGTATATGACTACGCTACCCAATACTTTCACTAAAGCAGTAATTTTTGAACGTCTAGGTGTAAACCATACCTGTACCTCACTCTCGGTTAGTGTTGTAAGCACACTATATTGATCCGGGGAAAGTCGCCGATTGACCAGTAAATAATGTAAGTATGTTTGATGAAGTTTTTTATACTTTTTCATTACCCGTATTCTGAAAAAAATAACTGACAGTTAATGTATCCAACTCTGAAACTAAGCCTTTCAAAAAACGCTCAATATTCAACTTATTTTCACGTTCGATTTCATCAAAGCTAAAAATAATAACCGAGACTCGCTTATTTTTTTCCCCAGTGACGATAACACTGCTCCGTAGCACATTGGGAATAACACTAATTTTGTTATATATTTCGCGGCTCTCAAGCAAGTTTCCCTTCACTATCTCTAACTTACTCAAGCTAGCAAATTTTGACTCAAGCAGATCATTGAGATCTTCTCGTTCAAAATAGAAATTGAATTTTGTTAACACTTCTCTCGCCTGAGCTAAGTGATCTTTATCAACATAGACAAGATGACGATCCTTGCTAATAGATAAAGAAGCGGAAACCTGATATCGGGCCAGCAGAACAACCACTTTGTTCGCTGCATCAGCGGAATCAAAATTGGCAACTTCTACTCGGCCCTGATCATTACATCCAAAGAGTACAAGAAAAACTATCCAGTACAGTTTTTTCATCACTGGGCCTTCATGACATCATTTATTGCAGTGGCAGACTTCGAAGCAATTTTAGTTACTGTTTCCTGATACATGCTGTAATGAAATACCGATTGCTGTAAGGCCAACGTATCCTGCAAGGTAATCGTTTTTCCATCATTTATCTTCTGTAAATTATTCATAATCTCTTGAAAACCTTCACCAATATTATTAAAGGTATCTTCAAATACAGAAGGTTGTATCGCTTGTACATTAAGATCTACCATTTCTAAACAACTCTTTAAATCAATACGCTTCACAATGTTTGATATTTAACCGCTGCCATCGTTAGCAAGCAAATGAACAAACTGGAATCAAAGTGAAAAAACACGAGTTTAAAAATAACTTTTTAATACAATGAGTTAATTAATAGACCCCGAGTTATTAGTTAAACTCCTAACCCGTCATATCCAAATATATGCGCTTTAGGAAAGTATTTATCGGCTTCAGTTTTACGCTTTACCCAAAACGTCAACACCTTTCCTTCTCGAAGTAAGTCATTTGTAGTCGAACAGCTTCGCTATGGCCTACAACATAAATATTCTTAATACTTTATCGGGTAGACAATTGATTGCTAAAAGGGCTATAGATGACACCATTAGTCACATGACGAACACGCGTTGCGTTGGATTTAGAATCAATAGCCACTTTTTCAGTGCATTATGGAGCCAGCTTAGTCGGATATACTGGAGACAGTTGATGAACAGATAATAATGAAAGAACATTAAAATTAACTAAATCATTCCTCTTGAATCATCAACTGCAGAAATTTCATTCCTGAATAATGATGTAAATTACTGGCTAGACTTTGATATATGCAACCATGTTATTGAACAGTTTCAGCTTACCGGCCAACACTCGTTCTACATTAGCGATATCTG
Organism: Shewanella sp. DW31; assembly: GCF_015767295.1. Classification (NCBI taxonomy): domain Bacteria; kingdom Pseudomonadati; phylum Pseudomonadota; class Gammaproteobacteria; order Alteromonadales; family Shewanellaceae; genus Shewanella; species Shewanella sp. DW31. The sequence goes on from NZ_JADWMP020000005.1 coordinate 139,489, forward strand.
CGGAAAATTCTGTCACTACTGTTAATTTCTCTTTCTTTATATTGAAGAAAACGTCTTCATCAGACATGAGACTCTCTATTATTTTAGGAGCTTTATTTTTAAGCATGCGTTGATCACGCAAGGGGATTTCAATAAAAGTTTGCAATGTTCTATCATTTATATAAACAAATATCTCCTCTCCGCCATTCAATTCGATTGCGATAGGATCATCACCCTCGATGCGAGATAATAAGCTTGGTGACACATTAAAATCATCTACGAGTGTTTTATAAACAATTTCTCTGAGTTTTTTCATAATACCTTCCGTTTAAAAGTTAATATTTAACTATTCAATGTTAGAGTTGCCCAAAAAGCAGATGGAATTGATCATAAATCCCACCGCCAACTTGTGTAAGTAAAACGATAAATACAACTAATTTAGCCGCCATAGGTAAGCCTGGATCTTGCACACTAAACACAGTTTGCAACAGACCGACAATAACTCCCGTGACGACAAAACTAAGCGAAAAAATAATAATCGCACTCTTGAGAATGTCTAAGCATGCCGCTGTGACATCAATGACGGTCATAATAATCCTCAAGAAAGTTAGTCACTTTGTTATCCTCAAACTGGAATACGTAGTACTTATTGCGAAAAAATACTCGATAGGTGTTCAATTGCGCATATTGGGTAAAATACTCGGGTGCGATTTGGTAATGCAGCATCAACGAAGACAATACAGGTTGGACAGTCATGCCTGCACTCACAGCTCCAATCGCCACAAGTTTAGAACCTAGACTTGGTAATTCCATCTGAGTGACTAAAACTGAAGATTTTTCCTCAATAAAAACCTTATTTATGTGCTGACCTCCCTCCTTTACTTCTAAATTTGAATGAACTGGTACAAAAGCTTTAATAACCGGGTCTTCTTTCTTCTCTCCGGCGGATAAGCCTTTATTAGCATTCGATTCTCGCTGTACTCGAGCCAAAACAGGTACATTAGAGTGAGCAACTGTTAATTCTGATTGCTTTTGAAGATTCACTCCAGACTCCCCCTCCATAGCAGCCAGCTGACTTATTGGTGGTGATTTAATTGGTGACGACAGAGTCGCTGCCGCCATAGACTGGGGTGGTGTCGTCAGTGAGCGCGTAGCCTGTTCTGAATTCACAACTGGTTGCACTACTATCAAGGAGTTACCAACCAGCGTCGTTGACACTTGAGCATTCGCTCCAGACTCTCGTCCGATAACAGCGGATGGCTGACTTATTAGTGGCGACTTAATTGGTGACGACTGAGTCGGTTGAAGCACTGCCGCCATAGACTGGGGTGGTGTCGTCAGTGAGCGCGTAGCCTGTTCTGAATTCACAACTGGTTGCCCTACTATCAAGGATTTGCCAACCAGCGTCGTTGACACTTGAGCATTCGCGCCAGACTCTCGTCCGATAACAGCGGGCGGCTGACTTATTAGTGGCGACTTAATTGGTGACGACTGAGTCGGTTGAGGCACTGCCGCAATAGATTGAGGTAATCGCGTCAGTGAGCGCGTAGCCTGTTCTGAATTCACAACTGGGCGCTCTACTATCAAGGATTTGCCGACAGGCGCCTCTAACACTTGAGCATTCACTACTGACTCAAACCCCATTGCCGTAGTAGGTTGCTTTATTAGTGACGACTTGAGTAATGGCTGAGAAAGTTCAGACTTTGCCCTCAGAGGGAGCGTAATCTTATCCGCACCTACTGTTGACTGAGCTGTGTTCAAAGACTTGCTGACTGGCACCGTTGAAGATGACACCTGGGTATTCATCGCAACCTCATCAGTGTTGCTCACTTTTAACTGAGATTGAACATGATTCGCTACTGGTATTGCACGTCTAGGCCGCTGCAAATTAGCCACATTTGCCAATGGTTCACTGGTCTCTAGTTTAAGCCGACTGCCACTAACTGCATCAGACGAATGGATTCTGATAGCTTTACTCGCCGAAAATATATGCTGCCGAAGTGGTACATAAGCCGTGACAGGTACAACATGCCCCCAAATAAAACCCTCTTCATGCTCAGCCTCATGGCTTTCAATGGCCTCCTTTTCACCATCAAATGTTGATGCATCATGAGAAGAAGCCTGCCGTTTTGATAGATTCAAAAGCTGTTCAAATTCGCTCTCTACTGGGCTCAAACAGGCTATTTGGGCAACTGGGGCAAGTCTATCCATCTTTGTCATTTTGTCACTCATCTCTTAACTGTTCTTGGATCTCAGCTAAAGCGTCCTTTCGTTTTTCTTGCCTTCGCTTTTCAGCGATAACAAGGGCAATCTCGGCAGCTAATTCATTAGCATTTTGCTGGGTCACAGACGCATCGAAGAATAAAGACTCGATATGAGACTTAACGCTTTCTCTTCGCTGAAACAAACGAGAAAGCCCATTTAATTCGTCTTTAACGACTAGACTTTTTAACTTTTGTTGCTCATTGGCGATTAATGCCCATGAGGCCTCTATCGAATCCAATAGCTCTTGATGCTTCAAATTTAGTTTGGCTAATTTACGTTGTTGCTTGCCAATTCTGATGTCAACTACATCAATAAGTTGACCAAATTCGATCCATTGCTTGGAGGGTTTCTTCATATTCGACCCCGTCGTAACCTTGCTTCAAAAACTCCATGATATATGGGAAGCGCTCTATCGCTTCGTCGGTCGCCAAATCGTTACCTTTCTCGTACTCGCCGACTCGGATTAACAATTCAACATTAAAATAGCGATACACCATATCTTTGAACTTTTCAGAAAGACTTACATATTGAGGATCCTGAACTTTATTTTGTAGACGGCTCTTGCTCTTTAGTACATCAATAGCAGGATAACGGCCAGTAGAAGCAATTGTCGTTGAGTAGACCAAATGTCCATCAATCAGTGACTTAACTTCATGTGCAATAGGATCTTCATCAATTTCTTTTTCAATCAATACCGTAAAAATTCCAGTCACTGAGCCATGAATAGAGTTACCACAATTCTCTACCAGTCGTGACAGTGCCAAAGAGACTCCGATCGGAATTCCGCCCTCGATGGGAGTACCATCTAACATGGCTTGTGCACGTGCAAAACGTGTCAATGAATCGAAATAGAGCACCACTTTCTTGCCCTGAGCCATGTAATGCCGAGCAATAGATACAGCGACTAAACCCGATCTCACTTTCTCCAACGGATTTGCTTCGGATGTAGACACTATAGTGATCGATTTTTGAATCACAGCAGGACCAATCTCCCCCTCCAAAAACTCAACCACCTCCCTTGCACGCTCACCAATCATGGCGAAAATCACCACATCGGCATCCATGTTATTTGCCATGATCGAAACCGTAGTAGTTTTGCCAGCACCTGCGGGGGCAAATAGGCCCAAACGCTGCCCTACTCCAATGGTGAATAAGCCATCAATAATTTTAATTTTTGTTGGAAAAACAGTGTCGATTGGTGCGCGAATATTAAGCGGTATAGGCTTATCGATAATGGGTAGATCATAGTAATCACCCTCACCGCCCAAATATTGTTCACCATACAATGACTCGCCATAGCAATTAATGACCTTACCAATAAGAGCCGTTTCATTCAGCGGGAAACAGAAGCGCCGCGGGGTAATTTCAACTTTACTTCCCCGTTGAATAGCACCAGGCTGAAGCAACTTAATTTCTACTCTTTTACCAGTAATTTTCATTATCTCACCACGAATACGCTCATTAGCGACTGTGATAATGAAGCACTCCTGCCCCACAAAAGTATTTATACTGACATGACAAATCACTGTATCTTGATAAGATTCTTTAACCTTAAAAAAATGTTTGATCATGACTAGATAACCTTAAATGACACTGATACGTAACGTTTATATTTACGTTTAGTTTCCTTCTTACTCTTAAATAATTCACCTAACCAAGGAATACTTGAAAGGATAGGGACACCACTCTCGACACTATCAGTCACTGTATTGTCAAATCCTCCAAGAATAACGGTCTGCCCTGGTTCAATATAGACTTCTGATGTCAAAGATTGAGAGTTAACTCTAGGCGCCTGAGTCGCTCCGCCTTCTGTCTTATCATCACTCAGTGACTCTTCTATATAGCTAAATTTCGCCTGCACTTTTCCCGATGGCAATAAACGGCCAGTGACATACAAACTATTTTCGGCCTCAATTTTTTGAGTTGATACTTGCTTATCAGATATAAGTACAACTGTAGCCGTTTCTTTTTTACCAAAATGCCCTTGCTGGTTCTCTAAGACTAAGAGATTAGTTTCATATACTCCTCTAGCCATATTATTAGTATACAAAGCTTGAAAATTTTTGAAAAAATCTACTGTATCCGTAAAGGGAGGAACGATAATATCGTACAGACCTCGACTGCCATTCAACCATGAACTATTAACACCTAGTGCTTCAGTTCGTTCTACCGAAACATCATAAACCCGAAGGAAAAATAGCAACTGCTGCCGTTTAACATCAATAAGAGTGGCAATACGCTTAGCTAACTGGATCTCCTCAGGGGTACCACGAACTAGCAATGCATTACTTCCAGGTAATACCTGGACTTTAGAGGTAAACTCATCCTCTTCAAGCTGTTGTTTATCATTTTGGTTAAGTTTTAGTTTATAAGCGCGCTTAACCATTTCTCCATCGCTAATATTCTCAAACTGACCAATTTTCTCAATTGCCGATGAGATTAAAGACTGCGCACCAGGAAAAATAACATTACCGTCATATGAATCAATTTGGCGATCCATAACAGATATATAATCAAACTCGATCCGTGCCAATTCCAAATTATTACCATTCTCTAAAAACTGATTTTTATCAATCATATTAGAGTAGACAACAACGTCATTAACAAACTTACGTGTTCCTGAAATAAAGATAGAGTTGCCACTGCCCACGAGTTCAATTTTCGTCGTATTATTGGCTCTGAACGTACTCTTTAATTCTTTAAGCAGGCTAGCTGGCGTAATATTTCTGGGTTTAAATGCATGATTTATATAAGCCTGACCAGAGTGAACCGTTAGTGTCCCACCATATACATACCAATCAAAATCATAAACATCAGAAAGCTGGTCCAACAAATCGAGACCGTCACCAGAGAGTGTTTGAGTAATAGGCTGTTTAGCCTTTTTTTCTTCAATATCATCAACTAACTTTAGCTGCATATCCTTAGCTATTGCCGCCAAGGCGCCTTTCAAATCGATATCAGACTGCTTAATAAATACCTTTGCCTGACAAGTAAATGCCGTAAACAAAAGGAAAATAAGTAAGATTCTAGACTTCATCAAGTATCTCCTTCATACGTTCCTGACTAACTTTCATTTGTCTGATACTTTGATTAATAATGGCTTGCTCTACTATTTTCATCGTAAACTCTTCTTCAGTAACATAATCATTTTGCTTACTAGCGTGTACTTTTACTTGGCTATCGGAAAATTGTTCACTTAAATGTACTTCACCAGCAGCTTTGAGTTCTGACTCAAACTGAAGGGCATCCCTTTCTGAAGTGGTTTTAATTTGCTGACTATTCAATGTGACATTCAATAAATTAATGTTACTCATACCCTGCCTTTTTCATTATTTGTTTAAAAACATAAAACTGATCTTGTAACAGCCATAGGTTAAGAATAATAATCATGGTGATAGCTTTAATATCTGCTGTTGTACTAATAGATAAAGAAGCTTTTTTGAAAAAAAGGTCAACATAGCCACAACAAATAGTAATACACAACAACAGAACCATGTATTTACCAGTCACCATAGCCATCATAGTTAAGCTATCAGTGATGTAAAAATACAAAGTATCAAAACCAACATTAGCACCTTGTTCAATATTCTCTGAGATCACCGCCAGCAAAGGTCTAAAAACCACACCAGAGTCCAAGGCATACATCAAAAACATCAAAGAGCTAATCTTAGATAGCGCTTCAGACTCATCAGTAAAACGTTTATCTTGTACAGACTGTTCGTTAAGCAATAATAACTGTTGTATAACACTGCCAACCATACCACTGAGCCAATAAGGTACAGATGAAAACATAGCAAAAATAATAACGCTTAATACCCAAAAAGGAGTTGGAATATTTCCTAAATCACTAGAATCTATAACAATTGCAAGTCCAACAGCAATAGCAAGTGCCGTCGAATTATCAAGATAAAGACGTGTTGGATTATAAATTTTTAAAAATAAAAATAATCCTGCAAATAACAGCCAGTTAGGAAATAAAAGCATGTCCATATCACTGGAGTGCTCTAAATAAAATAGTCCAACTATCAGAAAAATAAAATACTGCGAGTTTTACAGGTGTCGATATTACCGTCGGTGATAACATAGTCATACCTACACCACTGAGAATCACGGCAATTAAAAAATCAATACTCACAAATATCATGTATAGCTTTAGGCCAAACTCGAAACCTTGATACAAATCTAAAATCAGATTACCAAGAAAATATTTTAGTGTATCACTCCCTGAGTCAAAATTAAGTGGAATGTCAATAATGCCAGTTAGTTCATTAGTTTTACGCTGCGCCCTCGCCAACAGTTCAGGGAAAAACTCAAATACATTGCTGACCAGATAATACATAGTCACTTGTTCTGGCTTTTTATCCTCAAATAGGGAGGATGATTGCAAGACGTCAGGGTCTATTCCTCCATTAATCTGCTCAATAAAATATGGCTTAACCCTCTCTAATCCGGGTTTTATATCAGGCCAAATACTATTAAGCGCCATTAATGCCGCAAGTAAATTCACTACTATTGTAGGTGGAATTTGTTGTGTACCCACCGCATTTTTAATGATGTTAAGTACAATATTATATTTAACATATCCAGAGAAACAGATAAAAAAGACGGTAGACAACAAGATCAGAGTCAGGAGCAAAATTAAATTTGCTCCTGAAAATGCATTATCTGGATTCAATAATTGCAACATCTATAGCACTCTCTATTGCCCATAATGCATTATAAAATTAAAGTTAAATGTTTCTTGCCGCTGCAGAAATAGAGTCTTTAATTGATTTTAATGTAGTTGTTGAGGTTTGAGCGGTAATGCTTTGATCTGCCATTAACTGTTGTAGCGATAAAGAATCAGATGCACTCAAAATAAGTGTACCATCTTTATCTGGTGTAAATTTTCCATCTTTATCAACACTTCCAGTATGATCGGTAATGAATGTACTGACCTTATCGTCGGCATTATTAACTAAACCGCCAAAAACACCACTTATATACCCAGTTGATAATTGTTGAGCCATTTAATACATCCCTAGTTATTCATACGTTTATTTCTAATGCTTAACATGCCTACTTATACTTAACATGCCTACTTAATTTTACATACATGCACACATGCACACATGCACAAACTTCTAGATAGCTCTAGAATGCGCAAAATATAAGCCATCTGCGCCAGGCCAAGCCAGTGAAAACTTCTGATAAAACACGGAAAAAGCTCATTAAAAGCACAATCAGCTAATGTATTAATTTATCCTTGGCGCTTTGCGCGTCTGTTGAACACGGCCAAAAACCACTGATTAATATGGTTTTTTAAAAAATCAAATTACCGTAAATCACAATGACCTGTATCTTCTGAACCTTTAAGCTGTAGGCCGCGCCGAACATTCTGCATAGATATTATCTCTTCCCATACATTTAAGTTAAATCAAGCTGCATGACTTATAGTCATTTATATGTTGAATCGACAATTTAAACTCATAAGACTTGCATGGTAACCTTTGCCTTAATATTTCATAAACAATCTTACAATTATATCTAACTAAATATACTAATATTCACTATAAATATTGCAATTAAAATTTTAGGTGTCTATGTCTCTTGTTCCAATTTCAATACGATCTAATCTTGGATTAAGTGTTTCATCGATCGAATTGAGTAATCTTGAAAATATAGATGTGAAAAGCATTAATAAAGTCGACATTTCTCGGTTAGACAAAACATTATTAGTAACAAAAAAGCCTGTTAAACGGGAAAAAGTTATAATATTGAAGGATAAAATTAGTGATGCAAAATATGGTCGAATTTTTGATGTAAAACGAGAAGAAATAAAAAATGAAGTATCAACACTTAGTACTAAAGGATTAACGAAAAGTGTATTAAAAGCATTCAATAAAGATAAACGGCTTGCAAGCATCATTCATAAGACTAATGATAAAACGATTGGCCAATCTGCTATCATTAGAGATTTCCAGCTCGTAGGGGTTAAGCTGACCACTCTCCCTAGCAATTATCGAGAATTATTTGAATTCATAAGAGCAAGCTTCTCAGATAATAGTGTGGTTGATGGCATTTTCAAAAAATATGAAAATCGTGGTCAACTTGATGAAGCTTTAAAACCTAACGCGACTAAAAAAATTCTCTCGATACTTTTTTCATTACCACAAAATCAACAACTGCTTGCCAATTATTTCGGTGGATGTCTTGATGTCACTTGGGATCAATCGAGCATACTGAAGAATATTCAAGTAGGTAAAGATGGGCTATGTTCAACGCTCGCCATAAAATGGTGTGCTGACAAACATCAGGGTGTTCACTTTTTTAATGATATGGACACAAAAGAGGGTTTAGAAGAAGTTGTAAACCTAAAAATAAACAAAGAAGTAGCATCATATTTGCAATCTAGTGGGTTAGCTGTCTCGGAAAATGAAACAAACCTTAATATAAAAAAGGCAGGTTTCCATTTATTGGGTCTTTCTCCCAAAAATAAAGGTTATGGACATGAAGTCGCAGCATTTATCGACGACCAAGCGAAACAGTACAAATATTTCGATCCTAATCTTGGAGAGTTTTCTTTTTCAACGTCAGAAAAAATGAAGTCATTTATTCTGACTTCATCGACCAGAATATATACAGACTTAAAGCTGGATCAAGACTTAATATTAACTGCAGTTGAAGAAAATAATTAGCATAGCTCCGAACATTTCTCTGATTTCCCAGTAAAATCCACTTTTCAAAGAAGGAGGTCGTCATTGCGACCTCCACTATCTGCAACTCTTAATGGAGAAATATTAACCTAGCCTTTTTCACTTCAATTGGTTGCTCGCAGCTTTATAGTGAGGATATTGAGTAACCATTCACTTCCCGACCATTTTTGTCCAGCCGTTTAACACTAACCAATACCCAATGACTATTCAAATTAATGAGTTTTATTTATTATAATCAACATAACGTTGACCATAATAATAAGGACCATGTTGTTGCTTAAACTCACGAACCTCCCTAGAGCGTTCGCTATTGCTCCTCGTTAATCCTATCTGTTTTGCATCAATAGGCAGATAGTCATATCTTCCATGTGAATTTTTGACTTTCATAAAATTATCAGGCTTTACATCAAAAGGTCTAAAACCTGCTTTTTCCATCATAACCAGCACTGAATATGGAATTTTTTCATGATTATCTAGATGCTTTGCACCTGGTATTTTTTGAAAAGTAAACACTCTTACTCGTGGAGAGCCACATACTCTATCATCCCTCATAGTAATAAGGTCATTGTTCGCAAAAATTGCATACTTACCATCATAGAAATTATGATTACGATATACATCATTTACTCTTAAGTCGGCATTAGTTAACGCTCCCCACGTACTATCTTGTTTAAAGATCTTATACCCTCTCCCTGTTTTTTTATCGATAAATACTTCTCGATTTGTCCCCTCAAATTTTTCATATTTTCCCGCCTTAGCCTCCTCTTTTAATTGAGATATTGTTTCTGGATGACGGATGTTTATTGAGTCAACATGACTTGACAGTGCTAGATGCAATGGCAGAACTTCATGCTGCAGTTGTGGCTTCAACCTTGGTCTTGGTAGTAGTAGTTTTTGTGGTGTAGCTAGCTTAGCTAAAAATGTGGCTATTACTTCCCTTTTTTGTATATTCAGGCTCCTTATCAAAGTTTGCTTTAAGCGTAAAATATCCACATTACGAACACTTTTTACATCCAACTTTTTTAATTCACTCGATGATATATTTAACCCAAGCTTTTCTCGCAGGGAAGGAATTATGATAAATGACATATACACCTCTAAATTTGTTGATGAAAAGCACACCATCTTCCACGAAGAATACAATCAATGACTATGCAACATATACATTAATGTTATTCTCATGTTACAAATAACTTTAGTTTATACATATAAAAACATTAACCACATCTTAAATAAGATCTGCAATAAAAAACCACTTTTAAAAGTGGTTTTTTAATAACACTGAGACATTGTGATATCAATTAATGCCAGAGACTAACTCATTACCTACGATAAGTCGTTGCCATCAAGTCTGTGATTTTTTTATCTGCATCAGAAATGGCACTCTTTAAACTACTATACATTTCATCATGCTTCATAATTTTATCATTTTTATCCAATACACCTTTATTTATTAGCATATTGGCTATATATGCCCCCTGTATCACTTCAGGCAAACTATGATGCACAGGCTGCTTTACGCTATCACCAACTAAGTGGTCTAAGCATACATCAAGCACTTGTTCGAAATTAAATGTAGCATTAGTGGCACGACAGAGTTTAGCTGTCTGAATGGTATAATGCAGAGCATTTCCAGATACACCGGCAGTGAAACCCTCCATATCAGGACGGCTGAAATTATCCATATTGAGGTTTACAGCTAAATCAAGTATATCTTGGCCTAACGTATCGATATTATTTTGATACATTTTTTCGTTAGGCTTAAAATCAAAATGTAACCCCCCAGAAGCTAAAATCCCCTCATTAAATAAGCCACTTTTACTTTTACTGGAATCGACAGGGTCCCGCATAATACCTTGCAAGGCACCACCAAAAAGCTGACCTAAATCAACTGGCTCACCTTTTTCACTCATAAATGCGTTTAATGCATAGGTTTCATGGAGCTTAGCGCTTGGTCTATCTAAAAGGCTGCTAGGAAAGCCAAAATTCTCAACTAATATCTTATTATTTCTTGCTTCAGTTTCATTTTTAACAACCGCAGCATCACCAGGAAACTCTAACACTAAATTTTCTGGCTTCAAGAGTTTGTTTGTATAAAGGTTATTACCTTGAGTGTCCTTCAATGCATCTTTAGTTAATTTTTCAAATAAGTGTTTCTCTTCACTTTCATTCAATTTTTCATTTTTTGATAATTTGTCTCTGATTGTGTTCAAACGTTCAGATAAATCACTTTGGTTAGAATTCATAAACCCATCAAAACATACTGATAACCGTGAAAAGATCTCTGCTTTATGCACAAGTGTAAATTGATCAGATGTCACTTTGACAGGCTTACTTTGATCGCATTGAAGAAAGTTTTTCACATATACCTTCTTCCCACTTAGATCTACATCATCTGTTGCCGTATTAAGAATATTAGTTAAACTAGATGCCATTGCATCGAGAGCCCGTTCAGAAGCAGTACTTTTACCATTTATTAATTTATTTTTAATTAAAGAAGAAAAAATTTCACTGCCGCTTTTTAGTTCTACTTTTACTTTTTGGTAAGGTTTTGGACTCAACAATTTACTTAAAGAAACAATGGGATCTTTATTCTCAATGTGGGAAATTTTTTTGACATCTAAATCAATATTTTTTTTATCCATGATTTCAGATGTTTCAGTCTGTCCGCATGCAGCTAGTTTGTTTAATGAAAGCATAATATCTCCTAGAGGTTAAGCTTTAATTATCCATCATCCTGCACATCAATATCACCAGATTACTTATGAAAAAATCCGTAAAAAATAACTATCACCGAACGACATGTATAACAACCAACAGTCGCGCTTATACCAAGATGTAAAAGTGACTTTAAAGGAGCAAAAAAGCCTTATCCTTGGCTCAAATCTCTGTAGAGAAGCCCATAAATTATAGAATACTAGTAGAATATTTAAGACAATCTTGCGTATGATTTCATTTCGTTTCAAGGTTGAATTTGAACGTGAAAAATTACACTAAAAATCTTTTAGATTGAATCAACTCTTATTTTAAAAAACAAAAGTCAACCAATATGAATCTTGGCACGCATAAGTTTAAATTTACGTGAAATATAATTTTAAAAAAACTTATTGAAAACGACTATTGCTCCTACTGTTAACATAGATGCAAGAAGAGCAGAGAAAAAACATACCAATAAAAAATATATATTTCTCATTGGTATGTCAGTACGAATTGATAAATTTCGTTCGATTGAATATGGAGAAACATTGATATTACTTAAGGATTCTTTACGACTCTGCTTAATATTCTTTATCTCAAAAATCGGATATTCCTCTTCAATTAAAACGCCTGAAACACTTTCATCCAGAATCAGTATATAACCTTCTTTAGAAATGGTTTTTATTTCGCACGCTAAGTTATCAAATTGCGCAAGAGATTTTCTTAAATTAGAAATGGCTTTGGTCAATGATGTTTCACTCACGAAAACCTTACCCCAAACTTTTTCTTGTATATACTCCTTACCTACAACTTCATTTACATGATCACATAGTAGTTTTAATATTACAGCCTCACGTCCACCTATGCTAACTACATTATCCTCAGTGCTAACCTGTCTTTTAAGCACATCAAAAACCATCTGATTTCCTAACGCATAGTTTCTTGCCATTGCTATTCCTCCTAAGAATTACTCGTTCATCACAAAATTAACTCAGAGTTACATTGTGGTCTTTTTTTCAGAATAAAGTAATAAAAAATCGCCAAAAAAAGATGAATTAACCAGAAAAAAATCGAAAAAAACACACTCAAAAAACAAGGTGCGGACCTTTTGCAGCTTTGAAAACAATGGAAAAACAAACGAAACCAAATGTATCAAGCTGCCGAATGTAAATACTAATTATTAAGATTACAGTACATTGTGCTGATATGCTTAGAAGGTGATAAGGAACTACGGGAACCACAGAGAATATAACTAACAAAAACCTAAATATTCATACTTTAAAATATGACACACTTTATTATACTCACCTTAATTATTTTAAATTAAAAATTTACCTTTAGGAAAGTTTAGTGTTGAAACTTAATTTATTAATGTGTACACATATGTTTATGTTTACAAATCTATATACATTAAGTCATAAGCCAGGCCCAAAATATCTACTTAGACCCGACTTACTATTTTTAGCTTAACTGTTAGAATAACCCAGTTTTAATTGTAATGTTTTTATTAACTCACTCTGTTTTTTGACCAAAGCCTCCTGTCCTAAAAAGGTAAAGTCTTCAAATCCAGTTTTCATATGAATCGATAGAAATCTTGATATATCTGCTTTAAGACTGTCGGCTCCATGGATGTTTTCCATGAATTGCTTTTCCAATTTTGCCTGCGCATCTTTACCATTCTTAGTAGCGAATCCTTCCATAAAAGGCATTTCTGTAAGAACTTTGAGTGCTGACTGACGGTAATTGCTACCTAGTAAATTCAATTTTTCTTCATTTGTCGTCAGTTGATTGGCTGTGCGACGAGCCCCATCTAAAATGGCTTCCCCTTTTTTCATCTCAATGGCGCCACGGCTACTATCCGAGCGGAAAAGCCGTGTTTTTCCTGAATCGAGGCGACTCATCGTTTCAGTGGCAACACCTTTACGCTGCGTCTGGAAAGGCTGATCAGACACAACATCGGCTCGCTTCCATAGATCAGGAAAACGTTTCACTTCGGCCCAATAACTTGAAATCGATTTAGACTGCCCGTTCATTGCCGCCTCTAACGCATCAATATCCGCATACTGCCCATATTGATCGAGTAAAATGCCTTCCCAATTAACCTCCATAGCATTGACAACATAATCACTAATTTGTTGGCAGAGCAACTCTCTATTAGCTTGATTCATATTGGGCGCTGTTTTAAGTAATTCATCAGAGTAGAGTTCATCCATGGGCTCATTTTTTGTTGCAGGTGCCTGAACATCGTCATTTTTGATTCCAGTAACTGCTTTTTTAAGGTTGTTTTTATTGAAACCTGTAATTGCATTTAGCAAAGCGTCCTTTCCTCCACCTGACGGCGCAACCACGTCACTTGCCATCGCACCTACTGGCAGGATCGGAGCCGGTGGCGGCAAAGGTGGCGGTGGCGGTGGCGGTGGCGGTGGCAATGTACCACTTGCCATAGTTAATGCGACAGGAGGCTGAATATCTCCTTGCACTGTGGATGGTGCAGTACTTTGGCTGGATAAAACCATCCGAGCGTCTTGCATTTTTTTCAATACTTCTTGTAAAAATGAAGTATCGGCATTGGGCGTCACAGGTCGCGCTTTCTGATCTGCCGTTACCGATCGCAACTCAACGCCATCACGAATCGCTTGCATTAATGACAGTCTAGAATCCGCATTTTGCTTCGGCGCTGTAACTGCCATTTTGGCAACTTGGGCTGGTTTGGCTAACTGAAGCGGTTTATTCGCAACTGACTTTTCTTTGCCATTCTTCGAGCGAGATTTAAGACGGATAGATTGAAACAGCGATAAAAAACGCTTTTTTATACTAGGCCTATTACTCACCTGCTTAATCTCGAGTTTATCAGTTGCGGCGTTACTGACGCCCTCACTCTTGATATCTGATGAAGGTGGATTGATGATGTGATTGGAAATTGGCATCCGGTACTCCTCTGATCATAGGCTCACTAATGTTATAAATGTGTGAGCAATTAACTATCTACTCCATCACTATATAAATAAGTAGAAGAGGGACACACAGACTTTGTCTGAAATATTCTGAGTAAAAGTGGAATGACTTAATCACTCTGTTTATTTAGACAAGTAAAAGTAATCACTAGTTAGTTAAAAATTAGGATTGTGCAAGTAAATTAATCATTTTTTATTCATCATTTGCCATTAACCATTAATAAAATTTTCATTTATTTTAGTATTAATATTCCATTCAGAGATTTGATAATGCCGATTCATACAAGCAATTATTCTAATTTTTCCAGCTATAAAAGCTACAATCAATTCGCAGCTATACCTAACACGCTCAATATCGTAAAACTTTCCCAACGTAGAGCTGATACGCTAAAGCCTGTGAAAACGATAAGTTCATTCGCAGAGATCAACAATGTCAAAAAATCTCTCCATCGAGTGAAAATCGAAGCGGCTCAGCTAATACAAAAAAGTTATCGCTCTTATCAACAAAAAAAAGCTGAAAAAGAGCTCAATACAGTAGGTATTAAATCACTCACAAATGCTAAGGCAGGACGTAGCTACTTCTATAATGCACAAACCGAATTAGTCGCAAAAACACCAACTAAGTTTCAACCTGCTGGGAAAGGAACCTACAAACAGTTAGTACGCCAAGATAGTCAATTTGTGCAATTACATATTCATAATGACACGTTTGATATAGATAAAAATAAATACAACCAATTAGCAATGAACCAACTTAGATCGCATCCTTCAATTTGTCCTTCTATTTATGTAAACGATTCGACCATGATTGCCCATAATGGTGGCATTGAAGTAGCGCAATTAATTGAACAAGGGGACAAGATTCCCTTAATTCACTTTAAATCACTCTTAGAAGATTTATGTTCCTTACATAGCGAGGAGATATTCCTGCACGATATTAAACCTGAAAATCTAACCTATAAAGGCAGCCATGTGCATCATATTGATGTGGAAAATCTGGTCGCGGCGGATTATAACGATGGCGAGAATGGTATTGTCTGCACGCCAGAGTACACCACAGCGCATTTAACAAATGCGATTTTAAACGGGGATCCACTCGCAGACCAAAACCACGATAACTACGCCATTTTATTGAGCATGATTGAAGCCACTAGCGGTGACTTCTTCCCAAATGCCCCAGTTGTAAACCCACAACGTATTTTCGGGCTCATGGGTAAGGATCTAATAAGAGCTCAAGGCTGGATACAAGAGCACATCAAGCCTGAGTACCAAGCGACAGCAGGAGCATTACTTAAGTGTCCAGGAACCAATAGCGATTCAACGCCCTTAATCGATATGATTAATTGGAAGTAAACTGTCTCAAACCGCTTGTAACAATCAATGATTGGAGCTCTATTTCCATAGATGGCTCCATAACCACTTTTTATGGTTATGGAGCTAACAACGGTTCTTAGTTCTGTGATGACTTTATGAGCTGAACGTGCAAATAGTACATTCATCAAAGTATGTGTACTATTTCTATCCACTAAATCATCTCTGTGCATAATGGCTTTTAAATCACCTCTTTTACTGATGCCAATTTAGTTACAATTTCAGCTATAGCGTGAATAAACGCGAGTATTCCCATGCAATTTCATTTGCTTAATATTAACATTGGGCAATCAATGTCAGCATTTATCGCATTCAAGTTACTAAGGTGAGCTAGTCGCCTTGGTTAAATGCGGCTATATTAGGCAGATTCGTTTTCAATTTCAGCCAGTTGGTTAATCTTAACTGTTTCTCATCAGTAGAAGTAAGCACCAATCTGAGCAATTAAAGGACATCCCATGGGACAAGAAACCTCGAAAATCCTCGTCGTCGATGATGATATGCGCCTGCGAGCGTTACTCGAGCGTTACCTGATGGAGCAAGGTTATCAGGTGCGTAGCGCGGCCAATGCCGAGCAGATGGACCGCCTATTAGAACGCGAAAACTTCCATTTACTCGTGCTCGACTTGATGTTACCCGGTGAAGATGGCCTGTCTATCTGCCGCCGTTTGCGCCAGCAAGGTAATCCTATTCCGATCGTGATGCTGACGGCCAAGGGCGATGAAGTCGACCGTATTATTGGCCTAGAGTTAGGCGCCGACGATTATCTGCCAAAACCTTTTAATCCACGGGAATTGCTCGCGCGGATCAAAGCCGTGATGCGTCGCCAAACCCAAGATGTGCCCGGTGCGCCAGCCCAGCAGGAAGCACAGATTAGCTTCGGTGAGTTCTCGCTAGATTTAGCCACCCGTGAGATGTACCACGGCGACGAATCCATCGCACTCACTAGCGGTGAGTTTGCCGTACTTAAAGTGCTCGTCACCCATCCACGCGAGCCCTTGTCTCGGGATAAGTTAATGAACCTCGCCCGTGGCCGCGATTATTCGGCGCTAGAACGCTCCATCGACGTGCAAGTGTCACGTCTGCGCCGCTTAATCGAAAAAGATCCCGCGAATCCTCGCTACATTCAAACGGTTTGGGGTTTAGGTTATGTGTTTGTACCCGATGGTGCCGCGCGTCGATGAGCCGCGTTGCCATCTTAATCTCCTGCGGTTATTGAGCCCACGATGAAAGCTAAGTTTTGGTGGCGGTTTGTTCCTCGCAGCGCATTTAGTCAAACCGTGATGCTGATTGGTTGTCTATTACTGATCAATCAGTTGGTGTCTTACGTCACGGTCGCCGTCTATGTACTTAAGCCAAGTTACCAACAAATTAATCAGTTAATCGCTCGCCAAGTCAAATTACTGTTTGTCGACGGCATAGATATTGGCCGCGAACACTTAACCATAGTCGATGCCCTTAATGCCAAAGTCCACGACGATGGCATGAAAATCTACAATCAACAGCAAGCGCATGAAGCGGGTATTGAGCAAGCCACTTACTATGGTTTCTGGTCATCGCAGATGTCGGAATATCTTGGTGGCGATGCTGAAGTCCGCGTCACCCATGGCAGCGTATTACAGATTTGGATCCGTCCACCACAGGCGCCCTCGATTTGGATAAAAGTGCCACTTATCGGCCAAAATGTTTCAGATCTTTCGCCACTCACCCTTTATTTAATGGTGATTGGCGCACTCAGTGTCGCTGGGGGATGGTGGTTTGCTCGCCAGCAAAACCGCCCACTTAGGCGACTACAAAAAGCTGCGATTTCAGTCTCCCGCGGTGAATTTCCCGATCCCTTGCCGCTAAAAGGTTCGAGTGAAATTGTCGAAGTTACCAATGCTTTCAACCAGATGGCACACAGCATGAAGCAACTGGAGCAGGACAGAGCGCTATTGATGGCGGGGATCTCCCACGATTTGCGCACGCCGCTCACCCGTATTCGCCTCGCCTCTGAGATGATGGTTGAGGAAGATCAATATCTTAAAGATGGCATAGTCAATGATATCGAAGATATGGACGCCATCATCAGCCAATTTATTGCGTATATTCGCCAAGATCAGGAAACCAGCCGTGAGCTAGGCCAAATCAATAAACTCATTCAAGATATCGCTCAAGCAGAAGCCAATCGCGCTGGTGAAATTGAAGTGGTGTTAACTGACTGCCCCGAAGCCCAATTCCAAGCGATTGCCATCAAGCGGGTACTGAGTAACTTAGTCGAAAATGCCTTTCGCTATGGTTCTGGCTGGATCCGCATTAGCTCACAGTTCGATGGTAAACGTATCGGTTTTAGCGTTGAAGATAACGGCCCAGGGATCGATGAGTCACAAATTACCAAACTATTTCAACCTTTTACCCAAGGTGATATCGCCCGTGGTAGTGTTGGTTCGGGCCTAGGCCTCGCCATCATCAAACGGATTATCGATAGACACCAAGGGCAAATTACACTCTCCAACCGCGCCGAAGGCGGTTTAAAAGCCCAAGTGTGGCTGCCGCTGGAATAACGCGAGATCACATATTTGCAAATCAAATGACAACGCTGACATCCAAGTGAGCACTTGTCATATTAATGTCACCTTAAATTCATAAACTCAGCACAGTTACTGGCTCTGACCATTATGAAGATTGCAAAATGAAAATTTCAACGCTGTCGCTTTCTGCTTCTGCCCTGTTGTTATTGCTCGCGGGATTGCTAGCAGCCGTAGTGCTGTGGAGCAGTGATCAGCGGCAACAAATTGAGCAGAAAACACTTACATTACAAGCTATTCAGCAGGATTTTCTCGTCGGTGTACGCCGCGATCTCGATGGCTATTTAGCCAGTGGCAACGCTAGCCAACTTGAACAAGCGAAAAGCAAACTCAGCGCCATTAAGAACCAGCTCACGCAGCTTAACCTCGCAGCCATGGGCGCTACCGACAATGACTTGCAAGCCAGCCTAAGCAACTTCATTCAAGATTTAGATACCAAGTACCGCGCCGCGGGTAAACTCGCTGGCAACCCTAGGCAACTGCTCGCCCACGCCGAATCTGAAATGCTCGACTATAACCGTCGTCTGGGCAGCTATGCCGATAAAGGCTTAGCCACAAATGCGGCGGTCGCCGAACAATATCTGCAATTGAGCCGCGATTTACCTTCTATCGTCTACCAACTTTCCCAGTTGACCGATGGTTATCTGATCGGTAAAAATCAGCAGCTCAAGGGCATTTTAGACTGCACCAGCAAAGAGCTAAATACGTGGCACGACACCCTCAGCGCTCTGCCGTTAATCGGTGTATATGAGCAGCAAGAAGCCGATGAGTTTGCCCTCGGTGCCAGCGAACCAGAACAGATTGAAGTCGGCGAAAGTGACCGCAGTGAACTGCTCAGTCTCGCCAATCGATACAACAAAGAAGTCGCCAATACTCACCAGTTGCTGCAAGCCAACCAAGAGATGCAAGATCAACTCATTCAAGCGATTAGCAATGTGGAACAACAGCTTATTGGCTTAGGTGAGGCTCAGGCAGCAAAGAACCAGCAGCTGAAATATGAGTTACAGCTAATCCTCTACACTATGGTTTCCATCATGGCCTTGTTTGCCATAGGTTATTTAATTCTGCAGCAAAATCGCGTCGTCAAACCGCTGAAACGTCTTAATCAAGCCTTTATGAAATTAAGCGAATCGAACAGCCGCGAGCGTTTAGATATTAATCGTCGCTGCGAGACGGGCCAAATCGCAGGTCATTTCAACCAGTTGCTGCAAAGGTTTGAACAGGAAGATGAGGCGCAACGCCAGCAAATCACTAAGGTTTCTCAATCATTAAGCCAACTGGTTGCGCGAATTACTCAGCTGTCGCAGCACACAGAGCACACCCAAACAATTGTGGCCGATACGCAAACACAGACCGAACATATCCGCAGCCTCGCCAATGAGGTGAGCCACACTTCGGCACTCGTGGAAGACAGCGCGGCCGAAACCATGCGCCAAATGCAGTCGAGTCAAGCACAAGCAGAGGCGGTATTGAGCGCAACCGAGCAAACACAAACCGCGGTAGGTCTGTGCCATTCGTCCCTTGAAAGCCTAAATAACTCAGTGACGGATGTATCGAAAATCATTGATGTGATTGGCAATATTGCCGAACAAACTAACTTACTCGCCCTTAATGCTGCCATCGAAGCTGCGCGGGCTGGCGAGCAAGGTCGCGGCTTTGCCGTGGTGGCCGATGAAGTACGTAATTTAAGCCAACGCACTCAAGTGTCTTTGAATGAGATCGTGAAAATTCTGCAACAACTTACCCAATCAAATCATGCGCTCAGTGAGAGTGTCGATGGCATAGCACAGGCCACCAGCAGCCAGAAACTGCGTGCTCAGAGCCTGTGGCAAGTGGCGCAAACAGTGCAAAACCAAGCAAGTGAAATGGCGAATACCGCCAAACAAGGCTCGCTCAATGCCAAAGAGCAAGTCGATTATCTCGATGAATTTGTTCGCACTATGGATAGTTTAAAAGAACAAGCGCAAACCAGTTCACTGCAGAGTGAGGTCATCGCCCAAGAAGTACAGCAGAGTGTAGAAGATATTGAAACCAGCTTGGGGATTGGGCAAAGCCAAATAAACCGTGCGGCCTAAAACCACACGTTTATTCACTTAATTTCTCTATTTGTGTTTAATCGTCGATTCGACAATTGTGGATATTAGAGCCATCGAACTGACATTCGACATCAACCCATTTGCCTTCAAATGGCGTTAATGAAGCATCAGTCGCTTGATAGCCCCACAAGGTCTTTTGCATCACTAAACCCGACAAATCAAGCTCATTGCTTCGCACTTCAAGATCAATTTCTTTCACTAACCACTGGTTGTCTGCGAGTTCAACACCTTCTATTTGAATCCATTTTTGGTCAAGTGTCGCTAAGGTTAAACCGTCATCGAATTGAGTTCTGGCATCAATATCAAATGTAAATCCATTAATTTGTAGCTGATTATTGGTGGTCAGTGTCGCCAGACCTTCTAGCTCGAACTTTTTACCTAAGGTTGGAGGTATTCCACCATTATCATGTGATGTTTCAAATTCAACTTCTCTGGCCCATAAACCCTGCGGCATAGATTGAATATCTACATCGACTAACTTGCCTTCAACCAAGTTAGCTTGCTTGCCATCTTCAAATTGAGTATTTGTAGTGACATAGAGTCGAGTACGGGCATTAAGCTCAAACTGCGTCTTATCTTGGTTGACCCAAGTAATAGTCCCTTCTAGCTCCATATCATTAAAAGACGCCGTATCTTCCACCTCGACTTCAGAGGCCAAAAATGAAGCACCACTTTGCTGGCCTTCCACTTCAACCCATGCGCCTTCCTGTAAGCTGCCTTCTAAACGTGCGGTGGCATAATTAATCACTGCCGAACCGATATTGAATTGTTGCGTGGCCTTGTTTAATCCAGAGACACGTCCCTCGATTTCAGCAAACGCAAAATTGGGGATAAGGTTTATAGAATTAACCTGCCATTCTCCCATTACCGTTGGATAACCATTTACCGCCACCCAATCGCCTACTTTATACTGGGTCGCGTCCGCTGGTTTAATGACTAAATTAATCCCATTAACGGCAATAGTATTTTGATTAACGGAACTGATTTCACCCACGAGGCTTGGATCTAATATGACATTTTTAGCCTGTTGGCCTTCATTATCAATTTTGACCCTCATCCCCATTTGAATGGCATTAACCTCTAACGGCTGTTGTCCATAGTGAATCTTAGCATTAGCGATATTGACGTTATATCCATTGACCGTAATCGAATTATTGTCAGAAGCAACATTTGTTACTGTACCGTTAATTTTTGTGGGTAACGTAGGTTGTGGAACGATAGGATCGGGTTTAGAGGTATCTGTTGATGAATCATTACCACCGCAACCTGCCAGCAAAATGGCCGTAATACAGACTAAGAGTTTATTCATTTTCTTCCCTATTTTGTCTTGTTAAATCAGTGCTGGGCATCTTAGTATGAAGATCGTCAAGCAAATGTGAAGAAATGAATTAACCGATGAAAGTATTAATTGTTGATGATAATCATGATGTTATTGAAACAATCATGGATTATTTAACCCTAGAGGGTATTATTGCCGACTGTGCATATCACGGGGAAAGTGCAATCAATTTAATTCAACAAAACCATTACGATGTCATCATAATGGATATTATGATGCCCAAATTAGACGGTATTAATACGGTCAAAAAATTGCGTGAAGAAATTTATTGTAATACACCGATTATATTTTTAACCGCCAAAGATAGCCTGCAGGATAAAATTGATTCTTTTACATCTGGTGGGGATGATTTTTTAAATAAACCTTTCGCGATGGAAGAATTATGCTTACGACTGCATTCACTTCATAATCGTGGCCCACGTTTAGATGTGGGTATTTTACGCTTCAGTGATATCAGTTTAAATTTACAAACCCATCAAGTTACCCGTGCTGGTAAAGAAATTAAGCTCAGTAAAATTCAGCGCACCATTCTTTCACTGTTACTAAAACATGCGCCCGCTATCGTGAGTAAAGAGCAATTGGTAGATACAGTATGGGGAGATGATGCTCCTTCGAGTGATTCACTTCGCAGCCACATATACAGCTTACGCAGTGCACTCGATAAAGGTTTTTCAGACTCAAAATTAGAGACTATCCATGGCCAAGGTTACCGACTTATCCCCTGAGCATTTTCCGAGTTTATATAAAAAAATCCGCCTCACTTTTTTAGTATTAACTAGCTTGATGTTTGCCATTTTTTGGAGCCTCATTTATATCGCCGAAGAACAAATTGAGAAGATTAGCCTCGAGCAAACGCTGGCCACAGAGACTCGCGAATATCTAAAGAATTATCAAAGGTTTGGTGATAAAGCACAGCTCCCCGATATCAATGAATTGAAAACATATTGGAGCAAAGAGTTTGTACCAGCTTGGCTGCAACCTTATCAAAATACCGGATTTTACGAACATCAACTGGGTGACGAAGATAAACACTTTTTGATATCCGCTCATCCTTCTGGGCAAGGGCTGTTGTATGTGGTTTATAAGGATGACGCGGACGATTTCCTTGATAGTTATGAAGATAGAATGCACATTTTGATCTCTATTATGGGGATAGGTTTGCTCCTGTTTATCATGGCGTATGGATTGTATTTTGTACGTCTGCTATCCAGTCCACTCGCTGAGATTGAAAATAAAATCAATCAACTATCACCAAAAAGACCGACATCAACACCGAGTACTTCATACCGTGAAACCCGCCAGATTGAGCAAACCCTATTAAGCAACAAAGCTAAAATTGCCGCCTACTTCACTCGGGAACAAGAATTTAGCCGTTTTGCCTCCCATGAACTACGCACGCCCATTATGGTGATCCAAGGTTCGGTCGAATTGCTCAAAAAAATCCCCAATGCGACAACCGAGGCTCAACAATTAATGGTCAAAAAAGCCATTACACGTATTGATTACGCAGGGCATCAAATGAAAACGCTCACCGAGGCCTTTTTACTTCTCGGAAAAGAAGACATTGAATCCCAGCACTACAGCCAAATTGATTTAGCACCACGCCTTGAACACATTTTAGCTGAGATGGCACAACACTTTGCCAAGCAAGAAATCACCTACAGCTTAACGCTTAAAGATTGCTTGAGCATCAAGGCGCCACTGAGCTTTATTGACATAGTGATAGGTAATTTAATTAAAAATGCTTTCAATTACAGTGTCGGAAACATTGAAATTACGATGCAAAGCAACCAATTATGGATACTGAATCCACTAAGCACTCAAAGTACTGATACATCAGGCTATGGCTGCGGATTAATTATTATTGAACGTATTTGCGAGCGAATGGGCTGGGCATTTTCAACCCAAAACGATGGTGCTAGCTATCAGGCTTATGTTCAGTTTATAGATAATGCCCATTAACTGAAGTTAGCTTGGATAAATGACCTCGTTTTAGCAAATTCTGAGTTGCAAACCCAATCTTCACAACCGCTTCACGCTTGTCTTGGCACTATGCTCGCAACACTGTAATAGCCATTGAGGCTGAGTTACATAAAACCATAGAAAGGACAAACAGATGAATAAAATGACTCTTACCGTTTTCGCAATGGCACTTTCATTCACGACTATGGCCAGCCAAGCAGGCTTTCAACCTACAACGGGTGAACCTCAAATACAGGGTGGCTTCCAAGGGCCGAGCGCAAGACAAGTGATTCATGATGTGGTGAGCGCGCTCAATGCCAGTGATGACGCCCAAATTGAGTTAACGGGCCATATCATTTCTTCCATTGGACACGATGATTATATTTTCCGTGACGCTACGGGTGATATTAAGGTCGAAATTGATGATGATTTATGGCGCGGCAACACAGTAACACCTGAGACTCAGGTCATTATTCGTGGTGAAGTGGATAAAGATTGGTCTGAAGTGACCATAGATGCAGACAACATTCAAATCGTACAATAAATGGATTTAGTTAAAGCCAGCCAATGAATGGCTGGCTTTGGTCACATCCAAACTTCATGTCTTAAATACGCTTAGATAGCAGCCAAAACAACTTCAGCTTTACTGGCTTCAAAAGCCTTTGGCTCTTCTACATTCAGTAGAGTCACTACACCGTTATCGATGATCATGGCATAACGTTGTGAACGCACTCCACCAAAACCGGCAGTATCCATCTCCAAACCTAAGGCTTTAGTAAAGCTGGCATCGCCATCGGCTAACATCATTAATTCAGAGGCATTTTGTGCTTCGCCCCACGCTTTCATCACAAAGGCATCGTTCACAGCAACACAGGCAATCAAATCCACGCCTTTCGCTTTAAATTGATCGGCTAATACCACATAGCCAGGTAAATGCGCTTCAGAACACGTTGGAGTAAAAGCACCTGGCACTGCAAACAATACGACTTTTTTACCCGCGAACAATTCGGTAACTTGGTGATTCACCATGCCATCTTTAGTCAGTTGACCTAATGTGGCAGCAGGTAATGTTTGACCTTGAGCAATCATGTCTTTCTCCATTTAGTTAAAATAACTCATCCATACTAGCCCTATTTACCGCAGATAAACACCGAGAGAAATAAGGGCGATTAGGCTCGAGTTCGATTCAACCGCAGCCCCGCACACAAACTAAGACATAACAAACCTAATACTGAGAAGGCGCCGCCACTTTCCTCAACAACGATAATGTCGGGCTCTCTGTCTCGATCGCTACTCTCCAATGGCAGCGCATACAAACTATCGGTCTCATCGGCGCTAATGGTCGCAACAATATCGCTGTAACCCACTTCATACACATCAATCAACACATCATAGTGATCCGTCGCATAACCCGTGTAGAGCGTGGTCAACACTTCGTAATCGTCCTGTGTCGAATCGCCGTAAATGGTAAATACGTCTGTGGTGTAGTAATGCACCCAAGGGCCACCATCACGACTGAGATAAAGCTCGGCAAATAAATCAGCTCTTTCATTAAGATATGCACCATTGACATCAACGTCGAAGGTCACGCTAAACGTTTGATAAAACCCATCGTAGTCAAAGTCTTCAAACAAACGACTGCTGGCATCAAAAATCGAAAAGCTGTGATACACAGGTGCGCGGTAGGGATCGTCACTGGTCGCGCTCGAACTCGGAATCCCTTGGCTCGCATGTTTCGCTGTCACTTGCTCACGCGTCATCGGCGAGGCGCCCATAAGTTGCACTCGGTTTGCCGTCGGCGCTTTGGATGATAAGGCTGGCGCCAAGGATTTCACGGCCGCAGCGGCGACTTCAGTGACATTTTTTGCGGGCGCGGCTTGTTGTAACAAAGTTAAGGCTTGTTGTTCCTGCTCGGCAGCTTGCTCGCTATTTTCCGCTTTTTTAGCAATGCCAACGCTGGCTGCAGTAAATGGCGTTAAGCTTTGCGATGACTCCAGTTCGCGGGGCTGAGCGCTAGCGGCAGATGACGCTAAAAACAACGCAGCAATAGCCGTTGCCATAAATAGCTTAATATTAACTGTGGCTGCCATATCTTGCTTATTGAGTGTGTTCATCTTGAATATCCTATGGATAACCCGTTCAAATTGGAGCTATTAAAGTGCAATGAAGGTGAACATAAGCTGAACATCAACACTCACTGTTCTCAGCTAGAAGATACGTTCAGCCCGAGTTCATCTGGAATGAGTAACACTCACCAAACTTAAACGATACAAGCGCGAGCATAGAGATAGACTCGCCAACAGAACTTCAGTTCTGTCACGAATAACAAAATAACTGCCAGAGTTAATTTTGAAGGAATTGTGCCAACCAATTGGCTGATCTCTATGTGTTTGTTAAGGTGATGAGGTATTCTTAGTCGACTCGATAAGTTATCCATCTCACTCATTAACTTAAGATCGCTGAACATTGCGGGTACCCGATATGAAACTTGGTTTGACCTTGGCCCTAATCACTTGCTTATCAGCCTCCTTTGGTTGCATAGCAGGTAATGATAGACATGATGATCGCAATCAGCCTAGTAACCAAGGTGCGAAGAATGAGCAGCGCCGTCTAGCGGTCAATAGCCCTGATCAAGCGGTGGCAATGGCGCAACGACAATTTCAAGGCAAAGTATTGAGCGTACAATCCAGCGGATCGGGATATCGTATTAAAATCCTCAATAATGATGGCCAAGTATTTTCTGTTTCAGTAGATGCCGCAACGGGCCGAGTCTCGAGGAACTAACGATGCGATTGTTACTAGTTGAAGATGATATAGAACTACAGACTAACTTAAAGCAACATCTCCTCGATGCCCATTACAGTATCGATGTGGCGAGTGATGGTGAAGAAGGCTTATTTCAAGCGCTCGAATACAACTATGATGCAGCAATTATCGATGTAGGTTTACCTAAACTCGATGGTATCGCCTTGATCCGTAGCGTGCGTGAACAAAAACGCGACTTTCCTATCCTGATTTTAACCGCAAGGGACAGTTGGCAAGATAAGGTTGAAGGACTCGATGCCGGTGCCGACGACTATCTGACGAAACCTTTCCATCCCCAAGAACTCATCGCACGACTAAAAGCCCTGATCCGTCGCTCTGCCGGTAAGGCCAGCCCCCTGATCTACAACGGCCCCTTTAGCCTTAACACCAGCAGTCTAGAAGTACGTAAAGGCGAAGAACTGGTTAATCTCAGTGGTTCTGAATACAAGTTATTCGAATTTTTTATGTTGCATCAAGGCGAAGTCAAATCAAAAACTGTACTCACAGAGCATATTTACGATCAGGATTTTGATTTAGATTCTAACGTCATCGAAGTCTTTATCCGCCGGTTACGCAAAAAACTCGACCCAGATAATCAATACAACTTAATTGAAACTCTGCGCGGCCAAGGTTATCGCCTAAAAGCGTTAACGTCCGGGCAAGCAGCCGATGAGTAAACGCGCCATGGCGTGGCAAGTGTTAAACTCCCTTAAAGCGCGCTTAGTTGCCAGCGCGCTATTATTTATCTTAGTGTTATTACCTTTGATCGGCGTTGCCTTAAACGATGCCTTTACTGAACAAGTTAAAAGCGCAACCAAGAATGAACTCAGTGCCTATGTCTATTCGATTCTCGCGGTGACTGAAGTCGAAAACAAACAAATCTCCATCCCAGAGTTAGTGTTAGAGAATCGTTTTAACCTCATTCAATCAGGGCTGTATGCCATTGCAACCACTGAAGACGCCAGCGGCAAACAAGATATAGTGTGGCACTCGCAATCTTTTATGGGGATTACGCCACCGCCACATTTTACCATCCCAGCCACAGGTCAAAGCGCATTTGAGCAAATCGAGCTCGCCGATCAACTCCATTTGATTTATAGCTTTAGTGTCAGTTTTGCCAGCCAAAATCAAAACGTGCCAGTGACAATCCACATCATTAAAGACGAGCGAGAATTTCAGCAGCAAATTGATCAGTTTAATCAACAGCTTTGGACTTGGCTGCTGATCTTAATGTTAGTCATGTTAGTGTTTCAATTAAGTTGGTTACTGTGGACGTTGCGACCTTTAGCACGCTTTACCCAAGAGTTACATTCCGTCGAGCAAGGTAAGTCGATGCAGCTAAGTAGCCAGTACCCCACTGAATTACAAGCGGTTGCTCGGCAGCTTAATATTTTGCTCAATACCGAACAAACCCAACGAAAACGCTATCGTAATGCCTTGGCCGACCTAGCCCATAGCCTCAAAACGCCACTGGCGGTGATCAAGAGTCAGGCCGACTTAAGCGAATCCTCCAGTGAGCAAGTATCAGTGATCAGCCGGATCATTGGCCACCAGCTAAAACGCGCCCAAACCGCAGCGGCGGCCTCGTGGCATTTAGGTATTCGTGTCGATGAAATCGCCGCTAAGTTATTACGCACGTTAGCTAAAATTTATCGAGAGCCACAAATCAATCTCAGCGGCGAGATGGTAGAACACGCAGTATTCAAAGGGGATGAAGCAGATCTGACTGAAATTCTAGGCAATTTACTCGACAACGCCTGTAAAGCCGCGAAGTCTACGGTGACATTAACGGTCACAGGCGATGCCTATCAACTGCTAATCTGTATCGAAGATGATGGCCCAGGGATCAGTGAAGCCCTGCAAAATCAAATCTTTGAACGTGGTATTCGCGCAGACTCCTACCTTCAAGGTAATGGTATTGGGCTTGCTATCGTGCGCGATTTAGTCGACAGCTATAACGGCAGAATTTCTGTCTCTCGCTCAGAAACCTTAGGTGGTGCCAAATTTAGCATCAGCTTTGCACACTCAGTTTAAGTCTTTATTTTCAATGTGATAGATTTATTACTTCTCTTAAAACTTGGCTATAAATAAATATTTAACCGCAAAACACTTTCAGCTTATGTTCATATTCACACGCCTAATATGCCCATAACATCCTCGAACAGGATTATTGGAGCAAACCATGAACAGACTACATCGATGGAATTGGCTAGTGTTAACGGCGGCATTAGTGGCCTTGCCTTTCACTACCACAGCACAGGCTGCGGGCATATCTGCGAGCCAAGGATCGAGCACAGCGGCAAGCCAAGCCAAACTCGAACAAATGCTGGCGCCTATTGCCCTGTATCCCGATAGCTTATTGACCCACATACTTATTGCCTCAACTTATCCACTCGAAATAGTGCAGGCACAGCGTTGGTTAACCCAGCGCCCCAAATCATCGATCGACCAAATTATGTCGCAAGCCGAAGATCAGGACTGGGACCCGAGCGTCAAAGCCTTGCTGGCCTTCCCGACGCTGCTGCAAAAAATGAGTGAAGATCTCGAATGGACTCAAAGACTCGGTGAAGCCTTCTTAGAAGATGAAGGCCAAGTGATGAACAGCATTCAGTCCCTAAGACAACAGGCTGATAAAGCGAATAGCTTAGCGGACATGGATAACATGGCAATTACCCGCGCCAACAATCAGATCATCATAGAACCCGCTAAGCGAGAAATCGTCTACGTCCCCTATTACGATCCACGCGTGGTTTACGGCACATGGCGTTGGGGTGTGGCTTATCCTCCTGTATATTGGGAATTTGGCGGCTATGCTGGCTATCCCTATCGTCCGAGTCATAACCATTTCTACTGGTCACCGGGCATCCATATTTCCTTTAACTACTTCTTCAGTTCGTTCCACTGGCACAACCATAAAGTGGTGGTGATCGACTATCGCCATTCACACCGATATCGCCCACGGGAAAGATACAGTGTCAGCCATGGCGCACAACCTTGGAAACATAAACCCGAACATAGACGCGGTGTGAGTTATCACAATCCAGTGGTGAAACAACGCTATTACCATGATGATAAATATCGCGGCAAAGATTCACACTCAAGCGGTAGTAAACAGCACTTCAATAGCCAATATTCGAAGTCTGAAGAACGCCAAGATACCCATAGTAATCTGGGTAATATGAGTAATCAGGGCAATAAAAGTCGTGATAATAAAGACTATCACAACGTCAGCCGTGAACGTGATAACCGCACGCCGAGTTATCAGAAAACACAAGCCGAGTTAAAGGAGCGTCGCTCCGCCCCTATGGTACAAACACCAACCCACAAGGAGCGTAATGACATGCAATCAAGACCCGTGCAGTCAAAGCCAATGTCATCAAAGGAGCCTCAGCAAAGGCAATACCAAACTCGGGAGTCACAGCCGCGTAATGTCGATCAACAAAGGGCACAGTCACAAAGGCAAGAAAAACCAAGAACTATGACCCCAAGAGTTGAAACGCCACGACCTGAAACAAGACGTACAGAGCCACAACGGATTGAACAACCAAGACAAGCGGCGCCTAGACAACGCGAAGAAGTGAGAGTGAGACAAAGTGAGCCACGCCAAAATGCGCAAACCGCTCGCTCGGTAGAACATAACCAAGGTCGATCAACTCAAAGCCAAGAACGTCGCCATAGGGAATAACAAGATATAAACTGAAAACGAGTGCCCAGAAGACTCACCCTCTTACTGGGCATTTTTATGGATTATTTATCTGTAACATCACCTCACAAAGGCAACTTCCTCCAGAATTAATATCCTAAATATATCTCATATTCCAAAATGAACTACAAATAATAATTTTAATAACCAAATTTGTAGATATAGTCAGAGTGCGAGTCAAACTGGCTTCATCCGGTCGTCATTTGGCTCTCTTATAAACTCACATCTTGGAGGATGAAATATGGCAACCTTATTAATTGTGCCAGGGTTTGGTGGTAGTGGCCCTTTACATTGGCAAAGTTGGATTGCACAAAAATATGAATCAGCTATATGGGTCAATGACTTACCACTATTAGAGCCTAAGATTCATATCTGGGCCAATGCCATTTGCCGCGCAATCGATCAAATCGAAGGTGAAATCCTCATCCTCGCCCACAGTTTTGGCTGTTTAGCGACAAGCCTTGCCATCGCTCATCATCCACAGCGGGTAGCAGCAGCTATTTTAGTCGCGCCAGCATCACCAGCACGATTTTCTGAGAATGGACACATTCTGCCTGAACACGATGGCACTCAAACGATCAAACACTTGTTGCCAAAACATCCCTTAGGTGTCACAGGGCTTGTCATTGCCAGTGAAAACGATCCTTGGATGCCCTTTAATCAAGCTGCAAAACTGGCAAAAAAATTTGGATTCCCAACAATCAACTTAGGGTTAAGTGGCCACATTAATGTCGATTCCGGACATGGACAGTGGCCCCTCATTGATGTGCTTATTGGTAATCTTATCTATCAAATAGAAAGTGCAACTCAGATCTAGCCTAACGATCTCGCAAACTCAAACACACAAAAGACACACTTATTACATAAAAGAATATCAAATCGCAAAATGTAACTTTTTAGTTATCAATATTTGATTATAATTCCAATTACGTTGTCAAAAACCAATTACATGAGGACTTATATGGCAACCAAAGAAGATCTACAAACCGTGATCCCCTTGCTCGTCAATAGTTTAGAAAAACTACTGGGTAGAATTGAGTTTGGGACAGTGGAATTAACCTTTCACCATGGGAAATTAGTGCAATTAGAAAAGAAAGAAAAAATTCGTTTAGACCAAGTTACGCCGTCAAAATAAAAACGAAATTTACCACCCAATCAACACAGCTAGACCACATCGCTGACCGGTCAACCGGAAGCCTTATTAAATAATATGAGGATTTCGGTATGAATATTTTATCTCACCTACAAAAAGCAACACTCACCTTAGTTTTGGCCTCTGCTAGTTTTCTCGCACTCGCTGAAGATACGCTATTGAATGTTTCCTATGATCCAACCCGTGAATTCTATCGGGAATATAACCAACTCTTCAGCCAATATTGGCAAAAACAAGGCCATAAAGCCCCAACCATACGTCAATCTCACGGTGGTTCAGGCTCGCAAGCTCGCTCAGTTATCGATGGATTAGAAGCGGATGTTGTCACCCTAGCACTGGCCTATGACGTTGATGCATTAAGACAAAAAGCGGATTTAATTCCTGAAAATTGGCAAAGTCGCCTGCCACACAATAGCTCGCCCTATACCTCGACCATAGTGCTATTGGTTCGCAAGGGAAATCCCAAAAATATCCATGACTGGAATGACTTAGTTCGTGAAGGTGTAGAAGTCATTACCCCAAATCCTAAGACTTCAGGCGGGGCACGCTGGAACTATCTCGCTGCTTGGGGTTATGCACTGAAGCAATACGGCTCAGAAGAAAAAGCGTTAGAGTTTGTCACTCAGATTTATAAAAACGTACCTGTGCTGGACTCAGGCGCCCGTGGCGCAACCAATACCTTTGTACAGCGTAACATTGGCGATGTGTTCATCGCTTGGGAAAATGAAGCCATATTATCTGTTGAGCAGTTAGGAAAAGGTGAATTTGAAATTATTGTTCCAAGTGTCAGTATTCTTGCCGAGCCACCAGTGACAGTGGTAGATAAAAATGTCGATCGCAAAGGGACACGTAAGTTAGCAGAAGCTTACTTAGCACATCTCTATACTGATGAAGCACAACACCTAGCAGCAAAACACTTTTATCGCCCGACAAACCCAGACGTTGCGTTGCAATACAAAGACAAGTTTCCACAACTGACGCTCTTTACCATTGATGAGGTTTTTGGTGGCTGGAACAAAGCACAAAAAACTCATTTTAATGATGGTGGTCAATTCGATTCTATTTTAACCAAGATTAGCAAGTAATCTTTTACGCGGTTTCACTCATACGAAACCGCCCATGAGTTTCACTTATCTCGCGACGGAATAATGATATGAGCAAGGTTGTCATAAAATCTGTGCTACCTGGATTTGGTATTACCTTAGGCTTCTCAGTTTTATATTTAAGTTTGCTATTTCTTATTCCTGTAGCCGGATTAGTTCTGTTTACGCTGCAAATGAGTTGGGCTGACTTTTGGGTCGCAATTAGTCATCCTCAGGTTGTAGCCTCATACAAGCTGTCATTTACGGCGTCTTTTATTGGCGCCAGCATTAATGCCATTTTTGGGACTCTCGTCGCTTGGGTGTTAGTACGTTATCAATTTTTTGGTAAAAAAGTCGTCGATGCTTTAGTCGATCTGCCTTTTGCCTTACCGACGGCTGTCGCAGGTATCGCGCTCGTAACGCTTTATTCGACTACCGGGTGGGTAGGTCAATATTTACACTTATGGGGTATTAAAGTCGCCTACAGTCAAATTGGTGTTGTGATCGCCTTAACTTACATTGGATTGCCCTTTGTCGTACGAACAGTACAACCGGTTTTGGCTGATTTTTCAAAGGAACTTGAAGAAGCATCTGCATCCCTCGGTGCTAATCGATTAACCACCATAAGAAGAGTGATCCTACCTGCGGTATTACCTGCATTATTAACGGGTTACGCCTTAGCCTTTGCACGTGCAGTGGGCGAATATGGTTCCGTCATTTTTATCTCGGGCAATTTGCCCTATCGCACCGAAATTACTCCGCTACTGATAGTGTCCAAAGCTGAGCAATATGACTATAACGGCGCAGCGGCTATCGGCGTGGTCATGCTCGCAGCAGCTTTCCTCTTATTGTTATTAATTAATAGCCTACAGTGGTGGGCGAGTAAAAGAGGTTAAGTCTATGGGTCAAATATCGACTGTAAATCATCACGCTACCACTGAGGCACCTTGGATAAAGTGGAGTTTAATCGGGATCGCATTAAGCTTTCTCGCACTGTTTCTGGTTTTGCCATTAGCGGTTGTGCTCTACGGCGCCTTCGAAGCGGGTCTCAAGGTCTGGTGGCAAGCCGTGACCGATCCCGATGCGCTCGCTTCCATTCGCCTCACCTTGTTAGTGTTAATTATTGTTGTACCCACTAATGCTATTTTTGGTGTCGCCATCGCTTGGGCCATTGCTAAATTTGAGTTTAGAGGCAAAACCATACTGATCTCGATAATCGATATGCCCTTCGCCATTTCACCCGTAGTGGTCGGGCTGATTTTTGTGATCCTCTTCGGTGCCCAAGGCTGGTTTGGGCCTTGGCTTGCTGCCCATGATTTAAAAGTGATTTTTGCCGTTCCGGGCATAGTCATTGTCATCATGTTCGGCACTTTACCCTTTATTGCCCGTGAACTCATCCCACTGATGCAACAACAGGGCAAAGATGAAGAAGAGGCCTCACTCACCCTAGGTGCCAGTGGTTTAAAGACCTTTTGGTACGTCACACTGCCTAACATTAAGTGGGGCTTACTCTACGGCGTGATCCTGTGTAATGCCCGTGCTATGGGCGAGTTTGGGGCGGTAGCAGTGGTCTCTGGGCGCATTCGCGGTGAGACCAATACTATGCCGCTACACATAGAAGTGCTTTATAACGAATACATGTTTACGGCCGCGTTTGCCGTGTCATCCCTGCTCACAGGTTTAGCACTGGTCACTATAGTGCTGAAAAGCCTTGTGGAGTGGAAAGATGAGCGCAAACATCAAATTAACTAAACGCAACGTCCTTGGGAACAGAGCATTATGAGCATACACATTCAACAAGTTAATAAGCGTTTTAGTGATTTTGTTGCCGTGGACTCGGTCAATTTAGAGATCAAAACCGGAGAGCTGACAGCCCTTTTAGGCCCATCCGGCTCAGGCAAAACAACTTTACTCAGGATTATTGCCGGACTCGAACAGGCCGACAGTGGCATAGTCAGATTTAATGGCGAAGACATCACCACACAGCATGTGAGTGAACGCGGTGTCGGTTTTGTATTCCAACATTACGCCCTATTTAAACATATGACTGTATTCGAAAATGTCGCCTATGGACTCACAGTCAGACCACGAAAAACACGTCCGAGTAAGGCAGACATTGCCGATAAGGTGCATTCATTACTCAAACTCGTCCAATTAGATTGGACTGCTAATCGCTATCCATCACAACTTTCAGGCGGTCAAAGGCAACGCATCGCACTCGCCCGCGCGCTTGCGGTCGAACCTAAGGTTCTACTGTTAGACGAACCCTTTGGCGCGCTCGATGCAAAAGTCCGCGCAGAATTACGCCGCTGGTTAAGACGCTTACACGATGAGATTAATGTCACTACCGTATTTGTGACCCATGATCAGGAAGAAGCACTCGAAGTCGCAGATAAAATTGTAGTGATGAATCAAGGTCGTATCGAGCAGCAAGGTACGCCAGAAGAAGTCTATGATAATCCAAGCAATCCTTTTGTGTACGAGTTTCTTGGCAATGTGAACCTATTTCATGCCCGGGTAAAACAAGGGCATAGCACTATAGGCAATATCCACATACCCTCACCTGAACACACAATTAGCGAAGAGCAACAAGGCTTGGCCTATGTTCGCCCACACGAAATCGAGGTACTGACACAACCAACTGAAAATGCCCTTAAAGTCAGTTTAGACTTAGTGACCATAGTTGGCCCTGCAGTGAGATTAGAAGTCCTAACTGAGCTAGATAACCAACTGATCCATGTTGAATTATCTAAAGTGCAATTTAAACAGCTTGGCATAAACAAAGGTGATAGCGCTTGGATCCAGCCACGCTATACCAAAGTCTTTTTAGGGGAAGGCATTTAGCCACTCACCGCCATAATCAATAGATCAGAACTTCAAGGTCAAGGACTGACCTTCTCCCATTCCCTGCCACTCAACACTCAAATCCATAATCTCATTGAGAATATGATCAAAATCTGTTTGGTTAACAGTAGGAACGGCTAAGTCTCGACTGCTACAGGCTTGCTCTAACAGATAAATAAAGCCGTCATAGGTTGGCGTTTCGCCCGACCAGAGTAGCGACTGCAAGGTCTCGACTATGGATTCGGTTTGCCACACTTCCGTTTTATCTGCGATAGCGCGGGAGGTTTCATTATGTTCCAAGGCGAAGCTGATATCGGCGCCAGCTCTGACCTGCGAGAAGAAAGCCCCTTGAATATGCAGACGTTTTTCAACCACATAATGAATCATATCGTGGGGAGCAATGCCCTGTTCTGGCATTTGGGTTTGAGTCGCACTACCGTCCATGCGCACGCAGCGCAACTGGCCATAACGCTGAGTACCTTTAGTGAAGATGACTTGCATAAAACCATCCTTAGTATTTTGATTAGCGCATGCATAATGCGAACTCAAGTATAGTCCAACTCTGCGCCAGCATTAGAAAAACAACAACACTCTGCCGTTATAAATTACGCTGGATAAAGCGGAAACACTCTTCTGCCGCTAAGGGTTTACTAAAGTAAAACCCTTGCACTAAGTCGCACCCCATGCTCGACAATAATACCAATTGCGCCTCGTTTTCAACCCCTTCAGCGACCACAGTTAACCCCAATTCATGGGACATAGAAATAGTTGCAGCGCTAATGGCTGCATCGTTCGAGTCGGTCTCAATATCCTTCACAAAGGATCGGTCGAGCTTTAACCTGTCTAAGGGCAAGAGTTTCAAATAGGATAAAGAGGAATATCCTGTACCAAAATCATCGATGGCGAGCTCGATACCATGTTGGCGCAATTCCGCTAATAGGCGCGCATTCTGCTCAGGATATTGCATCGCCACACTCTCGGTAATCTCCAGCTCCAGTGCGCCTTTGCCCAACTTATGCTTCACCAGCACATTGGTAATATCGGCGACTATCGTATCCTTACGGAGTTGATGCGCTGACAGATTCACTGCCATTCGCAACTCAGTGGCACCCGCTGCGCGCCAGACAGCAAGCTGCGCCATCGCCGTTTCTAACACCCATTGGCCAATTGGGATGATCATGTCGATCTCTTCGGCAATGGGAATAAAGCGGTCAGGCGCTATCATGCCAAATTCGGGATGCTGCCAGCGCACAAGCGCTTCGACACTGACCACTTGCCCGCTTCTAATATCAATTTGTGGCTGATAATGCAGCCGTAATTCGTCGTTTGCTAACACTTGCCTCAGGCCCGTTTCAATATGCTGGCGCTCAGTGATCAAGGTGTTCATTGCCGCAGTAAAGAATTGATAGTTATTGCGTCCAGCCGCTTTTGCGCGGTACATGGCCATATCAGCATTTTTCATCAAAGCTTCAACACTGTCACCATCATTGGGAAATAAACTGATCCCTATACTTGGCGATGAATGTAATGCTTGATTATTAATCACATAGGTTTGACTCAAACCACTGCGCAGCGCCTCGGCTAAACTGGCCACTTCATCATGGTTCGTATCGGACAAGGCAACCACAAACTCATCGCCCCCCAAACGCGCCACAGTATCATTATCACCAACGATGTATTTCAAACGTCGGGCAACCTCTAGCAGCAGTTGATCGCCCACATGATGGCCCAAGGTATCGTTGATATTTTTAAAGTGGTCCATGTCGATGAACATTACCGCTATTTGGCTGTGGGATACCAGAGCATCCTTAAACACCACTTCGAGGCGCGACTGCAAGCTCAGTCGATTAGGCAATAAGGTCAAAGAGTCATGATGGGCAAGGAAATGAATGCGTTCCTCACTGACTTTACGCTCACTGATATCGGTAAAGCTGCCAATATAGTGACTCACGGCACCAGAATCATCCCGCACCACAGACATCATCAACCATTTCGGGAAATCGTAGCCTTGTTTATGCCTATCCCAGACTTCACCTTGCCAGAAACCCGTTTGCTCGAGGGCTGCACGGACTTGAGAATCGATACTTTTATCCGTTCGTTCAGCCTCTATAAAACGGCAGTTTTTACCAATAATGTCCTCTCGGGAATAACCCGTGATCTGAGAAAATGCGCTATTCACATCCACAATAATATCGTTGGCATCCATAATCGTGATGCCTTCACCACTCTGCTGAAATACTTGCGCCAAGAGATTTACCCGCGCAACGGTACGCTCCTGCTCGGTAATATCTTCGACGATAAACAAAATTAGCTGTTCACCATTGGCACCAGTAACTAAAGCCCCGTTGAGGCGCACCGCCACTAATTGGCCATTTTTATGTAAATAATGCTTCTGATAGGGGCCGTAACGGCGCGTCTGCTTTAAGCGCTCTAATTGCTCAGTTTCACTTAATTGATAACGCTTTGGGGTAAGATCCCAAGGATCAAGTTGATTAAGCTCATCGAGTGAATAACCCGTAATCGCTTGAAAGGCGGGGTTAATTGCCACAAATTGACCATCATCTAAACGTTTAAGCACATGCCCCACAGGGGCCTTATCAAATAGGTTTCGATATTTTTGCTCACTTTCGACCAAGGTAGCTTGAAAAGCCTGACGGCGGGCAATTTCCTTCGACAATGCCATGGTTTTTTCTGTCACTTTTTCGGCAATACGTTGGCGCTCGCCGGAGGAAACCAGTGTCATACCGCCCACGACCGCACAAGTGATAAATGCGAGCAGAAGCATCAGTAGCGATAAGCTAAAAGTATCGCCCATCAGTACCGCATAGGATTGATAAATCACTATATGCCAATGACGATCCGCTAACATCAGGTTTGCCTGAAAATACTGCCCAGTTTTATCGCTGAAGAGTTTACTGCTAAATTCGGGAAACGATTTTCGAGTATTGCTATAAAGTAAGGTACCGCCCGCACTCATATCTGTCAGTTGCCACTGCAACCCTTTTACACTATCAACATCATCAATAATGCCTTGCAAATCAATTACGGCAGAACAAAACCCTGAGATCTTACCCAATCTGTCAAAAGCAGGAGCAATGAGTAAAGTGCCACCAGGGCCATTGGGATCTTGTGCTAATTGAATCTTGGCTGTCATCACGGGTGCTAACGTCGCACGCACTTTTGCGATGGCTGCGGCTCGCGTTGGCTCACTATTGAGATCTAATCCCAAGGCCGCTTCGTTACCTATCTGCGGCTGAATATACATCACAGGGACTAGCCAACCATCAGTATTCGCCTGCCAGCCTTCGGGACGAGTCACTTTGTAGGAACCACCAACCACAGAACGAATGGATGCCTCAAAACTTTGCTGATCGGCTGCCGCCACAAGCGGTGACCAAGACCAAGCTCTAAAGCCATCCTTCATCAACATATTGCGTTTGCCAAACTGTACAAACTCATCCTCAGAAACCTGCTCGCTATTATCGAACAAGCTTGCTAAGGCAACAATTTGTTGGAGGTTAGCATCTTGAAAACTTTCAATATTGCTAATAATCGCATTAGATTGAACCAGAAACTTATCCCGTAACTGTTGGCGCTGATTCATATCTGAGTAGTAATAAATCCCCACGCAAAATAAAAAACCCACCAGCAAAGGCACACCCGTCTGAATGCGGCGAGAACGCCAAATAACTCGCTTATCAAATAACAACATAGTCAGAGGGATAAAAATCACGGCACCGAGCAAATCCCCAGTCCACCAATTTATTAAACTACCCAGTAAATCGGACTGTGGAATCGTACCGTTAATCACTAAGGAGAAATTGCCAAAAACAGTCGCTACTGTACAAGTTAAAGCTAAACTCAAGCAGGATTTAATGACGGCGTTAGGATTATCTAGGGTGAATAAATGATCGACTCGCCCAAGAACATAGGCAGAAAGCACTGCCTGTATAGATGAACCAATTGAAATAGCAAAGGGCAACCACCCCCAATGGATATGTCCGCTGATGTTGAGATTAATCAACAAAGAACCAATGAACACGCCAATCCAAGGCGCATATTCCTTCCATAAAACACAAGCGGCAATAGCAATACCTGCGGCAGGCCAAATTGCAGCAGAATATCCAGGCGGCAAAGCAATCATCAAACCAATTTTACCTACAATAACGTAAGCTAAGGCGATGAAAATGTTTACCTTAAGGTATGGGATAAATGACTTTATGTGTAGTCCTTCATGCTGACGCACTTCGAGAATTGAGAAGCATCATGCCCTACTCACAGGCTCAATCTCAAGCACATATCAGGGGCGAGATAAGTTCACAGTTTAATAATCGGTTTATCTAATGTAAATAGCGTAAATGACTGACACAATCACTCATTTAACGTGATGTTTTTATTTGGGATGCCGATCTCAAATGCACTTAATCATACAGCCAAACTTGGCGAGCCCAATCTTGCGACAAACAAGCTAACCCATCAAGACAACTATCGGCAACATTAGCCCTGCCATAGAAGTTAAGCCTAGTCTTTTTGCGGGTAAAGCAAACATGTTTATAGGGGCTGTAATCAACTCAATGACGCCACGAGCAAATCAACTTTAGTCAAAATGAATAAATGAGAGGCTTCACAATTTTTTATTTTATGAGAACAAAATCAGTTTAAATACTGTTAATCTTGTAAAACCAAAGATCTAATTTGGTTTTAATTAAGGTTTTTTTAATACTAAAGCCCTTTTACTACGGGGATCCGCTTTCATTCAATAGCCGCTTCTTGGTATCCTCCTGCCGCATAAAAAAGTTACATGCTGAATATTTTTTGTTCTGCCAACTGACTCCTTTTCCCGTTCAGCCGGACTCATTAATTGAAATTAGCTCTTAGCCAATTCATTGTTGAAAGATTGAACCTAACTATTCGGCTTTCAACCTTTAGCATGACAAATCTAACCCTGTTTTTCGGGTTATTGTTTGTGCTGCCTATTGCTGACGTTTTATCCGTGTTGATCGGCGGTTGTGTCGATATTAGTGAATTAATCAGCCTCAGCAATGGCTTTTTAGCCGAGTTTATCGGCGCTAGTTTGCTCAGCCTGTTATTACTCAATCCCCTCGTTATTCTGCAGTTATGGCATTTAATCGACTGCTGCTTCAAATTTTTCAAT
Organism: Shewanella sp. DW31; assembly: GCF_015767295.1. Taxonomy (NCBI): domain Bacteria; kingdom Pseudomonadati; phylum Pseudomonadota; class Gammaproteobacteria; order Alteromonadales; family Shewanellaceae; genus Shewanella; species Shewanella sp. DW31. Next base: position 180,153 of record NZ_JADWMP020000005.1, read on the forward strand.
CATCTCGATTTAACTAACGCTTCACTTTTTTTAGCACCCCCAAGGCTAAAATCCCTCGAACATACCGCCCACGGTTGTCGCGCTCCGCCATTTTAACCCTCTGTTTTTAAATTAAAATTAAGCATTAAGCGCTGAAAGCGGATCTTAGATTTGCCTCGGAATGGCGGCACATTGTTGTGTCATGCCTCTTGGGTCTCAGGATTTGCGCTCAGATAACGCCGCTTAGTGTGACTGCCAGTTAACGCTTGGCAGAGTTGTAAACCTTAGGGTTAGAGGAATCTTCCTTTGTTAATTCGAAAATTAAGTAAAGCAGCAATCGCGGCAGTAGCACTCATGCTCGCGGGTTGTGATGGCGGAGTATTGGACCCTAAGGGCCAAATCGGTATCGATGAAAAACACCTGATTATCGTCGCCACCCTACTCATGCTCATTGTCGTTATCCCTGTGATTGCCATGACATTGTACTTCGCGTGGAAATACCGCGATGGCCGTGATCAGGAAATCTACGCGCCTAAATGGGCACACTCAACGGCGATTGAAACCGTAGTGTGGATAGTGCCGATTGTGATCGTGATAGTGCTCGGTGTGATCACTTGGGGTTCGACCCATGATCTTGATCCCTATAAACCTTTAGAACACGAAGCTAAACCCGTCACGGTTGAAGTAGTGTCGCTGGACTGGAAATGGTTATTCATTTACCCAGAACAAGGCGTGGCATCGGTCAATGAGTTGGCGTTCCCGGCCAATGTGCCGGTGAACTTTAAGATCACCTCTGACACTGCGATGAACTCCTTCTTCATCCCTCAGTTAGGCAGCCAGATTTATTCTATGGCGGGCATGACCACTAAATTGCATTTGATCGCTAACGAGCCAGGCACCTTCGACGGTATCTCGGCTAACTACAGCGGCGCTGGATTTGCGGGCATGAAGTTTAAAGCGATTGCCACTCAAACACCTGCTGACTTCGAGGCATGGGTTGCCAAGTTAAAACAACAGGGCAAGACATTGGACTCAGCGGCCTATGCCACACTGGCTAAACCGAGTGAATACAATCCAGTTGAATACTTTGGCTCAGTGAGCAAAGGGATGTTTGACCAAATCGTGATGCAATACATGCACATGGACTCACATGAGGGCATGAAAGGTCACGAAGGAATGGACATGCACGCAGGCATGGAACACATGGGCACTGAGCACACATCTGACATGGCAGACATGAAAGGTATGCACGACATGGCACATATGGCAGGCGAGCACGCGATGGAAAATACACAGAACATGGCCGACATGGATAGCTCAGCACCTTCTGTACCGTCATTAACACAAGACTCATCCACAGAACCTTCATCATTAGAGCACTCATCCACTCACAAAGTGGAGGCGGAGTAATCATGTCATTTCTCGGTAAATTAAGCTTAGATGCGATTCCGTATCACGAGCCCATCATCATGGTGACCCTAGCGGTCGTCGCAGTGGTAGGTTTGTATATCGCAGCCTTGATCACTAAACACAAAAAATGGAGCGTACTCTGGAATAATTGGTTAACCTCAGTTGACCATAAACGCCTCGGTATCATGTACATAGTGTTGGCTTTGGTGATGCTCATTCGTGGCTTCTCCGATGCCATTATGATGCGTACCCAGCAAGCACTCGCCACCAACGGCGCCGCAGGTTATCTGCCGCCAGAACATTACGACCAGATCTTCACCGCCCACGGCGTGATCATGATTATCTTTATGGCGATGCCATTTATGATAGGCCTAATGAACTTAGTCGTGCCGCTGCAGATTGGCGCCCGCGACGTTGCCTTCCCCTTCTTGAACAACCTCAGTTTCTGGCTGACCGCCTCTGGCGCTGTGCTGATCAATATTTCATTGGGTTTAGGTGAATTTGCTAAGACAGGTTGGGTGGCGTATCCCCCCCTCTCAGAGCTGGCTTACAGTCCGGGGGTTGGAGTCGATTACTATATCTGGGCACTGCAAATTTCAGGCATAGGAACAACCTTAACCGGGGTGAACTTTATCGCCACCGTACTTAAGATGCGCGCCCCCGGCATGAAGCTGATGCAAATGCCAATCTTCACTTGGACTTGTACTTGGGCGAACATTTTGATCGTCGCGTCATTCCCAATCTTAACCGCCGTGTTAGCCATGTTAACGCTCGACCGTTACATGGATTTCCACTTTTTCACCAATGACGGTGGCGGTAACGCCATGATGTATATCAACCTATTTTGGGCGTGGGGACATCCTGAAGTTTACATCCTGATTTTGCCTGCTTTTGGTATTTTCTCCGAGGTGATCTCAACCTTTACGGCTAAGCGTTTGTTCGGTTACACCTCTATGGTGTGGGCGAGCGGTGCGATTTCAATTTTAGGTTTCATCGTTTGGTTACACCACTTCTTCACTATGGGCTCAAGTGCCAACGTCAACGCTTTCTTCGGGGTGATGACTATGGTGATTGCAGTTCCAACCGGGGTAAAACTGTTTAACTGGTTGTTCACTATCTACCGTGGCCGCCTACGGTTAACGGTACCTGTGTTGTGGACGCTAGGCTTTATGGTGACTTTCACCATAGGCGGTATGACAGGTGTGCTATTAGCCTTACCAGGAGCCGATTACGTTCTACATAACAGTTTGTTTTTAATCGCGCATTTCCATAACACTATTATTGGTGGTGCGGTATTTGGTTACTTAGCTGGCTTTGCTTACTGGTTCCCTAAAGCGACAGGTTTCCACTTGAATGAGCGTTTAGGTAAAGCGTCATTCTGGTGCTGGCAAATCGGTTTCTACGTGGCCTTTATGCCGCTGTACGTATTAGGCTTTATGGGTATGACGCGCAGAATTAGCCATACGGATAACCCGGCATGGAATCTATGGATCTACTTAGCCGCTGTGGGTGCTTGCATCATCATGGTCGGTATCATTCTGCAGTTTATCCAACTGTACGTGAGTATCCGTGACCGCGACCAAAACCGCGATACCACGGGCGATCCATGGAATGGCCATACTTTAGAGTGGTCAACCGCTTCACCACCACAGTTCTATAACTTCGCTAAGCTGCCACAGGTTGATGATATCGATGCCTTTACCGATGCGAAAGAAAAAGGCTTGGCTTATCAAGGCCTCAAACACTATCAGCCAATCCATATGCCGAAAAATACCTCAAGCGGTATCTTAATGGCGCTGGGGATCACTGCCGCGGGTTTTGCCGCTATTTGGCACATTCTGTGGTTAGCCATTGTGGGCTTAGTGGGCGCGTTTATCGTGTTCTTATTCCGTGCCTATAACAATGACGTCGACTATTACGTGCAACCCGATGAAGTGGCTCGCATTGAAAATGCCCACTTAAACAATGTAGTAAGGGGCTGATATGAGTATTGCAATCCCAGCAGATTTAGAAGTAGCTCACGCAGAAGATCATCACGAACACCATGATACGAGTGGCAACACTCTGTTTGGTTTTTGGATTTACCTGATGACAGACTGCATTTTGTTTGCCTCGGTTTTCGCAACCTATGCTGTGCTCTACATGAACACGGACGGTGGCGTTTCGGGTAAAGACATTTTCGAATTGGACTTTGTGCTGATCGAAACTGCCGCCCTGCTCGTCAGTAGTATTACCTATGGCATGGCGCTGATTTTTGCTAAACGCCATAACAAAGCCGCGACCTTGGCTTGGTTACTCGTGACCTTCGCCCTCGGTTGTGTGTTTATCGGGATGGAAGTCTATGAGTTCCATCACCTGATTGAACATGGCAATGGCCCACAGCGCAGCGCTTTCCTGTCGTCCTTCTTCACTCTGGTAGGTATGCACGGCTTGCACGTGACCGCAGGTCTGATTTGGATGGCGATCATGATGATTGAAGTGGCGAAAACCGGTTTAGGTCATCGCAGCATCACCCGCCTGAGCTGCTTAAGCCTGTTCTGGCATTTCCTCGACATAGTGTGGATTTGTGTATTCACGGTCGTGTATTTATTGGGAGCACTGTAATGAGCGCACATAGTCATACTGATAAGCCTAGCCATGGCACTGACGATCTGGCCGCGAGCATTAAGTCATATCTAATGGGCTTTGTGCTGTCAGTGGTATTAACTGCCATTCCATTTTGGGCGGTAATGACCCATCACTTCGAGAAAGCGACCACCCTTAGCTTAGTGCTAGTGATGGCGATAGTGCAGATAGTGGTACATCTTAAGTACTTCTTGCACTTAGATTTCTCGAAAGAAGGCAAAGTGAACACCTTCTCCTTCCTGTTTACCGCCCTGATTATTGTCATGGTCGTCGGCTTGTCGGTGTGGATCATACTCGAAGCCAACGCTTTGATGATGTAACGAGAAACAGTCTATGCAAACACAAGACAGATTTATGTCACCGCAATGGAAAGCACGCTTCAAAGGGTATGTGCAGGTTACTAAGCCTGGCATCATTTTCGGGAATCTGATTTCCGTTGCTGGCGGTTTTTTATTAGCCGCCAAAGGCGACGTAAATTTGGTCTTGATGCTGGCGAGCTTAGTGGGATTGTCCTTAGTTGTAGCCTCGGGCTGCGCTGTCAATAACTGTATTGACCGTGATATCGACGCCAAGATGCAGCGAACCTGCAAACGCGTGACCGTCACGGGCGAAATTGCCGTGGGTAACGTACTCGCGTTTGGACTCGCCTTAGGCGTGTTGGGCTTTAGCATCTTAGCCTTGTTTACCAATGCATTAGCCCTGCTATTTGCCGTTATTGGTTACATCGTTTATGTGGGGGTTTATAGCCTCTACATGAAACGTAACTCAGTGTATGGCACTTTAGTTGGCAGCTTCTCGGGCGCAGTACCGCCCGTGGTTGGCTATTGCAGTGTGACAGGGCAAATGGACATGGGCGCAGCTATTTTGCTGTTGATGTTCAGTCTATGGCAGATGCCGCATTCCTATGCCATCGCGATTTTCCGTTTTAATGACTATGCGGCAGCCAATATTCCAGTACTGCCGGTTGCAGAAGGCATGACCAAGGCAAAACTGCATATCGTGCTTTATATTGCTGTGTTCGCCTTAGTCAGTGCGCTGTTACCACTCGCGGGTTACACAGGTATCGCCTTTATGGCAGTCACCTGTGCCACTAGCCTGTGGTGGCTTGCCATGGCATTAAAAGGTTATCGCCACGGCATCGACATGCACCGCTGGGCTCGCCAAGTGTTTGGTTTTTCAATCATCACTATTACGGCGCTCAGTGTGACTATGGCGCTCGACTTCCAAGTTGTGAGTCAGGCACCACTACTCACTTTAGTGAGGTAAACCCTAAGCTTTCAGCTAGTAGTCTAGTCCTGAAATAAGTTGATAATACAAAAGCGCTAACCAAGATTAGCGCTTTTTTTCTCTCCTAAAACAGCCCCTGAAGCATCACTTCTAAGTGAACATCATTCGCCACCACATACCGGGTAGGCTAGTAAAGCCTGTCGTATAGTGTTTTAGCTCACCCTCTTTAAAGATCATAATGGTTGGCGTCGCCTGCAATGACCAATCACGGGCAATCTTGCTGTCACTATCGTTAATAGTGTCAAAGCCATAGCCTTGATACTGAAGATATTTTCTCAGTTTCTCATCCTCCCCCGAATTCATGGCAACCGTCACCACGGGGTAATAGGCCGACATTTGATTGACTGCCGGGCTGACAAAATTACACACAGGGCACCAAGTGCCCCAAAAGTATACCAATACCGCCTGATCTTGGCTTAACTTGGCAATATCAAGCGCTTCCCCAGCCAAAGTCGTCCCTTGGAGCTGCGGCAAATTATCCCGCGGGATATCTTTGCCGCGCCAGATGTCCATCACGCTGGTCACGATAAGAGCAATGAGCAGCCAAAGTGCCAGCTGCTTAATCCAGCCCAATATGCGTTTAGATAAAGATGTCGAAACCTGTTCGGCGCTCATATTTTCAGTTTCCTTTGGCGGCATCTTAACTGCTCTTCTGCGTCTTATCTTTAGCGGCAATCGCGGCTTCAAGCTGCTCTTTTAACACTTCGTAAGGCACTAATCCGGGAATAAGCGTATCGGCCACTATCATACTTGGAGTGCCACCTATGCCTAACTCATTCATTAAATTAACATTGTCATCGACCATTTTAGCCACGCGCTCATCTGTGTTGCCAACCCAACGCTCGGTTGCCGTCAGTTTAGCGACCTTAGCGATGGCGGCGGCATCGAGTCCACGCGGACTCGACATCAACATATCCTTCACCTTGAGATACTTTTCAGGCTCGTTTAACCAAACCGTTTGGGCAAAATCGACTGCCATTTTGGAGCCTTCGCCCTGCAGCGGCACCATTTTAACTATGATTTTTAACTGCGGAAATTCTTCAATCAGCTGGTTCAGCGAAGGCTCGATTTTCTTGCAGTATGGGCAGTTAAAATCGGTGAAATACACCATCTCAATCTCAGGTGTCGCAGAGCCCTTCCACGGATCGCTTTTGGTCTCATACATGGCTTTATGATGGGTCACTAGGCTCGTTTGCATGGCGGTATTGGCCCCCTCTTGCTCCCTTGCTTGCCACGCAATAATTGCTTCTCTCATTAGGTCAGGATCATTGATCAAGGCATCTTTAAGAATCGCTCGCACCTCTTGCTGCTGGGCCGCCGATAAACTGCTGTCTTTGGCATAGGCCATGGTGCTCACCGAAGGCAAGGAAACCACCAGCATTGCCATGGCGACACCCGAGACAGCAAACATCTGCAACTTGCGATGTTTGAATAAAGAGCTAAATTTCGACATCTTAGTGCCTCCGATGACTTGAGTATTCTGCATTGATTCAGTGATGTTTTGTGCTTCAATTGTCTGTTTCATAATCGATTTCCATTGTCTTAAGTCAGAGTTATCCCTGACCTGAGTATTTGTTGAGTGCCACTCGACTCGCTATTGAATGAGACTCGCCAGTGATATTGCCGAATGACATGTCCGAGTGAATGGCTGTTCGTTAGCGTTATTTCTCTGCCGCTACTGATGACTTTTCAAGGGACGCTGAGGCCTGCTCAATCGCAGCGAGCACAAGGTCAGTCGATAGAATTTCCGGCAGCTCAATCCCCTGCGGTGCACCCGGGCCGTAAACCACGTTGAATGGCACCCCAAAACGATGATGGCTTTGCAGGTAGTGAGTAATGGGCTCAGAAGGCGTAGTCCAATCGCCCTTCATCGGCAAAATATGCGGCTGTTGCAACAGGCTATAAACAGGGTCTTGCAAGATCACGCCAACTTTATTGGCCTTACAGGTAATGCACCAATCGGCAGTGACATCGACAAATACTGTCTTGCCCTGGGCGACCTGCTGATTAATCAATGCTTGATCCAATGGCGTCCAAGCAAGATCCGCAGGTAAAGGTTTAGCCCACTGGTTCACCGTCATAAAGGCGATGATTGCCGACAGTAAAATACCGATACCTAAGCAGCTCACAATGGCAATCGCGCCATATTTTTTAGCCATAAACACCATAAATATCAGTGTAATAATGCCAGCTAATGGCCACAGGTAGATTGTATCAATGAAGCTGGACAACAGGCTAATGAGCCACAAACTGGTGAGTAGTAACATGCCGGAGAAAAACACTTTGACTGTGTTCATCCAGCGACCGGGTTTAGGGAAATAACCCGCCACTTGCGGAAATGCCGCCACAATCAACCAAGGGAACGCCATACCCACGGCCAACGCAGTGAAGATGGCAAACAAGCTCAGTACATCGGCGCCCAAGGCGAAGGCGACTGCAGTACCCAAAAATGGTGCACTGCACGGCGTCGCCAGTAGCGTCGCAAACATGCCCTGTAAAAAGTGCCCGCTGTTATTATTGCCGCCCGTTGTCGCTAACTTGGTTTGCACGTTAGAGGGTAAGTTAATCTCAAATACACCTAACATATTGAATGCAAACACTGTAGTCACCAGCGCCATAAAGCCGATAAACCAAGGGTTTTGGAACTGCACACCCCAACCAATCGCCTGCCCCGTGAGCTTAAGCATTAAGATAAAGCCAGCGAGTAACCAGAATGAGGCCAATATCCCCAGCGCTGATGCGATGAACTGTTGACGGATTTGATTACGCTTAAGATCAGGCGCAGCAACCACTGAACTGAGCTTCATGCCGAGTACTGGTAACACGCAAGGCATGACGTTTAAGATCAAACCACCGATAAGCGCTAACAAAATCATGCCAAATATCGAGGTGCTTTCTTGGGTAATCACCACAGGCTTAACTTCGGCGCTGTATTCCAACGCCCGCTCGCTATCGGCAACAGTCATGTTCAGCGATTTGCCCAAAACTTCAGGCTCGCCCAGCCAACTTTTACCGCTAAAAATACCGACCAATTGCTTGCCGTTAACATCGCTTTCACTCGGTTTTAAGCTCACTAGCTTAAATGTGGTATCTGGCTCACCATCGATAATCACGGTTGGACTCTGCCAGTTGGCATCATTGAGTCTGATTTCAAGTTGACCTTTGGCGGCATCCCAACCCATGGTCATGGCAGGATTTTGGCCCTCTTGGGTCAACACTTTTTGTGGCACAAGCGACACGGCCTTGTTGTAGGCCAACATGGCATCGGTATCCGCTTGCAGCGCATTAGGCGTGAAGTCGAGACTAATCTGATAATCCGTCAGTACACAGATAGTGGTACAGGTCGACAAGGTCACTTTGCCGCGCAGCTGAGTTGGCGCAGCGATATCATCGACTTTTAGGGTTAAGGGAAAGGTAGTATTGCCTTTATAACCAAAGGTTTGTAATCCCAATAATGAGAATTCCTCTGGCGCAGGCCATCTCCAATCCACTTGCTGTAGATTGCGTGAGCCATCCCATTTTATCGTCGGTGCGATACCGCCTTCCCCAGGACTGCGCCAATAGGTTTTCCAATCGCCCTCAAGTTGTACTTCAAGCACAGCGGGCAAAGTATTCGTTGCGGTATCAACTTCACCTGTCAGCATAAAACGCACTTTGGCTGGCGGGTGATTATCATTAACCAACCACCCCGTCGATGCGGCCATTAGCGACGGACTCGTCACTATCAAGGCGAGTATCCAGAATCTGGTTAACATGGATTTTAATGTACTCATTTTGTCCCCCAAATATGCACTAACTGTTTGTTATTAAATTGCATATTAATCTCTTCGATATATCGTCAGCATTTGCCATTGCAATACTTAAGCGCTGTTAGACCAAGCTAAGTTAAACAAGACTCTGTGATGCTGCGTGCATGCTTACCTTGCTTCTAGGCCATATAAATATTGGCTAACGCTATGTTCTGGTTACCAATATCGTTATGGCTTAAGAAACATCAGCGTGATAGAAGGCTTAAGTTCAAGCAGTCAGATAGGGAGGTGTGATGTGTAAAATTGGATGTTCTGCAGCCGCTTAACTTTCTTTTCTACCGGCAAACTGGCGAGAAAAGTCAAATATTGACTGAGAGAAAACATGCCTAAACAAACCCACCTATCAAATTGATAAATAAGTTTTTATTCTTGAAAGCGACAATGTGTGAGATGTATTCGCCTAGGTTTAGCTTGATAACCTTGTATGGGTAACACTGTTATCACGCGGGAGGCGCGGGGAAGTAACGGCAGTAGGAACAGCAGGATAAGAAATGGGATGGTACTCGGAGTGTCGATACAGGTTCGGATCGATTTCTCAGACAATTCACATTTTTTAGGTTCACTTTTGACCAGCTCAGTACCCGCCGCTTGAGCATCGGCGTGGCTAGCCATATTGTTTGAAGCTGAACTGGTATTTAAAGCTGAGTTGGCGCTAAAACCAGCACCAGAAAAAGACGTAACCGACATCGCTTGCGCGCTCGACTCCTTGAGCAACAAGTTAAGTATTCCACTATTTTGAGTCAAACAGAACAAGGTCAGAATGGTAAACACCATCACGCCCCATAAGTTGCCTGTTTGCTTAGTCGATAACTTAGAAATTTGGATTTCCCTTCGTCTTATTCTTTGATAATAAAGATAAAAAATGATTGTCTTTCAACAGATAGCTGAAGATAAGACCGGCGGATTGTAACAATAGTTCATCAACAAGCAAATTATTTCGCCTTGCCTGAGTCAAGCCATAGTCCACCATTTCAATAAAACCACGCTTTGCTGACGGATAATTTGAGTAACAACGACCTAAGGTCTTACCATCATAATCAACGAGTTTTTATGCTCTAACATATTGATTCTGCATAACTAGCAACAACTTAAGCAAAGCCCGCCAGAGTGACTCTTGTGCAGGCTTATTAATGACTGGAATCAAACTTTTTGCCTACTTTTGCCTAAAAGATAAATACAGACAAAACTTATGCAGAAAACCCACCATCAATCATCAAACTCGCCCCTGTGATGTAACCCGCTTCTGGGCCCGCGATAAAGGCGACAAAACTGGCGATCTCTTCGGCTTTACCGTAACGCCCTAGGGCGCCTATCGCCTTAACGGGCTCAGATGAATCACCGTTATCAGGGTTCATATCGGTATCCACAGGTCCAGGCTGAATATTGTTCACCGTAATAGCTCGAGGGCCTAAATCCCGCGCGAGTCCTTTGGCCAAACCGACTAAGGCCGATTTACTCATGCCGTAAATCGCACCACCTACAAACGGAATACGCTCAGCGTTCGTGCTACCGATATTGATGATCCGGCCGCCGTCATTCATGTGCAGCGCGGCTTCTTGGCTCGCCACAAACACACTGCGCACATTAGTGTTAATGGTTCGCTCCCAGTCCTCTAACGTCAGGTTCTCGATGCTATCCCAAATCAACGTGCCCGCATTATTGACCACTATATCTAAGCCACCGAAATGCGCTTTGGTCTCGCGGATGGCACGACGAATCGCCTCCGGCTCTGTGCTGTCGGCCTTAATGGCAATGGCTTGACCGCCATGAGTGATAACTTCGTCCACCAGCAATTGTGATTGGGCCTCAGATGACACATAGGTAAAGGCAACCGCTGCGCCGTCACTCGCTAAACGTTTAACAATGGCGGCACCGATACCACGACTACCACCTTGTACAAAAGCCACTTTACCTTGCAGATTATTCGACGATTTCATAGTTTGCTCACTCAATAGGAGGTTAAGGTTTATTGTATAGAAAAACCTTTTTAATCAATTACAAAATGACGTTCGCTTGTACGTTAACGCTCATTTTCATACTGTGGTAGTAGCTTACGCGATTCACTTGCCATGATTAAGTCACTAAAATGACCTTCACTAAGTCCTATAAGGAATTAATTGCCGTGATAAATAATCAATTTGTTGAGATACGCCATTTCGTCACAGTTGCCCAGCTCGGCAGTTTTACCTTAGCGGCGCAGGCGTTAGGCATGACTGGTTCGGCGCTCAGTAAAAGCATAGTGCGATTAGAAACCCGCTTAGGCACTAAGCTACTGCACCGCACCACAAGGCGTGTAAGCTTAACCAATGATGGCGATTCGTATCTCACAAATTGCCAAAATGCCATGGCAATCCTAGACAATGCACAGAGCCGACTCGGCAGCGAACAGCAAATTCCCTCAGGTCGAGTGCGAGTGGATTTACCCGTCACTTTTGGGCGGCGATATATACTGCCAACCCTATTATCACTATCGCAAAAATATCCCAAGCTCGAGTTATCCATTACCTTTAACGATAGAGCGACCGACTTGTTCAGTGACGGCATTGATTTGGCGGTGCGTGTCGGACAACTCGGCGACACTGTGGATTTAGTCGCCCGCAGATTAGGGGAACAACGCCGAGTGATCTGCGCGTCTCCCGCCTATTTCGCTCGACTTGGCACGCCACAAGACAAAGAAGATCTCAGCCAGCACCAATGCATTGTCGGCTGGCCGCTTGGGCAGCAACATCGCTGGTTACTTAAAAATTAGGATGGGGTCACTGAGGCCTATGACATTCCAGTACGCCACGAAATCGCTGATTGCGAAGCCATTTTAGCGGCCACACTGGCGGGAGTGGGTTTAGCGCAAGTGCCTATATGGTTGGTTGAGGACTGCCTTAAAACCGGTGAACTTATCTCGGTACTGGACGAACTCGCCAGTGACGACACACCCATCCACTTGATTTGGCTTAAAACTCCTTACCTCCAACCCAAGCTACGGGTGATCATCGAAGAACTGGCCGACTTAGCGAAAGCGCCCAAAAGCAGATTTAAGGCAGGATAAGTAAAAGGCCTCGACTGAGCGCGACCTTTGACTTTGGGACTAACGGTTACTTGCTTTGATGTACAGATTGGTCATAGAGAGTGATCGCTTTGCTGAGCGCGTCAAAATCCGCCGAACACAAATACCGCTTTAAGCTTTCAAACTTTTCGGCAGGCCAATCGTATATTTTTAACGCCAGTAACTCACTAATAACGTCTTTATCGAACCGATACTTGACTAATTTTGCAGGTGACCCCGCCACAATACTGTAGGGTTCGATATTTTGGGTGACGACACTATTTGCGGCAACAACCGCACCTTCACCTATCGTCACCCCTGGCATCAACATACATCTCATGCCTAACCAAGCCCCATCACCAATATGAGTATCACCTTTGCCTACGTAGGCCTCCTCGATGAAATCCATAAAGGGGTATAAACAAAACCAATCTGCTCTATGCGTATGATTTCCGCCCATTAAGATCACAACTTCGGCAGCGATACACACATAGTTCCCGATATAAAGTTTATCGATAGGCCACTTAGGCTCCCACTCACGGCTCACTTCATCACCATGAAGATATCTCACTGCTGATCCCTCAAAGCCAGCATCCCAGCAATCACTGTAATAGCTATGTTGGCCTTTCACTATGATATTGGGATTGGTGACCACTTCATGCAATAACTGAACTTTTGACCAATGCTTGTTCTGCATTGCAAATCCTCTTTATAAACAAAATAGTTAATACGAAACATAATGTTATGAGAAGTTTCACATTAGAATAGTCAGTGAATTCGCGGTTGTTTTAGCAGAGGAATGAGTTTCATATAAAAAATCACAAGTGGGTATAAAAAAGAAAATAGCCCATAAAACTGAAATATCGACATGAGCTAAGCCGTTGTCACTGAAAGCATACAATGTTCGCGATGAGAAAAATCTTCGCTATTTCATCGCAGCTTTTACATAGACATCGAAACGGTTTTTCTTGGTTTCAATAACCGTATTAGGCTTAACCCCATCCAAATCTTCGGCATAGTCTGGGCGCTTAACGACGACACGTTTAGTTGCTAAGGCTAAAGCTGGGGTGAGTAAGCCATCGGCATCTAAATCAGCACCGACTAAGGATTGGAATACACGCATTTCTTTTTTAACAAGGGCCGATTTATCACGGTGGGGGTACATAGGATCGAGGTAAACCACATCCACCTCTTGTGCCAATTTCGATAGTGCTTCTAGGCTAGAACCATGAAACAGGCGCATCCGCTCACGCATCCAATCGCCGATTTCAGCATCTTGATAAGCACGGCGTAAGCCATCTTCAAGTAATGCGGCAACCACAGGATGACGTTCAACCATAGTTACTGTACAACCAAGGCTTGCGAGCACAAACGCATCGCGCCCTAAACCCGCAGTGCCATCAACCACACTTGGTGTTACCCCTTGCTTCAATCCCACCGCTTTAGCGATAGATTGGCCGCGACCACCACCAAACTTACGTCTATGGGCGACGGCGCCAGTCACAAAATCCACCACTATGCCATCGAGCTTAGGCTCATCGCGTTTATGCAGTGATAAAGTATCTGATTCAAAACGCAATTCGAAGGTCGCATTCGCATCGTAGACGAGTTGCCAACGTGCACAAATATCCACAAGTGTTGGGTATTGCTGATTGAAAAAAATCGGGGTCACAGGCTGTCTTCTAACCAACGAAAATGATGGCCATTATGCCTAAAAATCTCGTTTATGAATATGCTAGTAAGCAAAACACATCGCTAAGCTCATCACTGTCTTAGCCAATTTGTCTCAGTACGCCCTTAATAATTCAAACAAGCATCACACTGTAATGTACTGATTTATAAAGCCGGCAATCTATTTGTATAACAGTTTAGTGATTTATGTTATATGTTACGTCCCCAGCCAACCTGCGTGACTTCCGTACGGGATAAGGACTTTTTTTGCTTCAATGGCTAAAAGGTTTTTTGTTTATCAGGGAGCAAGATTTTTTAAATCCTGACAAAACGATATTAAAAACCAGCTTATTGCGGATTATTCTGCTCAGTGGCGCCATCTTGACCACTAGCATAGTGCTGCATAGCTCTTTAATTGCGTATGAGTTAAACCTCACTTTCATTATCAGCATTACGGTCAGTTTTTTAACTGTACTATTCCTGTCTTTATGGTTTACGCGCAAATATTTACTCGTCAGCTCTATCAGCCTGCTGGCGATGGTTATTGCAGCCTGTTTATCTATGCTGTTGTTTATCCCTGACTTTAACTTATCGCAGGTAGGTATTACTTTCTTATATACCTTGCCCTTGATGGCGCTTTTCCTGTTTGGCAGAAAAGTCGCTTTTATTATGATGTGTTTCAACGTATTGCCTTTTTTACTGCTACTGCGTAACCAAAACCTGCCACCCATTATCGATATTGATATCAGCCTACCTGCGACCCACGCTTATCTAAACGGTTTGCTGTTTATGTTTTTTAATATCTGTATCCCGTTGTCGGCGATGCGCCTGCTAAAAACCCAGAAAATCCATGCGCAGCAAATGATCCAGCATCAAAATGCACTGCAACATACATTAGACCAATATGCTGAAATATTTGAAAATAATGGTACAGCCTCTTTCTTCTGCAATGAGGATGGAGTCATTCTCAACCTGAATAATGCCGCGAGGGAAATCGCTGGAGAAGTCACACTAAACCGCACTCGCCTATGTGACATTTTTGAACTTACCGAAGATACCAGCACAAATTTACTGGCGGCCTCGTTTCCTACCCATTTAAAGAACAATAACAGCACTAAATATCTGCTGCAAAAAGCCTCATTACAGCACCATGATACTTTGTTGTTTCACTGCCACGATGTCACAGAACAGGCAAACCATGCGATTGAGCTGAGTCGACTTAAAAAGCACCACATCAGCACGCATTTCTATGATTTAGTGACGGGATTACCCAACGAAAATCACTTGTATAACCCAGCGCCAAGCTTGATCCATCTGGAAATGACCGTAGCCTTAATCAAAATTGATAATCTTAGCCAAATTAATGCTGCTTTCGGTATCAGCGTCGGAGATGCCATCCTAAAAGCCTTTGCTATTGAACTCAAAAATCGCTTTGGTCATATCGCAAAAATATACCGATTTAGAGGAGCATCGTTTGCACTCGAGTTTACTAGCCTGCCGCTTATCTCCCCTGAAAACCTAGCGCTACAATTACGCGAGCGTATTCCAACAAACCTACAACTTAAGCAAGAACAACAGACTGAATATCATCTCGAGTGCAGAGTCGGTTGCAGCTCAGGTAATAAAGCCTCACCGCAGCAAGCCGCGGAGCAATGTTTAATTGCCATAAAACAAACCACCCAAGCTAGCCCAGTGATGGTGTATTACATTGGTTTGATTAACAATCTGCTCGAAGCTTCATCGCAAAAAGCCAGAATCCGTGACGCGCTGAAACACAACCGCCTTGAAATGTGGCTGCAACCTAAAGTGATGGCCAATGGCCACATTACTAGCTTTGAAGCGCTAGCCAGAATGTTTGACGAAGACGGCACTATGATCATGCCGAACACTTTTATCCCCATCATAGAGTCATCTCAATTGCAGGCGATTTTTGCGATAAAAGTTTTCAGGCAATTACTACAACTGATCCGTTCTTGGCCTAAAAATGTGCCTCTGGTCAGGATTGCCTTTAATTTATCTGGGCAAGATATTCTGTCGGATCGCTTCTTTAAAGTGTTGATCCAAACCTATATGAATCATCCTGAACTCATCCCATTGTTGGAAATTGAAATTACTGAAACCTCTGTATTTTCAACCCATAAAGAAACAGGACGACGCTTAAACACCTTAGCTCGCATGGGGGTTTCTATCGCCATTGACGATTTCGGCACTGGCCATGCGTCATTAAGCCAGCTCATTGATATCAGTGCCGACACAATTAAAATCGACCGTTACTTTGTCAGTCAAATGGGCATTAGTGAACGCCATACCCAAATTGTTAACGCCGCCATCCTGTTAGCCAAGAGCTTAAAACTCAACGTCATTGCCGAAGGTATCGAAACCGAAGCCCAGTTATTGCAACTCACAGCGCTAGGATGCGAACAATTTCAAGGTTATTTATTCGGTAAACCTGCACCAGCGAATCTCTGGCTGAAAACCTTTCAAATGCAAACCCCCACACATTGGTTTACCAATAAAAAGAGCGCCAACTGAGGCATTAAATTTACGCCTAGAAGCATCGCAGGTATAATTGCCGACTGGCATTTGCCTCTCTTTGCTATGTTTGCAAATTACTAGGATCCCCCATGTTAAGTTACCGCCATGGTTATCACGCTGGCAATTATGCCGATGTGTTGAAACACGCCATCTTGCTACAAACCTTGCAGCTGATGCACAAAAAAGACAAACCACTCGTGTATATCGATACCCACGCAGGTGCGGGTGGTTATGCTTTAAGCGATGAATTTGCACAGAAAACAGGTGAATACCTCGAAGGTGTAGCTAAGCTTTGGGATAAAACTGACCTACCACAATCACTGCAGGACTATGTCGCCGCCGTGCGCCATTTTAATGAAGAAAATCCAGAAGAACTCAACTTCTACCCAGGTTCACCCGCCATTATCGACATGGAGCTAGGGCCTAAAGATCGCATGGTCTTGCACGAGCTGCACAGCACTGATTATGTGTTATTGGATGATTATTTCTGCGAAGACAGACAAGTTAAAGTGATCAAAGGTGATGGCTTAAAAGGCCTTATCGCCGCAGTACCACCATTAGAGCGTCGTGCTCTGGTGCTAGTCGATCCTAGCTACGAGATGAAAACCGACTACCAAGATGTGGCCGAAACCCTGATAAAAGCGCACAAGCGTTTTGCTACGGGTGTGTTTATCCTGTGGTATCCAGTCGTAAATCGTGCTCAGACCGAAGGTATGTTATCGCGCCTCGCCAGCAGTGGCATTAAACGTCAGCTGAGAATTGAACAAGCCATTAAGCCCGATTCAGATGAATTTGGCATGACAGCGGCAGGATTATGGATCATCAATCCACCTTGGCAGTTAGACGAAATCGCAACTGAATTAATGGATTACTTGGGTAAAACACTTGGACAAGTGGACGGTGACATTACCGTAAAATGGGAAGTCGGCGAGTAACCTTCGATTCAAATGGCGGCGATGATCTCCGGATTTTCGCCACTTCATTTTAGCTTATCAATGCGGCAACTAAACGTCCTTCTGCTCGCGGTAACGCTTCAATAAAATTTTCACACGCTCAACATAGGCTTGGGTTTCAGGATAGGGCGGAATGCCATTGTACTGAACCACGGTCGTCGGCCCCGCATTGTAAGCCGCGCAGGCCAATGCGATATCACCATTGAACTGTTTTAGCATTTGTGCCAAATACTTACTGCCACCTAAGATATTCTCTTCGGGTAAAAATGCATTTGCCACACCCATTTCTTTTGCTGTTTCTGGCATCAATTGCATTAATCCCATGGCGCCAGTTCGCGAAAGTGCACGCGCATTAAAGGCTGATTCCGCGTGGATCACAGCGCGGATTAAGGCGGGATCAAGTTGATGCTTATGGGCTGCATGGGAGATCAAGGCATCATAATTAGCGGTAAATAACCGAATACCATTCCAGTCTATGGTCGAATCGGGACGACAGGCAAAACAGTCATATAACAAAATTTGATACTGGTTATTTGCGGGGGCTTTGTCGGTAAATACGGTGACACCATTAGCTTGTTGGTATTGATAAATTTTGAGCTTTTCTAGACCTTCACTACTCACTATGCCGCTCTGTGAGTACCGCGCCACAATACGCGGCTTAGCTTTTTCGCGCGCCTCCTCAGCATTTGCATTTATCATCAAACTCGATATCAATAATAAGCACAGGCCTAGCGCCTCAAATCTGCAGGGCAATGAAAAGGCTGCAAAAGTCAGTGTACGAGCAAGCGCTAAGCGAGTAAGCAACATCAAAGTCCCGTGTACTGATTAAGTTTAAGTACTTCAATAATAGCAAAGAGTTGCTTCATTTCTCGGTTTATCTGACTAAATTCTACTGAAAAGGTTGCGCCATAAAAAATGGACTGCATTTGAAAATGCGTTCTGCGATTCGGCAGGAACAAAGTCAATTTATTGCGGAAAAATGCACATTGAATATTGCCATCGAAATGTTTGGCAAGCTCCTGTAAGCGCTCCATAAATGCCGTATTGAGCAAATAACGTGACTCGATTTGATCCGTTGAAAACACGTCGAACTCTTTTTCAAATTGCGGATCTTCAAGTTTGACTCGTACCAGTCCCGCATGGCTGTCGGAAAGGAAATTTGCTAAACCACCGCGATCCCTCAGCACAACAGTATGACCCATAAACGCTTTATGGCTACTAAGCTCAACCACTAAGCCACGAAACTGGGTTTCCGTGCGGGTCACAGTTCTGCGCCTGCTGGTACTGACATCCAGCTCTTCGACTTGCACATTCTTGGTCAGGGTAAGCTCATTGACCGCCAACTCAACGCCCTTATAGCAGCCTTGTATATAGTCACCGAAGCTGACTTTGTCGTATCGCGGTAATACTTTAGCCGCAACGAGTCGATTCATGTCGAGGCGCATTTCGCGGCTATAAATAAAATCATCGCCGAAATATTTAAACATCAGCGGATAAATATCATTTTGAACCAAATGCTTAAACTCACGAGTCGGAGCAAAGCTCCACCAGCATAATCCGACTAAGGCAAGCAATGGCAAAGGCGGGAAATAAGCGCCACCGCTGTAGTAGCCAATAACGGTGAGCAAGCTCAACCCAAGCACTATCATCAAACTCAAATACAAACGTTTACGCGCCGCCTTAAGGCAAGCCACACGCTTAGTTTCATATTTGCGACTGATTGGAGCGATATGTTCTTCGTAATACGCTTCGAGTTGAGGTAGTTCGTCCAAATCCGCAGTCAAACCAACAGGCCCCCGATAAGTCCGAATCGGGCTACCTAAAATAAAAGTGATGATATTCATATTGATGTCATAGTATTGCAGGGTGATAACTCACCCTGCACAGCTAAACTTACAAGTATTCGGCCGCATCTACGGGCGCTTTTGCCGCTTCGCTCACCTCATAGAATGGCATCACTTTAATACTCGCCATAGAAGCGATAATCGAGCCGGGGAAGATTTCTACCGCAGTATTAAGCTCGGAAACTGCCGAGTTATAAAAACGCCTCGCAGCTGAGATGTGTGCTTCGACCTCGTTATAGGTCTGCATCGCCTGCAACATAGTGTTGTCGGACTTGAGCTCGGGATAGTTCTCCACATTCACCATCAAGGTGCTCATTTTGTCGTTCAACCGCTCAGCCTGAACTAAATGCTCTTTAACGGCACTCGGATCGGCCTTGTTGTAATTATGGCTGAGCTGAGTGCGTAATTCGGTGATTTCAGTGAGCAGTGACTTTTCATGCTCCATAAATCGTTTAGCGATTTTTAGAATATTAGGCACAAGGTCGGCACGCTTGGTCAGCTGTACATCGATACCCGACAAGGCTTCGAGCGCGGTATTGCGCTTTTTGACTAGGCTGACGTACCAAAGATAGGTCACGATAAAAATCAGCGTTAATCCCAATAACAATTTTTCCATCTTCCATCCTTAGGTTTCTTATTCTTGTTAATAGGATACAGCTAACCATAAATGAGTGAAAATTTCACCTGCGGGCTGATTAAGACAATGAAATTACTCGCTGGTCAGAGCTGGCAATGTCATCTAACGAGCAATCATCAATGAAACTGGCCATATTCAACGATGAAAAGTGATCATCTGCATAAAAAACAGCATTTAACCTATAAATTTATCGATATTCAGCTCCGATACAGCAAACAACGTCTATAGTGATATGGCACAACATTAGAGCATCCAATTTTGCTCGTGAATACTGGACTCCTCGAGAGTCCATTTTTTTATCCTAATTTTAGCCCTGCTCACTTCAACACAGTCAATAGCAACATTTAAGTTTCAATTAAAACTTAACAATCATACTTTGCCGCTAATTTTTTAACTTTTACCTTAGCTTTCACTCCGAGTCTTGCACCTAGAGTTATCCCCTCAGCCACGTCATCCACAATCGGCCGTCGGCAATGTCTCGAGTCTGTTATAGGGTCCAAATATTGCGCTGCGTAAAGGTCGACATAAAGGAAGGACGATGAGTTTTAATTCCGGCGATATTCCCCCAAAAAAAGCTTCTGAACCCAATCCACAACAGGGCGATATCAGCTCTAGTGGTTGGTTTGTACGTTTTCTCAATATTGTTGAACGCTTAGGCAATCTGCTGCCCCATCCAATCACCTTATTCGCACTGTTCTGTGTTGCAGTGGTCATTATTTCAGGTATTGCGGGCTACTTTGGGTTAACCGTGGTCGATCCTAGACCTATTGGCTCACACGGCCGCAGTGCCGACGGTTTAATCCATGTGGTGAGCCTAATGAACGCCGAAGGTTTGCGGATGATAGTCTCGCATCTAGTGACCAACTTTACCGGCTTTACGCCGCTCGGCACTGTGCTCGTGGCACTACTCGGCGTCGGGATTGCCGAACGCTCTGGCTTATTATCTGCGGCTATGCGTGCTTTAGTCATGGGCGCCTCTAAACGATTAGTCACTGTGACCATAGTATTTGCCGGCATTATGTCCAACACCGCTGCCGAGCTTGGCTATGTGGTACTTATCCCTATGGCGGCGATGATTTTCCACTCCCTTGGCCGCCATCCACTTGCAGGTTTAGCTGCCGCTTTTGCCGGGGTTTCAGGAGGTTATAGCGCTAACTTATTGCTTGGTACTGTCGATCCCTTGCTATCGGGCATTACCGAAGCTGCCGCGCGCATGATAGATCCTCAATACAACGTCGGCCCAGAAGTAAACTGGTACTTCATGTTTGTCTCCACCTTTGTGATCACTTTCCTTGGCGCCTTTGTCACAGAGAAAATCGTCGAACCTAAGTTAGGTCAATACCAAGATGATGATGCAGACGAAACCGTACTGCAATCGATGGAGAGCATCAGTGCTATTGAGAAACGCGGCTTAAAATGGGCTGGGTTATCTATGTTAGTGCTCGCGGTTATTTTAGCGATTTCAGTCGTACCAGAAGGCGCACCGCTGCGCCATCCTGAAACCGGTCTCATCTCAGGTTCACCATTCCTCAAGGGCATAGTCGCCTTTATCTTTATCTGTTTTGCCATACCGGGCTTTATTTACGGCAAAGTCGTGGGCAGCATCAAAAATGATAAAGATGTCATCAATGCCATGTCCCACAGCATGAGCACTATGGGCATGTATATCGTCCTCGTCTTTTTCGCCGCACAGTTTGTCGCCTTCTTCAACTGGAGTAATTTAGGCGCAGTATTGGCGGTGTTAGGTGCCGATGCACTGCAATCCATAGGCTTGACGGGCCCAATCGTATTTTTGTTCTTTATTATGCTCTGCGGCATTATCAACTTGATGCTTGGCAGTGCCTCGGCCCAGTGGGCAATTACCGCTCCTATTTTTGTGCCTATGCTCATGCTGGTTGGTTATGCGCCCGAAACGATTCAAGCGGCGTACCGTATTGGGGATTCGGTGACTAACTTAATCACACCTATGATGAGCTACTTTGGTTTGATTTTAGCAGTTGCCTGTCGTTACCAGAAAAACCTAGGGATAGGTACGCTGATCGCCACTATGCTGCCGTACTCGCTCGTGTTTTTCGTGGGTTGGACAGCGTTCTTCTTCCTGTGGGTATTTGGCTTTGGTCTGCCCGTTGGGCCGGGAGCCGCGACTTACTACACGCCTTAACCGCAATAAAAAGGGCGTCGATGATGAAGTCGACGCCCTTTCTTTATTCAATAGCTTTAGTCGTATAGCCATTCCATTAACAGACTGCAGATCATCAAAAAAATACCTAGATTAAACACATAGGTCTGCAGGGTAGATTTTAATGTCGTGTCCTCAGCTTGCGATACTATCTGGCTCACTGACATAAAAAATAATTGAGGGGCTAGCCCCATGCCCACAAATAACACAGCAGCACCGACACAGCGAGTTAACTCTGGTAGTACAAGCTCCTGCAAGTAAAATGCATAAACGCCATAGGCCAAAAATGCCAGCGCTATGCCATGGCATATCATTCCCACGATAAGTTGCTTAGTGGCAAGATTACCCCACGAAAACACCATGTCACTCCTACACTCAGCTTAACCAGAACTATTGATACTATTGGGAGCGAAGTTTATCTCGCTTACGATTAATCTGCACCCACACAAACCAACCAAATAAAATACCGCCAATGGGATAAATATAGAGCGCTCTTTGCAGTTCCGCCCAGAATGGATCGCCCGAGATAAAATAATGTATTAAGGCGACCACGAGGGACGTCAGCATACCCCAGAAAAATACGCCAAAGACCAAAATGACGTACATCTTACCTTTAGCAATGAGTGCATCTAGTTTTTGCAATTCCAACGCAGCATCATCCATGTTTCGTCCTCTTAACTGCCTCAGCGCAATATGCCAGAACTCGCGCACAGTGCCTATCCATCTTTATAACTAACAGCATTAAAATAACAAAAAGCCCTGCAATTGCAGGGCTTTAGTTTAGAAGTTTAGAAACGATCGAGCTTATTCAGCTGAGTTTGGCTTCTGTTCTTTACCTTTCTTCTCGCGCTTACTGAAGAGACGCTCCACTATCACGAAGAATAATGGTACGAAGAAGATCCCTAGGAAAGTCGAGCTCATCATACCGCCGAGTACACCTGTACCAATGGCGTTTTGACTACCAGAGCCGACACCGGTACTGATAGCTAACGGCACAACACCCAGACCAAAGGCTAGAGACGTCATTAAGATGGGGCGAAGACGCACACGCACCGCATGCAAGGTCGCCTCGACTAAGCCTGAACCTTTCTCATAGAACTCTTTGGCGAATTCCACAATCAAGATGGCGTTCTTAGTCGCTAACCCTACTGTGGTTAACAGCCCCACTTGGAAGAACACGTCGTTTGGCAAGCCGCGACCATTCATTGCAATCAAGGCACCGATGATCCCGAGCGGAACCACGAGCACAACTGCAAAGGGTACCGACCAGCTTTCATAGAGTGCTGCCAATACTAAGAAGACCACTAAGATCGACAGAGCATACAGCGCTGGCGCTTGGTTACCCGATAAACGTTCTTCATACGATAGACCGTTCCACGCGACACCAAAACCAGGAGGAAGCTGCTTGGCTAAGTCTTCCATAATTGTCATAGCTGCACCGGTACTGAAACCAGGAGCCGTGGCACCCTGAATGTTCATCGATGGTAAGCCGTTAAAGCGTTCTAAACGTGGAGAACCGTATTCCCATGCACCAGTGGCAAACGCAGAGAATGGCACCATGTCACCCTTGTTATTGCGCACGTACCAAGAATCTAAATCTCCCGGTTGCATACGATACTGGGCATCACCTTGCACATATACTTTCTTCACGCGGCCGCGGTCAATAAAGTCATTCACATAAGAACCACCCCAAGCCGTTGCAAGCACATTGTTTACATTAGTGATTTCAATGCCTAACGCGCTCAACTTAGCGTGATCTACATGTAATTGATAAATTGGCGCATCTTCTTGACCGTTTGGACGCACACCCACCAGATTTGGATTCTGTGCCGCCATACCAAGCAGTTGATTACGTGCCGCCACTAACTTCTCGTGGCCTTGGCCGTTCTTATCCTGCAGGTACATGTCGAAACCGTTCGCCGTCCCCAACTCGATTACCGCAGGCGGTACGAAGGCGAATACTAAGGCATCTTTCATCTGACCGAACACACCCATAGCGCGACCAGCAATAGACTTCACATCCATACCAGGCGCTTCACGTTCAGACCAATCCTTCAAACCAACGAAGGCGATACCCATGTTTTGCCCTTGACCCGCAAAACTGAAGCCCGCCACGCTAAACACCGACCTCACGCCCTCCTCAGCCATAAAGTGATCAGACACTTTCTCCAATACTTTTAAGGTACTTTCTTGAGTTGAGTTAGTCGGCAAAATGGCTTGCGTGAACAAAATACCTTGGTCTTCATCTGGTAAGAACGCCGTAGGCATACGGATAAAGATCCAACCCACTGCAATAACCAGCACAACGTAAATCGCCATCACTCTAAAGCCGCGCTTGATGATCCCAGCAACGCTCGACTCATAACGATTAGTCAGTTTATCGAAACTACGGTTAAACCAACCAAAGAAGCCAGTTTCGATATGAGCATGGCCCTTCTTAATCGGTTTGAGCATAGTCGCACAAAGTGCAGGTGTTAAAATCAAAGCAACTAGAACAGACAACGCCATCGCAGATACGATAGTGATAGAGAACTGACGATAAATAACCCCCGTTGAACCTGACATAAATGCCATAGGGACAAACACTGCAGAGAGGGTCAGACCGATACCGACTAAAGCACCGGTAATTTGATCCATCGACTTACGCGTCGCTTCCAGTGGACTTAAGCCCTCCTCGGCCATTACCCGCTCGACGTTTTCCACCACCACAATCGCATCGTCCACCAGCAAACCAATGGCGAGCACCATAGCAAACATGGTTAAAGTGTTAATCGAGAAACCCGCTAACGACAGAATCGCAAAGGTTCCCAGCAATACCACTGGTACCGCAATAGTCGGGATCAAAGTTGCACGGAAATTTTGCAAGAAGAGGTACATGATGATGAACACTAGTACAATAGCTTCAAGCAAGGTATGCACTACACCTTCTATCGATTTTTCAACGAAAGGCGTTGTATCGTATGGATAAACAACTTCTAGCCCTTGCGGGAAGAAAGGTTTCATCTCAGCAATTTTTTCACGAACAGCTTCAGCAGTATCAAGCGCGTTAGCACCCGTTGCCAGCTTAATCGCTAACCCTGTCGCAGGTTGACCGTTATACAGTGACACCACAGCATAACTTTCAGAACCTAATTCAACCCGTGCCACATCGCTTAGGAAGACGTTTGCGCCTGAAATATCCGATTTAAGGATAATTTTACGGAACTCTTCTGCCGTTTGTAAGCGGCTTTGAGCCGATACCGTTGCGTTCAACTCTTGGCCTGCCACAGAGGGCGCGCCACCTAACTGTCCAGCTGAAACTTGAGCGTTTTGAGAACGAATCGCTGCGATAACGTCTAAACTGGTCAAGTTGTATTGAGTCAATTTCAACGGATCTAGCCATATACGCATCGCATATTGGGCACCAAACAACTGAATTTCACCTACGCCAGGTACGCGACTCATAGGATCTTGAATGTTCGCACCAACATAGTCGGCGATATCGCCTTTATCTAACGAACCATCGGTCGATACGAAGCCTAATACCATTAAGAAGCCTGAACTCGACTTGTTAACGTTAACCCCTTGCGCCTGCACCTCTTGCGGTAACAGGGTCATAGCGCCCTGTAACTTGTTCTGTACTTGAACCTGTGCAATATCCGGATCGGCTTCAGCGTTAAAGGTTAAAGTGATCTCAGCATTACCAAAACTGTCACTGGCTGAGGCGATATAACGGAGGTGATCGATACCCGTCATACGTTGCTCAATCACCTGAGTCACAGAATCTTCAACAATCTTAGCGGAAGCGCCAGGATAGTTAGCACTGATCACCACGGTCGGTGGTGCAATGTTAGGATATTGGGACACTGGCAGCGAGCGGATCGAGAGGATCCCCGCCAGCATAATAATCAAGGAGATCACCCACGCAAAGATGGGGCGATCAATAAAAAAACGTGCCATAGCTATGCCCTATTGTGCTTGCGTTTCAGAAATAACTTTGGTGGTTACTGGAGCGCCGGGACGAACTTTCTGTAATCCTTCCACAATCAACTTGTCGCCCACAGTTAAACCAGAAGTGACTCGCCATTGGTTGTTAATCACTTCTGCGGTCGTCACTGTTTTCGCTTCGACTAAACCTTGGTCATTCACCACCATAGCCACAGCTTCACCCTTAGAGTTACGCGTAATCGCTTTTTGTGGAACCAAGATAGCCTGTGGATCAGTACCCGCATTTAACATAGCGCGAACATACATGCCAGGTAACAAGATACCTTCAGGGTTAGGGAATTCTGCGCGCAGAATAACGGAGCCAGTGTTTGGATCCACGCTCACTTCAGCGAACTGCAACTTACCCGGATGACTATATTGAGTACCATCTTCAAGCAATAATTTCACGTCTGCATTTTCTGAAGCTTGTAGTTTACCTTGCTGCAACTTAGCTTTAAGACGTAACAACTGAGCACTCGATTGCGCGATATCCACATTGATAGGATCAAGTTGTTGAATCGTCGCCAGCGTTTGGCTCTGGTTGGCAGTGACTAACGCACCCGCAGTCACACTCGATTTACCGATACGACCAGAGATAGGTGCTAATACTTCAGTATATTGCAGGTTGATTTTAGCGGTGTTAATCGCAGCTTCAGCCACGGTAACATTTGCCAATGCTTCTTTATAAGCCGCTTCAGCTTCATCGAACTCTTGCTTACTGATGGCGTTGGTTTTTACCAATTGCTGATAACGTGCCGCCTTAGCTTTTGCTGAGGCTAAGCCCGCATTCGCTCTGGCTAAATCAGCATTGGCACTCACTAAAGCAGCTTTATAAGTTGAAGAGTCAATCTGATACAAGGATTCACCCTGTTTCACATTGCCACCTTCAACAAAACTACGCTTAGTGATAATACCGTTAACCTGTGGACGAACTTCAGCCTCGAGGAAAGCTTTACTGCGTCCTGGTAATTCCACCTGAATCACTTGTGGCTGGGCAACAACATTAAGGATTCCCACTTCCATACTACGTGGACCAGCACCCGCCTGAGCGCTCTCTTCTTGAGGGCTGCAAGCTGCCATCCATAACGCCACGCTTATAACTGAGGCAAGTTTAATTGTCTGCCGCATGAGAACTCCTTCAAATATTAACTGCCCACATACCAGTACACTTATTGCGCTGACACGAGCCGTAATTGTAACTAAAATCAAATCCGTTATTTATCTCATAGCCTATATGAATCAACAAGGAAGATAACGAAACTAAATTGTAAACTAATGAAAATTTTCACTCATTCAGCATTACTATATTCATCGAATTGTTATTCGATTTAAAAAATCGGTTAACTTTGAGTGGCATTGTTAGGGAGATATGCCGTAAAACACCCAATAAGCCTACTCCATATTGAATATGTTGCAAATCTGTTCATATTCTAGACTTGCGGCAGGCCAAGGCCCACAGCTCAATGACGTTAGCTTAACCGTCACTTGTTGCAATAATTTGTACATAGAGACGAAAACGCAGCGCGCTTGTTTTTACTCAGGCCACTCTCAGCATCAAGTCGTTAAAAACGACCCTATCAAGACTGACAATACCGAAAGAGAGTAAGCAAAGAGCTGGCTTCAGACTGCTTGTGCGTAAAAACATGAATACATCCGATAGCGGATTGCTGTGCAGTTTATTACATCTACTATTTGTGCACGGCTAAAAGGCAGCGCCAGCGTTATGAGGTAACGCCACACAATTAAACAGTCACAAATAATAGCTAGCGGGCTATTTTAGTGGTTACCCCAAAACGGAGCAAACCCGAAATTCAGATTAATACCCCATTAAATGAAACTCAGACTCCCACAAATAATGCTTCTGTAATGACAAATATTGCTAGCAAAGCAATATTTGTCTATTAAAACTAATTTGTTCATCTTCAATCACAACTTAACAGGACTAAATTCGATTATCGCCCACGCTGCAAGCCAAAATACGGCTGATATCAGCCAAACAACGACCCGACTCCTGTTGCCACTGATTAAATACGGCTTGCACTTGCTTAAGCGCCGTTTGTGATGAAAAGCCCGCATCGACTAACTTATGTGCTTTAAAATAACCTTGTACATCATCGGTTAACAAAAAAGTATCTTTGCCAATACCGCGCAGAAAATAGGGACCCGTATTCCCGCCCAATCGAGTACCTCGTTTCTTTAAAAATGCCCACAACCCGATAATATCCTGCGTCGGCCAAGCGGCGATCAGCTGCGCCAAGCTGCCATGTTCGCGAGCAACATCGTGGATCATCAGAGCATTATCATAAATGGCTTGAGTCTTTTTAAGATGGCGAATCAAGGTCGCATCACTTGCCCGCGCTTGAATTTGCTCAGGCGATAACATTAATACTTTATGCGGTTCGAACCCAAAGAAAGACTTCTCATACTCGGGCCATTTGTTCACAACCACCCGCCATACAAAACCACTTTGAAACACCTGACGGCTCATCGCCGACAATAATTCAGCATCCCGATATTGGCGAATTTCATCATCAGACAGGCAACCAGACAATAAGGCTTCGAGTCCAGCAGGTCCGCCTTTGCGCTCACTGGCTCTGGCATAAATAGATGAAAAACGCTCTAACTGGCTCATATTATTACCTTTAAAATGATTAAATCCCGACACTTCCTATATGGGCTCATAATACCTATTTTTACCCCTGATGGATCACTTGGCTTTGCCAAGAAAAATTGTGTTTATTCCAGCATTTTTTAAGAAAACTCTTACAGCAAGCGCTTCAATTACGACTAAAGTTAAAACGTAAAGTCCGTAAAAGACTGGGTTTGGAGTGAGTGCCTATGGAGCTTTTTTATCACCCGTTATCACGCTATTCACAGAAAGTGCTCATCGCACTTTATGAAAAGCAGGCCAACTTCTACCCCAGAATCATAGATCTACGCGACCCTTTGTCCCGCAAGGAATTTCACCAACGTTATCCGCAAGCGCGAATCCCCCTGCTTAAAGCCCAAAATGAACAGCTGATACCCGAATCCAGCATTATTATCGAGTACTTAGATAGGCATTTTGAAAACAGTACCCAGCTGCTGCCACAAGAACCACAACGCAACTTACAGGTACGTTTGTTCGATCGCATCATAGACAATGATATTAACAACCCATTATTTCAATTAGAAAAGTTAAAGCACATAGAAGACAGCAATGAATTCGAAATCAAACAATTAGAGAAGCAACTACTGACACAGTTTCAACGCTTAGACGCGCAACTCACACAACATCATTGGGTCTGTGGCGACAGTTTTACCTTAGCCGACTGTGCACTCATCCCTTGTTTAAGCTATAGCTTCCAACATCTAAACCTGTTGGATTTAGATGAAATCGTGCGCTATTGGCAGCAGGCACAACTGCGTGGCGCTTGGATGTTAGTACAAGAAGAGGTGTTACTGGCTGAGATGGAGGAAACGGCAGGAATAAGAGGCATACCTTAGCGAGTAAGTCATGCCTCAACACAATCACATATTGCGTTCTTTCTTCAACTGCAAAAACGCTTTCCACTTCACGACTTCTGGCGGCAACTCAGGTGCAGGATCGGTATAACCCGCCTCTTTCACTAGTACATCTAACGGCACTTGCTTACCTTTGCACACAAACACACCGCGCACATGCACGATACAATGTAGGCCACGTTCGCTCACAAAGCGTTGTTCAATATAGAAATATTTTTCATCCCAACCGACGACTTTGGTTTCAATCTCAAAAGTTTTCAGCGGCTTAATATCGCGAATATAAGTAAATTCGGCGGCGTTAACTATCGGCATCCACTTCAACTTTAAGAAACGTTTCAGCAGACCCATCTCAGCCAACATATAGGTCCGCGCCAGATCCATAAACGCGGGATAGCGAGAATTAGTGAGATGGAAATTGATATCGCAATCGCTCGGTAAAGCACGATAAGTGATACGGCTTGTCCCTAGAAAATCGATCTTACGACAATGGCGCGTGCGCCAGAATAACAACCAAAACAAACGAAAATACAGATTCATAACGCGCCGCCCTTGAAATAAGAGCCACAGGCTAACAGAGGTCATACCACAGGGCAAGCGGGATATAGCTCACAAAAAAGACGCCCTAGGGCGTCTTTTTATCGTTCGATTAAGCTAAATACCCTCAGATAATCAGCCCATTAAAAGGGGCTGATTTATCAAAACTCACAATTGCTTATGCAGCAATGCCTGAATGTCTTAACAGGGCATCGATATTCGGCTCGCGTCCCATAAACTGTTTGAACAAGTCCATCGGCTCGGCTGAACCACCCATTTCGAGGATATTGTGCAGGAAACGACGACCCGTTTCAGGGTTGAAAATACCTTCCTCTTCGAAGCGAGAAAACGCATCCGCCGACAGCACTTCTGCCCATTTATAGCTGTAATAACCTGCGGCATAACCGCCCGCAAAAATATGGGCAAATCCATGTTGGAAACGGTTAAAATCCGGCGGTGTTAATACGGCCACCTGACGACGCACTTCGTCTAAGGTTTCTTGAATGCGCGCGCCTTTAGCGGGGTCGTATTCGTGGTGCATTCTAAAATCGAACAACGAGAACTCGAGTTGGCGCAGCATCATCATGCCAGACTGGAAGTTTTTCGCCGCCAGCATTTTATCCAACAAGGCTTTAGGTAATGGCTCGCCCGTTTCGAAGTGGCCAGAAATTTCGGCTAAGGCTTCTTCCTGCCAGCACCAATTTTCCATAAATTGGCTCGGTAACTCGACCGCATCCCAAGGCACACCATTGATACCCGACACGCCTGCAACATCGATTTTTGTCAGCATGTGGTGGATACCATGACCAAATTCGTGGAACAGGGTTGTCACTTCATCATGGGTAAACAGCGCAGGTTTGCCATCGACCGGACCATTAAAGTTACAGGTCAAATAAGCCACTGGCTTTTGTAATCCATTGGCGGTTTGACGGCGCACACGGCAGTCATCCATCCAAGCACCACCACGTTTACCTGTGCGGGCATATAAATCGAGGTAGAAACTGCCTCTGTGTTCGTCAGTTTCGTCGAAAATATCGAAGAAACGCACGTCTTTATGCCATCGGTCAAAATCCTTTTGCTCAAGGATTTTAAGGCCGAACAAACGCGATACTGTGTAGAACAAACCCGAGAGCACTTTATCTTCGGGGAAATACGGACGCAGGATTTCCTGTGAAATCTCATACTTATGCTGCTGCAACTTCTCAGCATAGAAACTTAAGTCCCAAGAGGCCATTTCAGTCACGCCATATTCGGCCTCTGCAAACGCTCTCAGCTCAGCCAGTTCTGCCTTAGCTTGATCCTTTGAGCGCAGCGCTAATTCATTTAAAAATGCCATCACCTGCGCCGGCGTTTCAGCCATTTTCGTCGCCAGAGATTTGTCAGCAAAACTGTCAAAACCGAGTAACAATGCGAGTTCGTGGCGCAAAGCAAGAATTTCGTCCATCAGCGGGCTGTTATCAAACTCTCCGGCATTGGGGCCTTGGTCTGAAGCGCGAGTGACAAACGCACGGTAGCATTCTTCCCTAAGACTGCGGTTTTCGCTGTAAGTCATGACGGGTAGGTAAGATGGAAAATCTAAGGTAAATAACCAACCTTCTAGCTCACGCGACTGCGCCATCGCTTTAGCGGCGGCTTTGGCAGACTCAGGCAAACCAGCAAGCTCAGCTTCATCAGTGATCAACTTAGTCCAAGCTTGCGTCGCATCCAGTAATTGATTCGAAAAACCACTGGTGAGTTCAGAAAGACGTTTTACAATCTCGCCATAACGCACTTTTTGCGCGTCATCTAAACCAATACCCGATAGTTCAAAGTCGCGCAGGCTGTGCTCTATCACCATCTGCTGGGCTTGGCTCAATTGTGCAAATTCATTGGATGCTCGCAGCGCTTTATAGGCTTGATACAAACCTTGGTGTTGGCCAACGTAAGTACCGTATTCCGATAAAAGAGGTAAACAAGCATCATGGGCGGCACGCCACTCATCTGTGCTAGTCACTGAATTCATATGAGAAACGGGCGACCAAATTTGGCTTAGCTCATCGTCAACCTGTTCTAATGGCGCGACCAAGTTGTCCCACGTAAAAGGACCTTGGTTCTGCAGCACTTCATCAATCTTAGTGCGGCACTGAGCAATGGCATGCTCAACGGCGACTTGAATATGTTCCGGTTTAATCTGTGAAAAAAGCGGTAATTTTGCGCCGCTAAGCAAAGGGTTGCTCATATTGACTCCTCAACAATCTGTATCTGTTATAAATAAGGGCTAATGGCCTATTTATCAAGGCGAGAAAACCGATTGTCCCCTTCGAACGCCTTACTTAACCCTATTTCCCCTGAAAAAAAGTGAACTAGTTCGCATTTAGGATTTACGTTTTATTTACCTACACATTGTTGCAATCTCGATCGCAAATCGAATCAATTCGCATTAATGTTTGTATGTGGGCAAGGTATTATCTGCATAACTAACGTACCTCGACCAAAATCAGCAAAAATATGGCAACACACTCAGTGAAACTTATCGCCAGCGTCCTCTGCACATTAGGGATCAACTGCCTTAGTCACAACGCAGTTGCTAATGAGGGCCTAGAACAAGTCGATAGTATTTCAAACACCATATTACCCCGCCAGATAACAGAACCTTTGGCGGTGACGCTGGATTTAGGTTGGGACAGCAAATATGTCTCACAGGGTCGCAATAACTTGCAAAATGGGGGTATTTATTGGCTCAATGCTACCGTTCAACACGGCAACTTAACCACTTATGCCTTAGTCGGACGCGGTGATAGCCAAGCCTATACAGAGTGGAATATCGGCCTTGAATATGGGTTCGACTTAGCCGAAAACCTAGAGGCCAATCTGGGATATCAGCGCATTGAAGGCTATAGCAATAGCCGCTGCCAAGATAACGAGCTATTTGCAGAACTCGCCTACAGCGCCACAGCTTGGTTGGTACCATCGGTGAATTATGTCTATTCCACAGAGGCGGCAGGCTACTTTATTGAAGTGAGTTTGCACAGTTATTGGAATATCACAGACCAATTCAGCCTCACGCCCTATATCACTCAAGGGTTTGATTTTAAATACCGCACAGAAGAACACGATGGCAGTAATAACCTGCAGTTTGGCCTCGAAGCGAATTATCAACTGACCCCAAGCATGAATATTAGCGGGCACATTAGCCACAGCATTGCCCAGAGTGATATTGAGCAAGAAGCCTCAGCCAATGGCGATATGAGTTCACAG
Organism: Shewanella sp. DW31; assembly: GCF_015767295.1. NCBI lineage: Bacteria > Pseudomonadati > Pseudomonadota > Gammaproteobacteria > Alteromonadales > Shewanellaceae > Shewanella > Shewanella sp. DW31. The sequence goes on from NZ_JADWMP020000005.1 coordinate 213,363, forward strand.
GATCAAACCTATGCAGGCATCCACTTTGCAATAACGTTTTAACGTCGTTTTAGCTCTGTGTTTCTAGCGCTGTATTGCAACCTTCCTCTGTCAATTTATCCCGCGACATTTGGCAAAAACAAAGCTCACTAACTAAACTCAAAATGTCGACGGAGCGACTCACTATTCATATCGATTTTGCCGAGGAACAGGGAATGTTAACGCATCATTTCTATCTTATCCGAACCGCTATCATTACCTTGCCCCTGCTTTTTATCCCAGTGACAAGCTCGACTAATGCGCAACAGGTATCTGAGCCTGAACCGAGTCTAGAGTCCTTAGCGCAACCGACACAAACCGCGCCTTTGCCCCTAGGCACTTTGCTCGACAATGAGGGCAAGCCGATTAATGTGCCTAACCAAGTGCAAAGTGCATTCGAGTATTCACCCCCCACTGTCACACCCGCAGAGCCATCCAAAACCACTAAATCAACTAAAGCCACTCAATCGAACAAAGCCGCTAAGAGTAAAAAACTCAGTCGCAAACAACAGCTCGCCAGTCGTGAACATGTCGCCAATGATCCTAACTGCCGTTGGCTCGATAAACGTATGGATCAGCTAGAGTCCCTACTCGGCGACAAGCAAGATAACGCTGCTCAGCATCAAGCCGATGAACTCAGCGCCCGCCAAAAGGAGTGGCAATGTTTGAAATGTGGTGCAGAAGGCCCAGCTCAAAACGATCACTCTAAGTGCCAATATCGCCGCGAAACAGCCACACGATAACAACTGAATGCAACTTTAGGAGTATTTTTATTAAAAGCAATGCCTTATACGTTAGTGATGCAATAGGCTGGTCTGTTACCGCAAAGCCCCCTACAATGACCTTCTGCTGTAAAGCATCTCATCCTTGAAGTAAGACGGAGAAACTCATGGCTCAACATTTTGACTATATCTGCCTAGGCGCAGGCAGCGGCGGTATCGCCTCAGCAAACCGAGCGGCAATGCGTGGTGCTAAGGTTCTACTTATCGAAGCCAAACACGTGGGTGGCACCTGTGTAAACGTAGGTTGTGTGCCCAAAAAAGTCATGTGGTATGGCGCCCATGTTGCCGAAGCGATGAACCTTTACGCCAAAGATTATGGTTTCGACGTCACTGTTAATAAATTCGATTGGAACACTTTGGTCGAAAACCGCGAAGCCTACATTGGTCGTATTCACGATGCCTATGGCCGTGGTTTTGCCAACAATAAAGTGACGCTATTAAATGGCTACGGCCGTTTTGTGGATGGCAACACCATCGAAGTGGACGGCGAACATTACACCGCCGATCATATTCTTATCGCCACTGGCGGCGCGCCGACGATTCCGAACATTCCTGGCGCGCAATACGGTATCGACTCCGATGGTTTCTTCGCCCTACGCGAGCAACCTAAGCGCGTAGCCGTTGTTGGCGCGGGTTATATCGCCGTAGAAGTCGCTGGCGTGTTACACGCTCTGGGCAGTGAAACTCACTTATTAGTGCGTAAACATGCGCCGCTGCGTAACTTTGACCCTATATTAGTCGATGCTCTCGTCGATGCGATGGCAACCGAAGGCCCAACATTGCACACCCATAGCGTGCCAAAAGCCGTGGTTAAAAATGCCGATGACAGCCTGACATTAAACTTAGAAAACGGTGAAAGCATTACAGTCGATTGCTTGATTTGGGCAATTGGCCGCTCACCTGCAACAGGCAATATCGGCCTAGAAAATACCGAAGTGCAATTAGATAGCAAAGGCTATGTCATCACTGATGAGCAGCAAAATACGACTCACAAAGGGATTTACTGTGTCGGCGACATTATGGCGGGGGGCGTAGAGCTCACTCCTGTTGCGGTTAAAGCGGGCCGTTTGTTGTCCGAGCGTTTATTTAACGGTATGACAGATGCCAAAATGGATTACAACCTGATCCCAACCGTTGTATTCAGCCATCCACCTATCGGCACTATGGGCTTGACCGAACCAGAAGCCCGTACTCAATACGGCGACGATAACGTCAAAGTGTATACCTCGACGTTTACCTCCATGTACACAGCCGTTACGGCCCATCGCCAAGCCTGTAAGATGAAGTTAGTCTGCGCTGGCAAGGACGAAAAAGTCGTCGGTATTCATGGTATTGGTTTTGGTATGGACGAAATCCTTCAAGGTTTCGGCGTCGCCATGAAAATGGGCGCGACTAAGGCCGATTTCGATGCTGTGGTGGCTATCCACCCAACGGGCGCGGAAGAGTTTGTTACTATGAGGTAGAAGCGATTTTCGCTTTGATTTCATCATATTTAGGGCCAGCTTATGCTGGCCCTAATTGATCACAGATAGCATAAAACCATTAACTCTCACGCGACTTTCCTATAATCTCGACTGAGTACTTTGCATTTTAAACACTTAGTGCGGTTATCGCTGCGCCACTGTCATCGGGATGAATAGCGTAATGCTTAAAGAACTCGCGTTCGATGGTTTGTTATTTAGTCCATTAATTATCTTTATCCCCTTAGCTTTTCTGCTTTCCTGCATCACTCGCTGGGTACTCTATCAAACTGGGCTCTATCACAAGCTGTGGCGCGCGGCTTGGTTCGAAGTTGGGCTGTTTATCTGCTATCTGGCGTTGGTCATTTACTTGCTTGGGAGTTGATTGTTCATGGGAAAAATCTTTCGTATCAGCCTCACCCTTATTGTGGTCGCGATTGCAAGTATCGCCGGACATTGGATATGGTCGCACTACCTTTATTCTCCTTGGACCCGCGACGGCCGAGTTCGCGCCGAAATCATTACCATAGCGCCAGATGTATCCGGTTGGGTGAACCAACTGAATGTAAAAGACAATCAAGTCGTTAATAAAGGTGATGTATTGTTCACAGTGGACGATACCCGCTACAAAGCCACCATTGCCGAATTGAATGCCAAAGCGGAAAGCCAAAAATTAGCATGGGAACTGGCAAAACATAAATACAAACGCCGTATTGGTTTGACCAACGCCAACTTAGTCAGCAAAGAAACCTTCGACGAAGCCTTTATCAATACCGAACTGGCAAGAACCAGTTATGAACTCGCACAGGCACAATTGAATACCGCCAAAATTGACTTAGCGCGGACGCAAATTCACGCTCCCGAAAATGGCACCCTGATCAATTTAAGCCTGCGTAATGGCAACTATGTCAGCAAAGGCAACTCAGTATTTTCGCTCGTCAAACAAGACTCTCTCTATATCACAGGGTATTTTGAAGAAACCAAAATCCCCTTGGTTCACATAGGTCAAAACGCCGATGTCAGCCTAATGAGTGGCGGCCATGTCTTGCACGGCAAAGTGGTCAGCATAGGTAAAGCAATCGCCAATACCAATGTCACCACGAATGGACAGTTATTGCCGCAAATCGGCCAAACCTTTAATTGGGTGAGGTTGTCGCAGCGTATTCCGGTCGATATCCAGCTAGATAGCATTCCTAAGGACATAGAGCTGAGCGTCGGCATGACAGTTTCCATCCAGCTACAGACTGAAAAATAGTCATTATGACGCTGTTACTTAAGAGTTTATTTTTTCCTGACCGACGAACCCTCATCTTCGCGATTAAAGGCGTGATCTCGATGGCGCTCGCCTTATATGTGGCCATGTTTTTAAATTTAGAACGGCCATATTGGGCGCTGGTGTCAGCGGTATTTTTGCAAATTCGCCCCGAAAGTGGACTCGTGATCGAAAAGGGCTTATGCCAAATTGGCGGCACCTTAGTCGGTGCGCTCGCGGGGATTGCCATACTCAACGGGTTTATACCCTATCCCGAACTCGCCTTAGGATTACTCGCCTGCTGGATAGGGTTAAATTCTGGGTTGTCGGCCATGGTGCGCCAGCAAAACTTTGTCTATGCCTTTGCTATGGCGGGCATGACAGCCTGCTTGATAGTGCTCATTGTGATGGCAAGCCCAGGCACAGCCGATAGTGCAAAAATATTCGATGTGGCGCAGGCGAGGATCAGCGAAATTATCGTCGGCGCAATTTGTGCCGTCTTGGTCAGTTCGCTACTTTGGCCGACTAAGGTAAAACATGGTCTGCAACTGCATGCTAAAAACACAATTAATCAAACGCTTAACTATCTTGCATTAGAACTCGATTTACAGGGCGTACATGCGAGCCGCCATGAACATATCGACACTATTATGGAATCAGTATCGGCGCTGAGTGACGACTCCAGCGCAGTGATTTATGAAGGTCCAGAAGGACGCGGGCAAAGCCATGCGGCGAACTTTCTCTGCAATAAAACCCTTTCGCTGTTGGCGGCAATCCAAATATTTGGCCGATTACAACGTAATCACTCCCATCTGGTCAGCGAACCGCTCGCGAAAACCTTAGCCAATATGCGCAGCAGTTTTACCCTGATGGCGCAATCTACTGATGACCAAGAATGCTACAAAATGGCGCGTACTTTAAGGTATCAACTCCAACAAAACCTGATGCAATACCGCGACCGAACCCCATTAGAGACTCGCTTACTCAAAGTTGCGATGGAGTTAAGCGCCGATCTCATCATGGTGCTCAAGAGTTATAACGTACTGACAAGCAATTCTGCGGTACAACTCAACGCGCCGCCAATGGAATTTCACCGAGATCCACTGATAGGGTTTACGACCGGTCTACGCAGCATGGCGGTATTTGTCATTGGGGCTTCGCTGTGGATCGGCACAGGATCGAGCGCGGTACTCATGATGATCCTGATGCCAGTGGTTTTTTCCATCATGATGGCGCGCCAGCCACTGCCGATGCTAACCACGATTTTGCGCCGTATTCTTGTCGGTATCACTATCGCTGTACCCCTCACAGTGTTTTACGCTTTACCTTTGCTGGCAGAGAGTAGCGGCGATTTCGAAATCCTCATTTTAGTGCTCGCAGGCCCCTTTTTTATTGGGCTACTCGCTTTAGCGAATCGACCGACTTTACCCTATGGTCTCGGGATTTGCGTGCCGTTTGCGGTATTAGTACAGCCCAGTAATACCATTTCATTTGCGATAGAAAACACCGTCAGCAATGCCTTAGCGATTTTTGTTGGCGTCACTGTGCTGTATTGGTTGTTTAAATTGATTACCGAACCTAGCCAGCGGTTGATGCAATATCGTCTGCTGCAATCTATCCAAAAAGATCTAGTGCATATCGCGCAGCATAGCGATCCTGAGCCTTGGTTTAACGCCCGCATGGGCGATCGACTGCTGCGGATAGCCAGTTACGAAAAAGGCTCGGGCAAGAGTTCGAGGGTATTTACCGATCTGGTGTTCACTGCACTTAATCTAGGCCATGTGTCGATTCGAATGCGGCGCATGTTGCAGGGGATTTCAGATACGCACTCAGACTTAGGCTTAGGCTTAGAAAATGCACTCAACCTCTGGCAACACAATTTAGGCCAAGCATTTATCGCCTGCGCCCACGGCCAAGTCGCAGAAGAGTTTAACATCAGCAGCGAGGCCTTATTACAAGCGCTGGCGCAATGCCCGTTACCCCACGAACAATTCACTCTGATTACAGGGATGTTTGAACGCATCACATTAACCTTCGAACGCACTGCCCACAGTATCGCCGAGCAGAAAAACACCTCAGCAAAATAGTCAGTTCTCAAACTATTTTCCGCCCCAAAAGCTACTCTCGTACCGCCGCCACAACCATTTAAATCCAATAGAAGCTTGATATTTGGCCGATAAAATGCCTTAATATAATTAGATCACTAACTATATTGGTGATATAAATTCAATTATCAACCAAGGAGCAATTATGTCTACGGAGAACCCACCAGAGGAAAATCTTATCTCGCAAGTAGCAAGCTTTACCCGATTACACGCCAAGGAAACAATGCAGTTTATGTGTTTATGCGCAATATTAAGCACCTATCTCTTTGTCATTTTGAAACCGAGTATTATTCAAAATAACAAAGCGTTAGGAGACAAATAATCCATGAATTACCTGGCTTACGTTTCCTTAGCGATTTACTTTATCGCCATGCTTGCTATTGGCTTATTCGCCTATAAAAAATCCACCAGCGATGTATCCGGCTATATTTTGGGCGGCCGCAAGGTGAGCCCACAGGTCACCGCACTCTCAGCGGGTGCATCTGACATGAGTGGCTGGATGCTAATGGGTCTTCCCGGCGCAATGTTTTTGGTTGGTTTCGAAACCATTTACATCGCACTTGGACTATTAATTGGTGCTCTAATTAATTACTTGGTCGTTGCACCCAAATTAAGGGTCTATACCGAAGTCGCGGATAACGCCCTTACTATCCCGGAGTTTTTTGCTAAACGCTTCGGCAATGCCAACAGCAGTATCCGAATTATCTCGGCCGTGATCATTGTGATCTTCTTTACCTTGTATACCTCAGCGGGTTTAGTGGCTGGCGGTAAGTTATTTGAGTCAGCATTCGGCCTGAACTACGACATAGGTTTAGTCGTCACCCTCGGCGTAGTGGTTTCTTATACCTTGTTGGGCGGATTCTTAGCAGTGAGCCTCACTGACTTTGTCCAAGGCTGTATCATGTTTGTCGCTTTAATCTTAGTGCCCGTGGTGGCATATCAAGAGTTTACCAGCGCTGACACTATGCTGAACTTTGCGTATCAATCGATTCCACACTTCACCGATGCCATGCAAAACGTCACTATGTTAGGGCTTATCTCAAGCTTATCTTGGGGACTCGGTTACTTTGGCCAACCGCATATTATTGTGCGCTTTATGGCTATTCGTTCAGTCGCTGACATTAAAACCGCCAGACACATAGGTATGGGCTGGATGACAGTGACCATTGTGGGTGCACTGGCAACAGGTCTTGTCGGTATCGCTTACGCCAATAAATTTGGCATGAAGCTGACCGATCCTGAAACCATCTTTATCGTGTTTTCTGAGTTGTTGTTCCATCCGATCATTAGTGGCTTCTTATTAGCCGCAATTCTAGCCGCGATCATGAGCACCATTTCATCGCAACTATTAGTGTCATCAAGCTCGCTAACGGAAGATATTTATCGCGTGATCTCGAAGAAAGAATCTAGCGAAAAAGACATGGTGAAAATGGGACGTTTTGGCGTAGCTGGCGTGGCAATTGTCGCAAGTCTGCTGGCGCTTGACCGCTCTAGCAGTGTGCTATCACTGGTGAGTAATGCATGGGCAGGATTCGGTGCAGCCTTCGGTCCGTTAGTCTTGTTTAGCTTGTATAAAGCTAACTTAACCCACAAAGCCGCGATTGCCGGCATAGTGTCAGGTGCAGCCACAGTGCTGTTTTGGATTTATGCACCAGTACTTGCTGACGGTAAAGCTTTAACCACAGTGGTGTATGAGATGATCCCCGGCTTTGCCGTGAGCAGTGTGGTGATTTGGATAGTCTCGTTACTCGATACTGATCCCTGTGCCAAAACCACTAAATTATTCCATAAGGCTGGCCGTGTTTTAGCCGAAGACAGATGAGGCGCGCAGGTATGACTGACTTATCCTGGAAACGCATTGTCGTTAAAGTCGGTAGTGCCCTGATTGCTCCACACAAACAAGGTTGCAGCAGTCACTACTTACTCGGCATTGCCCAATTTATTACTTATTGTCGTGCCCAAGGGATCCAAGTTGTCTTGGTCTCTTCGGGCTCCGTCGCTGCAGGATGGCATCACTTTGGCGAGGTTGATAAACCGAGCGTCACAGTGAAAAAAGCCATGGCTGCAGCGGGTCAGGCCGATATGATGGCCACATGGAACAAGTTATTTGATTTCCCAACCGCACAGCTACTGTTAACCCACGGTGATTTACGCAATCGAGATCGTTACATCAGTATTAAAGACACGATTTTCAGCCTACTCGAACATGGGCTATTGCCTATCATCAACGAGAACGATGCCGTCACCGCCGACAAGCTCAAAGTTGGCGATAACGATAATCTCTCGGCCATGGTCGCCGCGGCGGCCGATGCCGATACGCTGATTATCTGTTCGGATGTGAATGGGCTTTACACGCAAAACCCCCATGAATATCCCGATGCACAGCTTATCAAGCAGGTGACCGAGATTAATGCCGAGATCTACGCCATGGCGGGCGGCGCCAGCAGTGCCGTCGGTACGGGGGGAATGCGGACTAAGATACAAGCCGCCAAGAAGGCGATTTCCCACGGGATCGAAACCTTTATTATTAATGGTTTTGATGCCGACTCATTCAACCAATTGTTGAAGGGCCAAAACCCAGGAACCTTATTTACCCCCGATGAGAAGCCAATGCAGGATCACTTGCACTGGATGACACATACCTCGCAGGCTCAAGGCGAAGTCATTGTTGAAAATGACTTTAATATCGCCCTTGATATCCATAGCGAGCAATTGACCAGTGACGATGTCGTTGCAATCAATGGGGACTTTTCTGTCGGTGACACCATTTTAGTACGCAAAGACGATGGCACTAAATTGGCCAAGGCCAAATCAAATTACAGCAGTTGTTTACTTAGCTTTATTACGGACCAAGACGATCGCGAGTTTGCCAGTGAATTTCAGCAAAAGACTGGACCGATTATTTCCGAGAAAAACATCGCCATTCTCGAATAAGCATCAGCCGAATAAAACTAAGCGAGTAAACATCTGAGCGGAGTAAATATGAATTTAATCAAAAACTTATCTCAAGAAGCTGCCAAAGCGGCTCTTATTCTCGCCCAAGTTGACGAACAGCTTAAAAATACTGTACTCCTCGACATGGCGCGTTCATTACGTGAAAAGTCCTACGAAATCCAAAGCGCTAACTTGATTGACCTACACAGAGCAACAGCCGATAACCTTGCCCCTGCAATGCTCGACCGTTTAACGCTAACACCAGAACGCGTAGAAGCCATGGCAGTAGGGATTGAAACCATCGCTGCCTTACCCGATCCCATTGGCAACGAACGCTATATTGGTCAACGACCTAATGGTTTATCCATCAGTAAGATGCGCGTTCCATTGGGCGTGGTTTGTATGATTTATGAAGCGCGCCCCAATGTCACCGCCGATGCGGGTGCCCTGTGCTTTAAATCCGGTAATGCCGTGATTTTGCGCGGTGGTAAAGAGGCGCTGCACAGCAGTAAAATTATCGCCACTATTTTACAAAGCGTATTGAAACAATACGGCTTGCCCGAGGCGTTAATCACAGTGGTGCCCGACCCAGATCGCGCCCTCATGCTAGAACTGCTGCAGCAACGAGATTATATCGATGTGATCATTCCCCGCGGCGGCGAAGGCTTGATAAACTTTGTGACTGACAACAGTAAAATCCCAGTGATCCAGCATTTTAAAGGCGTGTGTCATTTATACGTCGATAAAGATGCCGATCTGGATATTGCTATGGACTTACTGCTCAACGGTAAAACCCAGCGCACTGGCGTATGTAATGCCCTCGAAGCCCTATTAGTACACCAAGAAATTGCCTCGCAATTCCTGCCTAAAGTAGCCAAAGCGCTGGCCAAGCATAAGGTTAAAATCAACGCTTGTACTCAAGCCGGTGGTTATTTTGAAAACTGTACTTACATGGAAGAAGACGATTTCGGCCAAGAGTATTTAGATCTCGAAATTGCCATTCGCCAAGTCGATCACTTTGACCATGCTATCCAACATATTGCCCGTTTTGGTAGCCAGCACACCGAAGTGATTTGCACCGAAAACGAAGTCACTGCCGCACACTTCCAACGTGCGGTCGATGCTTCTGTGGTAATGGTCAATGCCTCTTCGCGCTTCTCCGACGGCAGCGAACTCGGCCTTGGAGCAGAAATCGGCATCGCGACCTCTAAGCTACATGCCTACGGCCCAATGGGACTCGAATCCTTGACCGCTGAGAAGTATTTAGTCTCAGGCACAGGCCAAGTGCGGGCGTAAACCTAAGGTGTAAATCATACTTTTAGGCTTAACAAGTCCGTTGGATTTCGATTCAATTGTAAAGATTAAAGGCCACAGTCAGTAACGACTGTGGCCTTTTTGTTAGCTAAAGGAACTTGAGTCACAACAGCTTTTGTTCCCAGTCGATGCCCTGAAACCGAGTTATAGTAAGGCATGCGCTAAAACCTCAGATCCCACTGCGACGGCTTATCACAGCTCGCTGACAAGCTATTCGCCAATAAGTTACAACCCAGCTTAAACAATTTACACATTGAGCATATTGCATTTATTTTCAACAAACCTATCATGCGATCGATTCTCATTTGCACCTAAACACTTTATTTGCACTCAGGATCACCAATCATTATTTAATCTGAAATCGCCTGAAAGGATTGAAATACCATGCCTCCCCTATCTGCTTTAACGTCTTGGCGCTCGCCATTGATCCCTGTACTTCTCAGCACACTTACTCTGACGGTTCAAGCCAATACTGACCCTAAGCAAGATGAGAAAAAAGATACAGAACAGATAGAAAGATTGAACGTGGTAGGAACATACACCCGCGCGGCAATGAATAGCGCCACGGGTTTGTCTATGTCACTCAAAGAAACCCCACAAAGCGTCACTTTGATTACCGAAGAGATGATCAGTGACAAAGGTTTGGTCACTATGGAGTCAGTGTTAAATCACACTCCTGGCGTCACTATGGTGGGCGATGCCTCTGAAAATAGTCAGATATTCGTGCGCGGTTATGCACTCGACAGCGGGGTGCAAATTGACGGCTTAATCACAACCTCTTCATCCCATGTTTACAGCGGCTCAATTGATCAAGGTTTAGACCCTGTGATTGCCGAACGGGTTGAAGTATTAAAAGGTGCGGCTGGGATTTTAAGTGGTTTAGGTGAACCTTCTGCCACGGTTAATTTTATTCGTAAACGTCCAACGGATGACACCCGCGCCACGGCAAGTGCGAGTTATGGCTCATGGAATACCTATAGATTAGAAGCCGATGTTTCTGGCTGGCTAACGGATTCGGGCAATGTGAAAGGTCGATTCGTGAGTGCGGTGAAGAAAGGCGATTCTTTTATCGATCGCTATCAGCGCGATACCACAGTGCTCTATGGCGTAGTTGAAACGAGTCTCGGCACAGATACTAGCTTGTCGCTGTTTGCGGACTATCAAAAATCACAAACCGACGGTGTGTATAACTGGAACTCTAATCCCGCATTTTATACCGATGGCACAGCTGTCGATTTTGGCCGCAACTACTCTAGCTCACAGGACTGGACCCATTGGGACGTGACCCAAAAAAGTCTCATGGCCGAGTTTAAACATAGATTCGATAACGACTGGTCACTCGTCAGTGCCTATCGTATTGCTAACGCCACCATAGACGCATTGGCCTTTTACCCAGGCGATTATATCGTCAAATCAACCGGCGAATTTGTTGGCCCTTGGGGCGATACCTATGCCGCCCAACATGATCGCGAGTCAGATACCAACAGTTTCAACCTGTATGCAACGGGTAACTTCGACTTACTCGGCCGTGAACATAGCGCTGTGATCGGTTTTAACTACGGTGACAACGAGTTCGATAACATCAACACTGAATCTGGACGCCAACGTCGCTATAACGTCGCGGATCAGGGCAATTACCCCAAGCCTAATATTCCTAATTCACCCACCAATGGCCAAACCAATGAGCAAAGCCAATCGGGTGTTTACGGCACTGTCCGTGTCAATGTATTGGATTCACTGAAATTAATGGTCGGTGGACGCGTAAGTAACTGGTCCTATGAAAAGCATGATCTCGTGGGTAACAGCACAGATGCGACCATGGAAAAAACCGGTATTTTCATCCCCTACTACGGCCTAGTCTACGATGTGACCGAGCAGATTGCTGTCTACGCTAGCCGTACTGAAATCTTCAAACCTGGCACCTATTTTGGTGAAGATGGCCAACTGCTCGAACCTGCAGAAGGCACAAACGTCGAAGGCGGCGTCAAGGTCGCGCTGTTCGATGACACGCTAAACATGTCAGCCGCCGTCTACGAAACCAATAAAGACAACGAACCCGAATATGCAGGTAAAGGTCAGCTACCTTCCGGTGACTCTATCTACGAAAGTGTGGATGGGATTACCACCAAAGGCTATGAGTTAGAAATTGCCGGACGTCTTACCGACTTATGGGATATCAGCGGTGGTTATACCCACAACAATGCAGAAGATAAAGATGGCCTACGTCGTCAAACTTATCTGCCCGAAGATATCTTCAAACTCACCACTAAATATAACTTTGAAGATATTCTGCCGGGCATTACTGCAGGTGCGAGCTGGCGCTGGCAGAGCAGCACCTTCTATCAAGGCACTATTTGGGGTGTCGATGGCGCGCCGAATGTGGCTTACCGCCAAACACAATCAGCCTACTCACTCGTTGACTTAATGTTTGGCTACCAAATCACACCTTCTATTTCTATGCAATTGAACATTAACAATATTTTTGACAAGAACTACAACCGCTCACTCTGGGGTTACGCCGACTTTGGCGAGCCACGTAATGCCACACTGTCACTACGTTGGACGCTCTAAAACATAGCCCTAACCCGAAATAACATTAAGGATGATCAAATGAAACAAGCACTTGTAATACTCACTTTACTCGGCGGTATCGCTTTTTCGGCTCAAGCACATGAAGTATGGCTTGAGCGTAATACCGATGGTTCGGTTAAAGTGCAATTTGGCGAACCGGGTTCAGAGCAAGCTTCGGCAGAAGAGTTAGCATCGTTAAGCGCGGCGCGTATTTTCGCCGCCAATGCCAAGACGCCGTTAACCGCCACAGCACAAGCCGATCATCTACTGGTCAAAACCCAAGATAGCAAGAGTGACATCAGTTTCTATGCCGATACCGCGTGGCAACCATGGAAAACCGAGACCGGATTGCAGGCTGCAATACTCTATGCCCGCACGGGACAAGAACACACAAAAGCGCTGCAAGATTTTGAATTTACACCAGTAAAGTCAGGCGTTCCCGAGTTTGTGCTTAGCTATAAAGGCGCACCACTGGTGAATCATCCAGTACAAGTTTATCGCCCCGGTTTTTGGAGTAAATCTTTCACCACCGATGCCCAAGGTAAATTCGCCCTCGATACCCCAGATGCGGGCCGCTATTTGCTCGTCAGTAATCACACCACAGAAGGTAAACAAACACTCGCAGGCAACGAGGTTGATAGCGTTTTACACATCACCACCACGAGTTTTATCACTCAGTAAAAATCTTATAGTGAGATGGAGTTAACGTGCGTTATTTAATGATAGGTTTATACATGCTGTGTTCTGCAGTACACGCAAGCACAGCACCTGTAACAGTCGCCTTGCCCCAAACAGGCAGTACCAATGAACTTTTGCCACTCAGTGGCTCCATTAAATCCGCACGGGTAGCCCGCTTATCTGCACGTACCGATGGCCTAGTTGCCAAAGTACTGGTCGATGCGGGCTCTAACGTTACCGCTGGCCAGCCTTTGCTCGCACTCGATGACACCTTAGCCATACACCAATTAGCACAGCGTCAGGCCGATGTAATGGCCGCTAAGACCATGCTGGCAGAAAAGCAGCGACTCCTCACCGAAGCGCAAACACTCAGTTCTCAGCAATTATTTCCCGAAACTGAGCGCGCGATTCGTCAAGCGGCGTTAACCGAAGCCGAAGCTAATCTGCAGAGTTTAACGGCGGCATTAGCACACCAAAAAGAGGTGGTCGCCCGCCACCAACTGATCGCGCCGTTTGCGGGAGTGATTTCAAGCAAACAAACTGAAACCGGTGAATGGGTCAATGTCGGCACTGAAATCTTCACCTTAGTATCCCAAGAACAGCTCTGGCTCGATATTCAAGTCCCACAGGAAATGTTCCAAAACATAGCCACTGCAACTCAAGTCGATATTGCCGCAGATATGCTGCCTGAACAGCAGTTTATCGGCCATGTGAATGCACTCGTCCCCGTGAGCGACCACAATGCTCGCAGCTTCTTGGTGCGCTTAACCATTCCTGATGCGAGTGGACTTTTGATGCCCGGCACATCGGCCACTGCGACCTTCCACTTACAGCGGGCGCAACACAGTGTTGTCGTGCCGCAAGATGCGCTAGTTCGTCACCCGGACGGCCAGTTCAGTGTCTTTACCGTGCAAAACAACATAGCCCAACGGCATACCGTTCAAGTGGGCCACACGAGCGCCATCGGGATTGAAATCCTTAGCCCATTACCTAAAAACGCGCCCGTAGTGATCCGCGGTAACGAAAGCCTACAAGACCAACAGCCAGTCTCTGTACTCAACTCTGCTGTAGGAGGTTAGTGGGATGCTGAAGTTTGGAATTAAACATGGCACCTTACTGTCTGTCATCGTCTTGATATTTTGCGTATTGGGCACGGCTGTAGCACTGCGTATCCCAATCCAAATGATCCCCGACTTAGATGTGCGCACCATCAGTGTCGCCACAGGTTGGCCGGGAGCAACACCGCAAGACGTCGAGAAAGAAATTCTGCTTGAGCAGGAACGCTACCTGCGCACCCTGCCCAACTTACAACGCATGACATCTTGGGCTGATACGGGTTCGGCATGGATAGAACTCGAATTCCCCCAAAGCACTGAGATAAGCGATGCGCTTATTCGTGTTAGCAATGCGCTCAGCCAAGTATCGTCCTACCCAGAAAACGTCGACCAACCACGGCTTTACAGCAGTTCATATTCAGACAACGCTTTCATGTATTTCCGCCTCGTGCCTGTCGCGGGGAACCCGCTGAATCTAGACATAGACATGATGCGCGATTTCGCTAACGACTTTATTCGCCCACAAATGGAGCGCGTCAAAGGCGTCTCCTCCGTCACCATTCAAGGTGGCGCTGAACGACAAATCCAAATACGGCTCGATCCTGCCAAACTCGCCCAACGCGGCATCAGCATTATGGACGTGCGCCAAGCCATTCGAGATCGCAACAAAGACACTTCTGCGGGCGATATCGACAGTGGTAAAAAACGTTATTTACTGCGGGTAATTGGCCGTTTTGAGGATTTAAATCAACTTAAGCAACTGATTTTAAAACGCCAAGGTAATACGAATATTCTGCTGCAAGACGTTGCCGAGATAAAACTCGACCACGCCGAGATCCGAGAACTGTCCTTTGCCGAACAAGAACGTACTCTCAGCTTAGCGGTCAAACGGGATGTCGGTTCTAACGTTATCGCCATCAAAGATGCCATGATGCCCGTGATAGCGCAGATCAATCAAAATCAACTCGCCCAGCACGCCATGCAATTAGAGTTATTCAGTGATGATGTACGCTATGTGCAAGATTCGGTTGCAAATGTGTGGGTCAATTTAGGCCTAGGTGCCTTACTAGCAACCTTAGTGATGTATCTCTTTTTACGCTCGAATCGAGCCACCCTGATTGGTGTTATCGGTATTCCGCTGTGTACCTTAGCCGCCTTCGTCGGGCTGCTGGTGTTTAATCGCACTATTAATGTCATTTCACTGGCGGGTGTTGCCTTTGCCATAGGCATGACGGTCGATAACAGCATTGTGGTGCTCGAAAGCATTGAACAAGCGCGCAGACGCGGATTAGAGCGTCTCGAAGCAGCCATAAGTGGTATCTACGATGTCTGGCCCGCAGTATTAGCCTCGACGCTCACCACAGTGCTAGTGTTTGTACCCATTCTATTTATCAAACAAGAAGCGGGGCAACTGTACTCGGATATCGCGATTGCCATCGCTTCATCCATTATCGCTTCTATGCTGGTCGCGGTGTTCATCGTACCCGCCGCTATTGCCCGTTTTGGTTTCGGTAAGATGCACTCGGCGCAGACAAACCAAAGTGAGCCGCCCAAAGCATCACGCATATTGAGCTTAGTCAGCCAACTTGTACTGTCGGCAAGACGCCGCGCCTTTGTGATTGTGCTGTCACTCGTCTCGACGATCGGGCTTGCGGCTTGGCTTATGCCTCCGGCCGAATATTTACCCGAAGGCGAAGAACCAAAAGCCTTTACTTCTATGGTCGCACCGCCGGGTTACAACCTATCGGAAATGGCTAAAATTGCTGAAGAATTAACGACTCAGCTATCCGCGAGAGTCAATGCCGAGGCGGCATCCTTTGAACGTGGTGAGCAAAAAATCCCGCCGCTAAAATACTATACCCTCAGCGTGGGTGTCGGCAGTATTTGGGTGATGAGCGAACCCGTTCGCAGCCAAGATATGGATGCCATGATGAGTTCACTCACCGCCTTGTTTGAGCAATATCCGGGCATGCGCGCCTATTCATCGCGGGGTTCCATTATTTCCAGCAACGATGGTGGCACCCGCGCTGTCGCCTTGGATATTTCTGGCCCGAATCAAGCCAGTCTCTATCGCGCTGCCGAAGCGGCGTATCAAGCGGCGGAAAAAGTATTTGCCGAGCCGCAGCTGTATTCTGACCCATCGACCTTGTCGCTAGACCAACCGCTGTGGCAGATCTCCCCTCGCTGGCAACGTCTTGTAGAACAAGATTTTAGCGGTAGCGAGTTTGGCTATGCGGTTTCGGCACTGAGCGATGGCGCCTATGTCGACGAGTTTTTCCTCAATGATAACAAGGTGGATATCTTTCTATTTAGTCTGGCAGGCAATCAACAGAGTCTGTCGCAATTAGCGCTCGCTCCGATAGTCACGCCTAAGGGCAATGTACTGCCACTGCAAGCCTTGGCCGACATTAGCGAGCAAATGGATAGCGACAGTTTACGCCGCGTCGATGGCCGCAGAACCGTGACCCTTTACATTATTCCGCCGCGTTCCATTGCGTTAGAAACCGCTGTGGCTAAGGTGCGGGAAGAATTAGTCCCCATCCTCTATCAACAGGGTGCTGTCGGCAAAGATGTCAGTTTGGACATTTCGGGCGCAGCTGATCAACTCGAAGCGACGAAAGCGGCACTCTCCAGCAATTTTCTGGTCGCCGTGTTGATCATCTACTTGTTATTAGTCGCGATTTTTAATCACTGGGGTTATCCGTTATTTGTGCTGATCACTATCCCGCTCGGACTTGCGGGCGGTTTAGTCGGCTTACAAGCGCTTAATTATACTGGCAGCTTATTTGCGTATCTTGGCGGCCAAGGTTGGCACCAACCCTTTGATATGATTACTATGCTTGGATTTCTAATCCTATTAGGCACAGTCGTT
Organism: Shewanella sp. DW31; assembly: GCF_015767295.1. Taxonomy (NCBI): domain Bacteria; kingdom Pseudomonadati; phylum Pseudomonadota; class Gammaproteobacteria; order Alteromonadales; family Shewanellaceae; genus Shewanella; species Shewanella sp. DW31. The sequence goes on from NZ_JADWMP020000005.1 coordinate 230,404, forward strand.
AACAACCCGATTTTGATCGTGGAACAGAGCCGTAAAAACCTGCAATCGGGTCAGTTTAGTGTCGTTGATGCCGTCAAATCTGCCGTCGCCAGTCGATTACGACCGATTCTAATGTCTACCGCGACGACCTTGTTTGGCTTATTGCCGCTGGTGTTATTCCCCGGTGCTGGCAGCGAACTCTACCGCGGCGTTGGCATAGTGGTATTGGCAGGTCTTATCGTGGCAACGCTACTCAGCTTAACCTTTTTACCCGCCTTGTTAATCTCTGTGCTATCCCGCACTCACAAAACAAATTCAGCAGAAGTGGCACACCATCATGACTGAAAAAACCAACATGACTCCACCGTTAACACAAAGACTGATGCGCTGGAAAACGTCAGCCATCAGGAACGATAGCCTGCACATAGGCAATCGCTGCCTCGCAGCAACCTTTGGTGGCTATTTGTTAAGTGCGGTAGCGACTATTTTGCTCGCACAAATCCTGCCGTTATCTCAGGTTGATCGGGTGTTAACCGCCATGATGCTGTCATTTACTGTGTACACCTGCGCCGTGATTTGGGTGTTCAGCGTTAAATCAACATGGCGATACTGGCTGGATTTATTCGCGCTCAGCGGTCTGCTGTATTTAGCTTACCTCGCCGCTAAAGCGTTTGATGCTACAAGTGCTCAAGGGAGTGGATTATGAAAGACTCCTTTTTTCGTTCAATGACTTGGCTACACACTTGGGTTGGATTGCTCACCTGCTGGGTGTTGTTTCTGGTTTTTTTCGCCGGAACAGCGGCCTATTACCGTGCTGAAATCAACCTGTGGATGCAACCCGAAAACCACGGCAGCCAATATGATGCCAATGCGGATAATCAACAATTAATACTCAAGGGCCTCACGTCCTTGGCACAACAAGCGCCTGACGCTGAGTCGTGGTGGATTTACTTACCCACACAACGGGTGCCATTACTGACCTATGCATGGAGCGATCCCGCCGCTGAAGGCCAGCGATTTGGTGATTATCATCAAGGCTTTATTAACCCTGCGACAGGTGAAGCCTTACCTAAAGCACGGGAAAGCCGAGGGGGCGACTTTCTCTATCGACTGCATTTCGACTTGTACTATATGAGTGTGCTCACAGCGCGTTGGATTGTCGGCTTTTGCACTATGTTCATGCTAGTCGCCATCATCAGCGGGATAGTGATCCACAAACGTATTTTTAAGGATTTTTTTAGTTTTCGCCCCGGAAAAGGCCCGCGCTCTTGGTTAGATGCCCATGTCGCCAGCTCAGTTCTCGCATTGCCCTTTCATCTTATGATCACTTACACCGGCCTAGTGACTTTGATGTTTATGTATATGCCATGGGGACTTAACACGCAATATGGTGATGAAACTCAAGCCTTTTATTCGCAATGGAAACCCATTTACCAAACTCCCGCCGCCACTGGCACACCAGCCACTATGCTCGATAGTCAGAGTTTACTCAGTGCGATTCACAGTGTCGTGGGTGAGTCGCCACTTGAAGGCTTGCAGTTTGATAATCTCAACGACAGCAATGCCAGCGTAACAGTCAAAATCGCCCCTGAGCACAGCTTAAATCAGCAAGCGCCTTGGTATCACTTGTCTACTGTGACCGGTGCTGTGTTAGCGCAGTCGGCTGTGACTTCGGGAGCGAATCAAACCCAAAGTGCCATGATAGCCCTGCACAGTGGTCGCTTTGCTGGCCAAGGCCTACGTTTACTGTATTTACTGGCGGGATTAACGGGCTGCGTGATGATCGCCAGCGGCGCGATTATGTGGGCCGATAAACTGGCAAAAAAGCAGCTTAAAAAAGATAAGAATCATAGCGGGCTCACGCTAGTGAACATGTTGAATCTCGCCACCTTTGCTGGCCTGCCCATTGCGTTAGCCTGTTATTTTTATGCCAATCGACTCTTACCCGTCACCTTTGCGGATAGAGAGAACTGGGAAATCCATTGTTTCTTTATCAGTTGGGCGTTAGTCGCACTGCTCGCTTGTTTCAAACGAGATAAACAAACATGGCAACGACTCTTTTTACTCACATCCTTGCTTTATGGCCTGCTACCTCTGCTCAACGCCATGACTTCACAGTTTCAGCTGATAAGCAATCTACAGCGCCAAGCCTATGTTCTCGCAGGATTTGATCTCATGATGCTCGCACTTGCAGCGCTGTTTTACATGGCAGCCAAACGCTTGCGTAGCCCTAAAAAAGTGCTGGCTACACGGGTAACCAAAGCGACGGCAGAATTAGGAGTTGAATCATGATAGCCACAGGCGAATTGTTAACCTGTTTTATCGCCATGGGGCTGTTGGCATTGTCTTATTTTGGCCACCACCGGGCCGTGCGTAACCGCCCGTTAACCGATGCACAGGCACGCGGATTTCGCACCGCTGGTACTGCAACGCTCGTCCTGTGCTATTGGCTTGCCAGTCGTCATTACGGCCCAGCGTACGCCAGCGTATTACTGCTTGGCTGGGTATGTTTGAGTTCGATAATTCTAGTGATTTTACTCAGCTACAAGCCGCGTTGGCTACAGCCCATATTACCCGCCAGCACCGTAGTGTGTTTGCTCGGTTTGCTGTATTAAATACCGAATGAAATCGATTATGAGCGAGGCTAATTGATAAAAATCATAGAGTAGGGATTGTGAGATGAGTTCTTTTTAAAGCGATAAACACATGAGTGACGACATAACTAATGATTAAGCACTCTCATTCCAGTGACTCGCCGTGAATATATCCCTATAGGCTCGACGGCGGCATCCATGCCGCCAACGGTCACTTACATACGAGTGCTTAATCTCGTTAATCCTGAGACATCACAGTAAAACCAAATATTCTCGATGAAGCAGAAGAATTGACATTGATTGTTAACCACAGTTTTTAAGTAAAGAATCCGCCTTCTTAGAAGGCGGCTTTGACTTGCCCCTGGAAGGGGCTATTCCAAGAACCTACATCATCTGCAACGACAATTGAG
>NZ_JADWMP020000059.1:0-629 GCF_015767295.1 Shewanella sp. DW31
TGAAAACGATCCTGACGCATCCTTCCTGTTTTTCCGGGGTAAAACATCTCTTTTTGCGGTGTCTGCGTCAGAATCGCGTTCAGCGCGTTTCAGTGGTGCGTACAATTAAGGGATTATGTTAAAAGTATTGGAGTGAAGGGGATGTAACTGTTTGTTTTGATGTATAATTGTTCTGTTTTTTATTGATGAGGCAAAGGAGAGTGGGGGGATAAGTGAATTATTCGGTGGTTTTTTTAACATTGATAATAATTATACTTCTTGTGATCTTATTTCTGCTTTTAAAGCATGTTATGCATGGTCTAATTAAGTCAATGTTTTTACATAAACTTCATCGGGTTGTTGTAATGCCTGGGTTTATTGTTTTGGTTTTTTCTGTGTTGGTTATTATTGTTTATAAGATGAGATAATATGAAAATTGAAGCTGAAGTTGATGGAAAAGTGCTGGTATATTCTAGTTCTCTGACTATGAATCCTAATGGAAAATTGGTTTTTAATTTTGATAATGAAGCAAGAATTACAGTTGTTTTTATTTCTGAAGATACAGGTGATCATGGCAATAGGCTTGTTAAATCTACAGTCGATGATGATGGATTGGGGATGACAATCTCTTGTTATAATTTCAAAATGTA
>NZ_JADWMP020000060.1:0-604 GCF_015767295.1 Shewanella sp. DW31
CAGACACGTGTCTGCTGGCTTTTTTTTCAACTAGTTATGCGTTTGGTTCTGGTTGTTTGTTATAGCTGCTTGTTGGATACAATTATTTGCTCTTTATTTTTCTCCTGAAGTATCCGTGCCATAATAACTGTGGTCCTCTAAATCTAAGGCATTTAGGATCAACGAAGCCGTTTCTTCAATTGAGAGAGAAGCAACATTGATCACAACGCAACCTAATTTTTCATACAAATCATTAGCAAAATCTAATTCTGCTCGTATTTTTTCGATATCAGAATAAGCCGTATCAGGATTTAATCCATAGGAACGCATCCGTTCTTTTCGAATATTATTTAAAATATCGGGATTATTGGTTAAACCAACAATTTTTTTAGGATCGATCTCCCAAAGTTGTTTTGGGATATGGGCTTGAGGAATGAGTGGGAGATTCGCCACTTTTAAGTTTTTATTCGCTAAAAAAAGACTTAACGGTGTCTTTGACGTTCTGGAAACTCCTAACAATACTACGTCTGCTTCTAAGAAACCTCTTGGATCTTTCCCATCATCGTATTTTACAGCAAATTCCATTGCCTTGATTCGTTTAAAATAATTTTCATTCAATAAATGT
>NZ_JADWMP020000061.1:0-576 GCF_015767295.1 Shewanella sp. DW31
CGCATCAAACGTTTTGTAATTAATCACATGACAGACTCATGCAATTAAATACTATCAGCTTTCCAAATTGTTAAAGAGCGGGCTTAAAAAAGCCAAAGATAATTTTTAAGTTTATCTTTGGCATCTCTATCCATAGTGCATATGCCTTATTACTTTGCAATAAAGTCAGAATAAGGTGTAAATGGTGGAGCTATGCGGGATCGAACCGCAGACCTCCTGCGTGCAAGGCAGGCGCTCTCCCAGCTGAGCTATAGCCCCATTTACATGCAGTGCGAGTAAGTAAGATGTTCCAAACCTCTAAAAGGATTGGTTTGCCAATCATTTCTTATCAAGGCGGACAGTGGCGATGTTTAGTTCACTAAACGAGTCACTTTCCAACGCTGAGAAGGAAGGATTGGTGGGTCAGAGTGGACTTGAACCACCGACCTCACCCTTATCAGGGGTGCGCTCTAACCAGCTGAGCTACAGACCCATCTTTTACTCTTTCTTCTATCAAGCAAATCTGTGTGAACACTCAACAAACATTAAGTTAGTCGTATAGGTAAGGAGGTGATCCAGCCCCAGGTTCCCCTAGGG
>NZ_JADWMP020000062.1:0-565 GCF_015767295.1 Shewanella sp. DW31
CTTACCTTATACAAATGTAACTAAAATTTCTGGAGATGCTAGCAATTTATCCGACTTATTAATTGCTATGAAAAATCAAGATTTGATTTATATGAACTTTGATAATAAAAAAATAACAGAAACTGTTATAGAAGCTATGAAGGAAACAGGAGTACGGCGGATTATTCAAGCAGGTGTACTTGGAGTATATGGGGAAGTTGCAGAACCCTTTTCTATATGGAATAACCGTATGATGGGGAGTTCAAAGATTGAAGGTAGAGGTATAGAAGCACTAGAATCAAGTAATCTAGATTATACTTATATGCGTATGACTTGGCTGTATGATGGTGATACAAGAGATTATGTTGCAAGCTCTAAAGGAGAGCCATTTCTAGGTGCTCAAATCACGAGGCGTGCCATTGCTCAATTTATAGTGGACAATATTACAGGGAAAAGAAATGATACCCAATCAAGTATTGGATTATGGGAACCTGGTTCAGAAAATCTACCTAAGCCTGATTTTTATTAATATAAAAAGTAAAATCTGTAGCAACATTATCTAAGGATGATGCTACAGTATTTTTAT
>NZ_JADWMP020000063.1:0-557 GCF_015767295.1 Shewanella sp. DW31
GTTTCTGGAAAATGGTGATATCACTTGCTCCTTTGTCACAGGAACCGAACGCTATCATTTTTCCCGGCTGGCAGGGCTTTCCTTACCTGCTTCTTATCCGGAACGGTGGTTGCGATCTATCGGTAGTATGGCCGAAGGACCCGATCGCCTTGTTGTGGTTTATGTGAAAAAAGTAGCAGCGAATAAAGCGGCCTTCGTCATTGTGGATTCGCAGTATGTCCAGGAGCTCATAGAGATATTGGCAGCAGAGAGAGCATCAGCCTTTAGCCTGACATTCGGCGCAGGGGAGGCGATTACCAGCGCTGCGACGTTGCGCGGTAAGGCGTTTTTAACGCAGCGGTTCACCTCAACCGATCACACTCTCCAGCTGATGGTGCGAACCCCCTTCTCAACGTTATCGGCATACTGGTTACAAAACCTTTTTATTTTTGTTCCGCTGTCATTGTGTCTTTCTGTAGGGATGATGTTGTTCTACAGGCGCTGGTATTTAAAACGTTTATCTCTGGCCCGGGAGATTGCCAGGGGAATAACGCACAATGAGTTTACGGTACATTATC
>NZ_JADWMP020000006.1:0-218903 GCF_015767295.1 Shewanella sp. DW31
GAGCGGTAGTTCAGTTGGTTAGAATACCGGCCTGTCACGCCGGGGGTCGCGGGTTCGAGTCCCGTCCGCTCCGCCAACATTTCGATAAGCCCTAACAGCAATGTTAGGGCTTTTTCGTATCTGGAATTTATCTATTTCAATCGTTGCGTCCGTCCCGTCTAACAACATCCCTGCTTAACAGCCCAGCTCAGCATCCATGCCTCTCGTTCATGAGCTCATCGCTGCGCGATATTTCACCCGCCAACATAAAGATGAAAGCTTCTACAGCAATGTAGAGGTTTTTTTCGTTGTGGAAAAATTAACATTATTGGTGATATCTCAAGCTGTTATTCGTTCAATTGTCCAAATTTCGTACTGCCTACTACTGTTTGCCTGATTGAATATTAACCTCTTTTCGCTTAATAAATGCTCTGGCTCACAAGGTTACAACTGTTTCTTGTCATTTTTAGCTGCTTAATAGGGCTTATTTAGGTGTGTTTATTGTTAAGCAAATACTTAAATTCCAAGAATGATTGAAATTGAATTATTTGCCCCAAGATAGTCATAAGTGCTGCAGTTTTGTAGCGTCCATCACTGAGGTCAATGCCATGCTTTATGATTTAACGGTTGTACAATTTAGCAAGATGCTGAAAAATTTAAGCGTTATTCTTGAAAAGGGCGAATGCTTCGCAAACCTCAAGAAAGTCGATATGGCGGTGCTATTAAACTCACGCTTAGCGCCGGATCAATTTAATCTTATTCGCCAAGTTCAAATTGCCTGCGATACTGCCAAAATTGGCGTGGCACGTTTGACCGATAACTTAGATACAGTGCCAAAGCACGATGATAGCGAGACGACGCTGGCTGAGTTGCAAGCGCGTATTAGCTCGGTTTTGGATTATTTAGCGACGTTTAAAGCGGATGATTTTGCTAATGCGGCCACGATCCATGTCTCACAACCACGATGGGAAGGAAAATATCTTACAGGTTATGAGTTTGCCATTGAGCACGCTATTCCGAACATTTACTTCCATGTAACAACAGCCTACGCGATTTTGCGCCACAACGGTGTTGAAATTGGCAAGAAAGATTACCTCGGCGCTATGCCATATAAGTCGTAAATCTAGGCTAGATGTAGTACTGTTGCGTAGCCTAATTGTTGCGCAGCAGCGCTTTGCCGCTCGAGCTTACCAACCTTTCTGCATTACTACCTGTTCTTTCTCTACCTATGTTATGCCGCTTTGTCGCCGGGAAATTTAGGACTCGTTAGGGTTATGTTGCGTCGATGAAGTCAATCAATACTCAGTTTTTCATTTCGACCTTATGTCTCGATCGTCTTCATCCTATCAGCATGTATTTAATCTTGTTGGCTTAGGTGAATGATATGGACCGTAAGTTTATGAGTCGCCAAATTATCTGTTACTTAAATAGTGAATGGCGAATTGACTCATTATAGATGACCTGTTTTTTCGTCTAGAGCAGGGATTTACTGGAAGAGCCTATTTAAGGTTCTAATTAAAGGAGTTAGCTATGTCTATCGAATCTCAAGCCGTCGAGAGTCCTACGGATGCAACGACAACTGATTTACCGATGAAGAGCAAGAAAGCCAAAAAAGCCGCCATTACTAGTGGTTTGCGCCTAAAAGACAAGTTGACCCAAGACACTCGCCGCCGAATTGAAATTCTGCACGAGCAACGCCAATTATCCAATCGTTTCGGCGTGGATATAGAAATTGACTAAAGCCTTTGGCTTGTCGCTAAGTATTGGATATCACATTTAGATATTTAGCCCGCATGTACAGCTTCACGACGTCCGTCGTGAAGCTTGCTCTCTTAACTTAGCAACTTTGCTGACTCAATTCATACTCCATAATCGTGACCATCTCGCCTTTATAATCTTCATGTGAAATCATTGACCAACCCAGCGCTCGATAAAAATCGGCTTTATCTGCAGTAAATAAATAGATTTTCTGTAAACGAATCGCTCTAGCATGCTCAATGACGGCATTGACTAGCAACTTACCTAATCCTTTATTTCGATGGTTTGCATTCACATACACATTGGCAAGCCAAGGGCTTAAGTCAGTTCGGCTGTCCATATCTGCGACGATTAATGAAGATGATCCCATCACTTGATTTTCCTGTTCGCAGATAAACATCTTGGGGATGGCGGCGTCAGTTAAATACTCGTTCATTTCCTCAATCAGCGTAGTGACGGTGGCATCCGCAGAACTCAAATGTGCCCATGCTTGATGATGCCACTCCGCCAATTGTGGAATGTGTTGCGGGGCCGATTTTAGGTCGATAACTTTCATATAAATCTCTAGACTGATTGGGGAAAGGGGTTTGAATGGGCAAATTATACCCTCTATTGGCTTGCATGAACTCAGTGGGCACAAGCCGAGTGAGTATACCGTTTAATTCGGGAGCGGCAGAAATACGCTGGCTTTAAGTCCGCCTTGTTTCGCATGGCTAAAACCGAGTTCGCCTTGATAACTGTCGACGATATCTTTGCAGATAGATAATCCTAAACCATGGCCTTGGATGCTTTCATCTAGCCGAATGCCGCGCTCAATGATAACGGACAGCGCGGCATCGGAGACACCTTCGCCATCATCACTCACTTCTATCCCATAGCCAGTAGCTGGCACGTTTTGCTGACTGATATGGATCTCAATATTTTTGCGACCATGCTTGCAGGCATTATCCAGCAAGTTGCCTAAGAGTTCGAGTAAGTCATCCCGATCAAACGGCATTACTAAGCCGCTCGTGTAATGGCTGTGAATAATGCGGTCTGGGTAAATGCGCTGCATTACTTGAATCAGCGGCGCAAGATCGTCATCGAGCACGGTATAACGCCCTGGAGTGGACAGGCCGACAATCTTAGTGCGCTTAAGCTCTCTCTCGATGATGTGGTGCAGGCTTGCGAGCACTTTACTGCCCTCACTTCGCTGTTCTGGTGGAAGGCTTTCTAGGTAGGACTGCAGCCCTTGTAACGGACGTTTCATTTCGTGGGCTAAGTTACCCAAGGCATTACGGGAGCGTTGTACTCGCTGGCCCAATTGATTAACTAAGCGATCTATCTCTTCGATCAGCGGGACTATCTCGCTTGGCACTTGGTCAGGATTGATTTCTTGCCCTTGGGTGCGCATTTGCCGGATAGCTTCTGGCATCTGCTCTAAGGGTTTAAAACCGCGTTTAAGTAATTGATACTGTGCTATTAATAGAATGACAATCGTGAGCAACACGGCTGCGCTGGCAAAGGCTAAAAACTGCACTTGGGTTTGTTCAAGCGAGCTAATATCTTCTGTCACCCACAGAGTAACTAATTGATCATCTTTGATAACGGCCTGACTGAACATCAGCCAGTGTTCTTTGCTGACAAACTCAGTGGCTTGGTGTTGCTCACCAGCGGTCAGTTTTGGCATGTTCACGTTATGGTCGAAAAGGGATCGTGAACGCAGAGTTTGCTCGCCGATTTGAATTGCAAAATAATGCCCAGAATTAACCCTGTGGTACACATTGGGTAAACGGTCGGTGGTGAGCGCCCATGTGCCATCGGGATTGTGATTCAGGGCGGAGATCAGGCTGTCGGCATCGTGTTGTAGACGCGAGGCAACAAAGTCTTGGGTTAATATTTGGATACCTTGGTATAAGAAATACAGTAACAGCACCATGGCAAAGGTGAGCGTGATCAGCAGATTGCGCGTCAGATAACCCTTGAGTGAATACACGCCTTTACTCCTTGAGTCGATAACCTTGGCCGCGGCGGGTTTCGATATAATCCTTGCCTAAGCGCTGGCGCAGGCGGTTGACGTACACTTCGATGACATTGCTGTCTTTGATTTGATCTTCTTCGTAAATGCGTTCACTGAGCTCTGACTTAGAGACGATTTTGCTGGGATTGACCATTAAGTAATGCAGCAGACGATATTCAATCTTAGTCAGCTCTATCACTGCACCATCAACATTAGTGACGGCTTGTTTGTCGACATCGAGGGAGACGCCTGCATGCTGCAACACATTGTCGGCACGGCCAAAGTGGCGGCGGATCAACACTTCGAGCCTTGCGAGTAGTTCTTCAATGTGAAAAGGCTTGCCGAGGTAATCATCGGCACCCGCCTTGAGGCCATCGACCCGCTCGTGCCACGCATCACGTGCGGTGAGGATCAGCACTGGCATGGCTAAGCCTTTTTGTCGCCATTGGCCGAGGACTTGTAAACCGGGTTTGCCGGGTAAACCGAGATCGAGGATCACGGCTTCGAAGTTTTCTTCTTCGCCTAAAAAGGCGCCATCAATACCGTTATCGGCGTGCTCGACGGTATAACCCGCCTTGTTAAGGGCGGGAATCAGGCGCGCGACCAGATCGGTATCATCTTCAATCAATAGCAAACGCATCAGTCGACCTTTTCCTTTAGCCACTCGCCGGTTTTGGCGTCAATTTTGATTTCATACACTATGCCATCGTCACGGAGGATCTCGAGCTCGTAGATGATCCTGCCATGTTTTTGTTCGACTTCTAAGTCCAGCAGCCGCCCCTGCAGGCGTGATTCGTAACGTTGCATTATGGTGTCAAAGGGCAAAACCTTGCCCTCCTTAACCCACTCGACCACCTTGCTGGAAAGATCATCGTCGTGGGCATCAGTGCTTGGACTGCTAATCATCCCAGCGGCCAAAACCAGGAATATTAACGGTATCTTCATCGAATATGCCCTTCTCTGCGAGGTTGTGACAATTGCTGCATTGACTGAATGAGCCGACTTTGGGGTTATCTTGCACCATACGTCTTGGGATCTCATCGTGTTTGCCAATAAAAAATGCCTGTTCTGTGATCTTCTGCGGCCCAGACCCTACGAGCAGCGGCGTGCTGTTTTTCATCACCTTACCATTTTGCGCCGCATGTTGAACCAGATATTCCTCAATTCTAGCAGTGACTTGAGGATCTAGACTGGCGTTGTCACCAAAGTGATTATCAAGATTTGCGGTAATGGCGCGCCACTTGTCGGCGGGGAGTAAGTTCGCGGGATAAGCCATGTGGCAGCTGCCACATTCTGCCGTATATTCCGCATTTTGTGGAACAGCGCGGCTGAGCTCGCGGCCATCGTCGGCATAGCCTGTGCCGGTTAAGGTTAGGCTGATGCCGATAACGCCAATGGCTAATGCCGCAGCTGTGAGTGATGAACCTAAGAACCAGCTAATAGGGTGTGCTTGTTGAGTCATGACATCTTCCTTTTTGTGCCGTTACCTTCTGTGGAAGGTATTGAAATTAATTGATCTCATTGAATGAGTTATAAAGTCGAAATTTGGCGGTTATTGCAGGCTTAACCAGAGTAAAGCATCGCCTTTTTCCTGTGGCGTGCAGTCGCGTTTAAAGGTCCAGTTACAGTTACGGGTAAACCATTTCTCGATTTTGGCTGAGTCGGTTAACCGATCTGCGGTAATCGACGGCGCCATAGGGTCAATGGGTTTACGGGTATTTTGGTGCATCCCCATGTCGGTGACTTTAGCGGTATGACAACTGGCGCAGCTGCGACCGTCCATGTCCTGTAGCCAAAGCTTTTGTCCTGCGGCGGCGGTAAAGGGTCCAGCGCCTTGGGCTTGATAGCTTTGCAACTGCGTGCCAATACGCTCGGCGCTAAGTGGCAGGCTTTGCACTTTACTGTTGGCGGCGCTAACGCTGAGGCTAGTCAGCAGCAAGGTGGCAATTGCGACTGTGGCAAGGCGACTCGTATTCGTGTGTCTGGTGAATTTGTTCATAGGGCATTCCTTTTGGGCTTGATGTCTTGTGGCTAAGCAAAATGGCTAATGGATTAATCTTTTTGTTCCACAGGGCGTTGTTTCTTGCCCGTGACCATGGCTCTGACTAAGTTTTCTTTGTGTAACAGGCTGCTGACGATGACGCCGCCAACATGGATGACCACAAGGAACACGGTGAAGTTGGCAAAGAATTCATGGACTTCTTTTATGGCGCCTTCAGGCCAAGTGGCGAAAAAGCTCGTAGCTAATGGGCCGTGTCCGTCGGTGGCGTACAGCGCCATGCCTGAGAATCCCGCGATGGCTATGCTGGCAATCAAGGCCACTATCATCATTGCCCCAGCGGGGTTATGGCCTATGTAGTCTTTGGCTTTGCCCGTGACGAGTCCTTTGAGGTACACCAGCACTTCTTTAGGGCGAGTGATAAAGTTGCTAAAGCGCGCATTGTGGGTACCCATCACGCCCCAGAGCAGGCGAAACACCAGTAAAATTAAGATGCTATAACCTGCGTAACTGTGGATGGTCATCCACTCGTCTTCGCCTTCAGTGAGGTAGGCTAAGGCAAAAAAGCCGACGAGTGACCAATGGAATATGCGGATCAACAGGTCCCAGACTTTGATGGTTTGCAGTGTGTTTGATGACATGATGTGACGCTCCTAAGTGGGTTTAGGTGTAGGCTACTTAACCCAAACTTAAACCTCGCTTAAATTTTGAGGCGCGAACATTTATTCGAATTGATAGGCTTGAGTGGCGCGGTTGCTCGGGTGGTGAGCCTTAAATGTCAACGAAAACTCACTTGTTAACCTATTGGTATTACGGTAGATTCTGCCACCTCAATCGAGTGAAGGGATTAACTTATTTATGTCTACCGCCGTTATTCGCGCTTTTATCAGCCGCAATCCGAGTCGTAAATCCTTTTGTATTTATGCCGTTTTATTATTTTTGACTGAAGTCTTAATCGCTTTATATGCACCTGCGGGTTTTATTCGTGGTTTTGTGGGCGATGTACTAGTAGTGATCTTACTGTTTTGTATGGTGCGGGCTGTCGTTCCGGTTGACAGCCCAGCAGAAAAGTCCCTAGCACAAAACACAGGCGAGGGCATGAAGCGTTTTTTTCAAACTCCTTGGTTGGCGTTTTCGGTATTGCTGTTTGCCTTTGCTATCGAGTTTGGTCAGTATTGGGGTTTAGTCGACAAGCTAGGCTTGGGCGGAAATCGCTTGGCGCGAATAGTGATAGGCAGCCATTTTGATCCACTCGATCTCGTGGCGTATTTTGTCGGCTATTTGATCTTACTGGGCTGTTATTGGAAAAGCCGTCAGTCCTAGTGCTTTGAATCCGCAAGAGTTGCGTGACGTGTATTTTCGCAGATAGACGAGATAAGTGGGGTTAGGGATGCAACCGATAACGGGGTTTTCACTGCTAACAGAGCATGCCGATGGGGTTGAGCCTCATCCACTGAAAATGCCTCTGTATTTTAATGGCCAACCTACTCACACTTTTATTGCAGGCCTAGTGATTGAAGCCCAATATCGCTGCGTTTTATCCAATAAAACCTTGGGGTATTTGGTCATCACTTCTTTCGATTGTCCCTTCGAAGAATCGACCGAGTTTAGTCTGCTTGATGAAGGGTTTAAGCTCATTGCGACAACCTCTTTGGCGCAAATGTACGATTCTTTTCTGCTTTATGCCCATTGGCCTATGACGGATAACCGACTGAGATTGCACTATTATGGTCAGTTTGTGCTGGATTTAGTGATGACAACGGGCAGTTCTTGGTTACCTTTTCAGCCAAAACTTAAACTGGTTGAAGTTATCGATCCCCAAAGCGATCCACAAACAGCCTCCTCTCTTGCTGAATTAGCTCAGCGTTTAGCGCGGATTGATAATATAAACTGAGTGAGGTTTGAATTAAATTCAGTTAAAAAAGAAAGGGCTATTCGCCCTTTCATGTTTATCACTTGTATCGATTACTCATGCGGAAAGTTTAATAAGCTTGCTTGCAAAGACGTTTAAAAACCGAAATAAAAGCTTCCTCACATCAGCTTGTTTGAGCCCCAAAAACCTTAGAAGAAACCTAAAGGATTCACATCGTAACTCACCAAGAGATTCTTGGTATTTTGATAGTGGTTGAGCATCATCTTATGGGTTTCGCGGCCGATGCCGGATTTTTTGTATCCACCAAAGGCGGCATGGGCTGGATAGGCGTGATAACAGTTAATCCACACGCGGCCCGCTTGAATGCCACGTCCCATGCGTTGAGCCGTGTTCATGTCCCGTGTCCACACACCAGCGCCTAGGCCGTACTCAGTATCGTTCGCGATCGCTAAGGCTTCGGCTTCATCTTTAAAAGTGGTGACCGAAATGACGGGGCCGAAGATCTCTTCTTGGAAGATACGCATCTTATTGTGGCCTTTCATAATCGTCGGGCTGATATAATAACCTTCGCTTTGACCGCCATCGAGTTGGCAAAGTGTGCCGCCCAATAGTACTTCTGCACCTTCAGCCTTACCTATGGCTAAGTAACTTAAGATTTTATCGAATTGCTCTTTAGAGGCTTGAGCGCCGACTTGAGTGTCGGTATCTAAGGGATCGCCTTGTTTAATGGTTTGCGCGCGGGCGAGCACTTTTTCGATAAAGCGATCGAAAATCGATTCTTGGACTAGCACCCGAGATGGGCAAGTACAGACTTCACCTTGGTTAAAGAAGGCCAGCAACATACCTTCGACGGCTTTATTTAAATATTCGTCCTCATGGTCCATCACATCGGCAAAAAACACGTTAGGCGACTTACCGCCAAGCTCAACGGTCGATGGAATTAAGGATTCGGCGGCGCATTTTAAAATGTGATAGCCAATTTCGGTGGAGCCCGTAAAGGCCAATTTAGCGATGCGTTTGCTGGTGGCCAAAGCTTGTCCTGCTTCGGCGCCAAAGCCGTTGACTACGTTAAGAATACCCGCGGGTAATAGGTCTTCAATCAGCTCGAGCAAGACCAGAATCGAGACTGGCGTCTGCTCCGCAGGCTTGAGTACCACACAGTTACCCGCCGCTAGCGCAGGTGCGATTTTCCATGCGGCCATTAAGAGTGGAAAGTTCCAAGGAATGATCTGGCCGACCACGCCTAAAGGCTCTGGGAAGTGATAACTGACTGTGTTGCCATCGATATCGGCAGCGCTGCCTTCCTGTGCGCGGATACAACCCGCAAAGTAGCGGAAGTGATCGACGAATAAGGGCAAGTCGGCATTTAAGGTTTCACGCACCGCTTTACCGTTTTCCCAGGTTTCGGCAACGGCTAAGTATTCGAGATTTTGCTCGACCCGATCGGCAATGCGCAGTAACAGGTTTGAGCGTTCGGTAACTGAGGTTTTACCCCATGCTTCTTTCGCTGCGTGAGCGGCATCTAAGGCTAATTCAATATCTTGGGCATCGGAGCGTGGGATTTGGCAAAAGTTTTGGCCATTCACGGGGGAGCGATTGTCGAAGTATTTACCATTGACTGGGGCGACCCATTTTCCGCCGATAAAGTTGGCGTATTTTTCTTTGAAGTTAACGATTGCGCCTGCGGTTCCGGGTTGAGCATAAATCATAGAATCATTCCTTCTTGTGGATGGCATGCTGGGCGTTGGCGATTTTTACGCTCTTGGCTTCAGCAAGGGAGTCTTGTTGATGCATCTCTGCTGGATGTCTTTTTAAATATTTTTCGTTTTGCTTTAAGCCAATCCTATTGATTGGCTTAGTGTTCTCTTATGCAACACCTGAGGCTTGCATACCAAGGGTGCATCGCAAGGAGAGTGCCAAACTGGCAGGAGTTGTACACTTGTTGTGCTAACAGTATGATGAAAAGCTAATTTTGCAGATTTGAATAAGTATGGGCACTCAGGGAGAGAAGTGTGTCCTGTGGTTACTTTGTCATTGAGTGGCACACAGCAATTGTGCTGAAACGGAACACAGCTCGGGGGAGCACGGCTATGGCAGTTAAACCGCATTTACCATCGACACAGGCGTGGTTGGCCGATTCGTGGCAGCGCAGCATTGGCGCTGGCTTGTCAGAATTTCAGTTACCCCAAGAGCTTAGGCTCGACGCCAGCGAACTAAAGCAGAAACATGAGCAATATCAAATGCTCATTGCATTAGTGCAATCCCATGCTTTGCCCTTGTTCAATCAGTTGATGGCGCATTCTAATAGCCGACTCTTGCTCTCCGATGCCGAGGGTTATGTGCTTAGGCACTGGGGCGTGAGCCGCTACTCCACAAAACTGGCGGACGTGGCTTTGGATATCGGGGTGAATTGGCTCGAACAGCACAAAGGCACCAATGCGATAGGGACGGCACTCACCGCCAAGCAAGCAGTATCTGTAGTGGGTGAGCAGCATTTTATTCGTCAGAATCGTTTTATGAGTTGCACCGCCTGCCCAATATTTTCCCCCCAAGGTGAGATGCTCGGGGTGATAGATATCACCAGCGAGCAGCAAAGACACACTCAGCAGACGCTGATGTTAGTGTCGAGTTTGGCGCAGCAGGTCGAGACCGCGCTCTTGTGTCACTTGCCCGATAGCCGTTATCGAATCGATTTAGCGGCGCAGCCAAATTTACTGAATTCGGGTTGGCAGGGCATAGTGATTGCCGATAGTGATGGTCGCATTGTGGGGTGCAATCCCATGGCGAAACAATTGCTTAGTCATGCCAAGGTTGGCGATTCCGTCGAGCAGTACTTAGGCGATAATTGGAGCCGTGCGGGTGGCTTTAATCAGCATTTAGACTTGCATCTACAGACTCAGCCCTTAAATATTCCCAGCATCAAGAGTCGGGTAGCGACTAGTAATAAATCGCTTAATCAACTGGGCGTGCGGTTTCGCGACCCTCAACTTGAGCGCGCATGGCAACATGCCAATAAGGTGATCACCAAGCAAATTCCGCTGTTAGTGCTCGGTGAAACTGGCGTCGGTAAAGAGCAGTTTGTTAAAAAACTCCACGCCCAGAGCGCGCGTCGCACCGAGCCTTTAGTGGCGGTGAACTGCGCGGCATTGCCTGCCGAGTTAGTCGAATCTGAACTCTTTGGTTATCAGGCGGGCGCGTTTACTGGGGCAAATCGTACTGGATTTATCGGTAAAATTCGCCAAGCCCACGGCGGTTTTTTGTTTTTAGATGAAATTGGCGAAATGCCGCTGGCAGCCCAGAGTCGTTTACTCAGAGTATTGCAAGAGCGCGAAGTGGTACCCGTTGGCAGTAATCAAAGCTTTAAAGTCGATATCCAAATCATTGCCGCAACCCATATGGATTTAGAACAACAGGTGACTCAAGGGCTGTTTCGGCAGGATCTGTTCTACCGACTCAATGGCTTGCAAGTGCGCTTGCCTGCGCTGCGGGAGCGGCTGGATATCGAGCGTATTATCCATAAATTGCATCGTAAACATCATATCGCTGCGCAGGATATCTGCCCAGAACTGTTAGGGAAAATGATGCAATACGACTGGCCGGGGAATTTGCGTGAGCTGGATAACCTCATGCAAGTCGCTTGCTTGATGGCTGAAGGCGATGACACTTTAACTTGGCAGCATTTACCTGATTATCTGGCGGCCAAACTCACATGCGAGCCGTTAAAAGTAGACCTGTTACAAGCTGCATCTTTATGTGATGAATTTAAAGAGGTAAGCCGTCAATGTTCTGCATCACCCCTGCAAAGTGGTAAGTTCGCTGTGGAGCCAAATGCCACAAAGGCTCAATCGGATTCCCTAAATGAGGCGATTTATAGCAATGTGCTGCAGGCATACCAAGCCTGTAATGGCAATGTGAGCCAATGCGCTAAGCGTTTAGGGATCAGCCGTAATGCCTTGTACCGGCGATTAAAAAAGATGAGGCTTAAGGATTAATGCTAGCTTACGGCTCTTGTTGCGAAGCTCAATCAATCGCCAAATATCTCTTCATCACCCCACGTTTATCCACTTCGCAATAGACTAAAACCGAGAGGTTTTAGTCCACAATATCTAGCTTCAGTATCTGACAATGTGACTTTTTGTTGTTGCCAATTTATGTCTAATAGGTTTTATTGATTCGTATAATCGATAAAGATCGTTTCTTCTAATTACAAATTCAGAACTATACTGCGGGCAGGCAGAAAAGAGCTTGGCGTTATGCATAGAAGAGGAACTGTTATGCATCTTACTAAAAGCCTTTTAATTATTTCTATGGGTCTGACATTGAATGTACAGGCTCAAACTTTACCAACAAATACCCTGACACGTGACAATGGTGCACCTGTGGGTGATAACCAAAACTCGGCCACAGCGGGCAGTAATGGCAGCGTGTTATTGCAAGATGTGCAGCTTATCCAGAAGCTACAACGCTTTGCCCGTGAACGTATTCCTGAGCGTGTCGTCCACGCCAGAGGCACAGGTGTCCATGGTGAGTTTGTATCGAGTGGCGATTTTAGTAACCTAACCCAAGCGGCACCCTTTGCACAAAAAGGTAAAGTGACGCCCGTATTTGTGCGCTTTTCTACTGTGATCCACTCGAAAGGTTCGCCAGAAACGCTGCGTGATCCCCGTGGGTTTGCGACCAAATTTTATTCGGACCAAGGTAACTGGGACTTAGTCGGTAATAACTTACCCGTATTCTTCATTCGCGATGCGATCAAGTTTCCTGACATGGTGCATTCACTCAAACCATCGCCAGTGACCAATATGCAAGATCCGAATCGTTTCTTCGATTTTTTCAGTCACGAAGCGGGTTCAACCCATATGTTGACTCAGGTTTACAGTAACTTAGGTGTACCTGCCAGTTATCGTGAAATGGACGGTTTCGGTGTGCATGCGTACAAATTTGTGAATCGAGATAACCAAGTTAAATACGTGAAATTTAACTGGAAGAGTCTGCAAGGTGTTAAAGGCTTACGTCCCGATGAAGTGGTTAAAGTCCAAGGGCAAAACTTTAACCATTTAACTGATGATCTTTATAGTGAGATCAACAAGGGTAACTATCCTAAGTGGGATCTGTACGTTCAATTACTCGACCCGACTGAGCTTAATAAGTTTGATTACAACCCGTTAGATGCCACTAAGGTGTGGCTAGATGTGCCAGAACAAAAAGTGGGCACTATGACGCTGAACCGCATGCCTGCAAACTTCTTCCAAGAGACTGAGCAGGCGGCATTTGCGCCATCGAATTTGATCCCAGGGATTGAGCCGTCGGAAGACAGATTACTGCAAGGCCGTATGTTCTCCTACGCCGATACTCAGCTGTATCGACTCGGCGCGAATTTGTCGCAATTGCCGATTAATAAACCCTTAGTGGCGGTGGCAAACCACAACCAAGAAGGTGCGGGCAATATGGGGCATACCCAGTCCGATGTGAACTATCAACCGAGCGTACATTTAGCCTTGGCCGAAGATAATCGTTATCGTGCGGTAACAACTGCGCTGACGGGGACTGTGCAACAAACGGCTATTAGCAAGCAGGATAACTTTAGCCAAGCGGGCGTCTTTTATCGCAGCTTGAGCAAGCAAGATAGAGCAGATCTGATCACTAACTTGGCCGGAGACTTAGGCAAAGTGAACGATGCCAATGTGAAACATCAGATGCTCAGTCACTTTTATCGTGCAGACCCAGAGTTTGGCGAGCGTTTAACCAAGGCCGTAAAGGGTGATCTGGCCGAGGTTAAACAGCGTTCAATCTGATTTTGTTATTTTTAGGACTGTTTGGGTCGCAGAGATTTGCGCGTTAACAGTCCGAACCTAGTAAGTCCCGCAAGACGTAAACAAGCTCTTTTCTGCCCAGTTTAAGAGGGCGTCTTGCGGGCATTTCGTCACGTCTCATTGTTTAAATCTCTATTTTAGCTGTGCTGGGAGCCATTGATGAAACACACTATTGCTATCTTATTATTGATTATTGTGGCCCTGAGTATGTCGGTGGCAATGGGGGCGGGTTCGCTTCAAGCGCCATTGGTTACATCCACAACTGTCAGTCAAACGGACGAGCCCGATACCGCACAAGTACAATTGCTGGTGGACTACTTTTTTGCTGCAGCGCGTACCGGCGATATCACAGTGCTTGAGCATTTTCTCGATGCAGGCTTCCCTATTGACCAGAGAAATAGTCAAACCTATACCGCGCTAATGGTGGCGGCTTATAACGGCCAAGAGGCTGCAACGGATTTATTGCTTGAGCATGGTGCTAATGCTTGTTTGCAAGATAAGCGTGGTAATACGGCAATGATGGGCGCTGTGATTAAGGCCGAATTCACTATCGTAAAGCGGCTATACGCGAAAGAATGCGATGTGAACCTAACGAATAATGCCGGAATGACCTTGACTGAGTTTGCCCGCTACTGGGGTCAAAGTGGCGCTTTACAGCAAGCGAGTTTAAAGCAATAAAGACGCTAAATCTTGCTATCTCTTGCGCTCGATCACTCTTGGTCATTATCTTTAATCTGTTTAGATCTCAGCATTTACTATTAGCAATAAGTCTGCTTGTTAATGATGTCTATGCCTTTTATGGTAACTTTTTGAATATCGTTTAATACGGCTTGGCCTTCGGAGAGCGATTCATGTTTGATGCCTTACTACTGACGCAAGAAGATAAACGCACGTTTGCTCAAGTTTCACAAATTACAGAAGCTGATTTGCCAGAAGGGGAAGTCTTGGTTGATGTCGCCTATTCCTCGCTGAATTATAAAGATGGTTTAGCTGTGAGCGGTGCTGGCAAAATCATTCGTCAGTTTCCTATGGTACCAGGCATCGATTTTGCGGGCGTGGTGCGCGAATCGACTGATGCGAGATACCAAGTTGGCGATCAGGTGATTTTGACGGGCTGGGGCGTGGGCGAAAATCACTGGGGTGGAATGGCGCAAAAAGCGCGAGTTAAAGCCGACTGGCTGGTGCCCATGCCGCAAGGTTGTGATGCCGCTAAATCCATGATGATAGGCACGGCTGGGCTTACGGCTATGTTGTGCGTACAAGCGCTGCAGCAGGCTGGGGTAACACCGCAAAGTGGGGATATTCTTGTTACAGGTGCCAGTGGTGGTGTGGGTTCTGTGGCGGTGACTTTGCTCGCCAATGCTGGCTATCGTGTGGTCGCCTGCAGTGGTCGGGTTGAACAGAATGCGCCTTTATTGAAGGAGCTTGGTGCCGCAGAAGTGATTGATCGCAGTGAGCTTGAACAAGATGCTAAGCCGCTTGAGGCGCAGCGCTGGGCGGGTGTGGTCGATACCGTTGGCAACAAGATCCTCGCCAAAGCATTAGCGCAAATGCAATACGGTGGTGCAGCCGCTATCTGTGGTTTAGCGGGCGGTTTTGCATTACCAACAACCGTTATGCCGTTTATTTTACGGGGTGTGAGTTTACTGGGAATCGACTCTGTTTCTTGTCCATTTGAGAAGCGAAAATCGGCGTGGGAAGCTGTGATTAAAGCACTACCCGCACATTTTTATCAGCAAGCTTGCCAGCAGATATCATTGGCAGAGGTGCCTGATTTCGCGAATAAAATTATCCAAGGCCAAGTCACAGGGCGTGTATTAGTTAAGCTGTAATCCCGTTTCCTACGTTTTAACACGATGGCAACACTGAGGTGTTGCCAATTACGACTAATTAGTTCTGCCTCCTGTACTTGTTCTTCATATCGGCTATTTCGGCAGTGTAATCGTCACTTCAAGACCGGTTGGTACACGGTTCTCGGCTTTAATCTTACCTTTGTGGGCGGTAATCGCCGCTTCAGTGATTGCCAGCCCAAGTCCCCAGCCGCCGCTTTCTCTCTGTCTTGCCGAGTCGGGGCGGTAGAAAGGTTTAAAAATGGCATCGAGTTCGGCGGCATCTATGCCTGGACCATCGTCTTTTATGGTAACTTGTACTTGATCAGCCGTCGCACTCGCCTGCAGGTGAATATCGCTTGCGGCATAACGGATCGCGTTACGCAGTAGGTTTTCAATCGCGCGGGAAAGTGATTTAGGAAAATGCGCTAACTCAATTTCTTCATCGATATCGATAGTAATGCTTTTACCTTGCTGTTCTGCTTCAAATTCCGCATCGTCTAAAACTTGGCTCAGGGATTCTGCCAACCCTAAATGTACCTTAGTTTCGTTAGTGCTGAGCTTGACCCGCGAGAGCTCTAACAATTCACTGATAAGCTTTTCGAGTTGCTCAGCTTCATAACCTATGCGTTCCGTTTCGGTGGTCTGCTGACCTTTTTTACGGGCGAGGGCAAGGGATAACTGTAGCCGCGTCAATGGGGTGCGTAGTTCATGGGAAATATCCCCCATGAGCCGCTGCTGATTATTCACCATAGCTTCGATGGAGTCGGCCATGCTGTTAAAAGCCGTGGCGAGCTGACCAATTTCATCGTTGCGCTGAGTGGTGGACTTATCGACTCGGTGACTTAAGTCACCTTCGGCGAGGGCATTTGCACTTTTTTTTAGTGAATTTAATGCCTTACCTAAATGCCACGCGAGCAAGCCACATAATAATCCCGAAAGGAAAATCGCCAGACTTAAGGTTAATAACTTATTTTCGGCGAAGAAAAAGAACCAAGGCCGTGGATGGTTATCCGGTAGGCGGCCATAAAGTGAATAGGTTTCAGCGCCCAGATTAAATTGATAGGGACCAAACACCAGCTCATCTTTAAACTGATGGCTAATCGGTTGTTTTTCTTCATCTGCCATCAGCATAAAGCTGCGTACACCGCGACTCACCCTGTGTGTGTTGACGACTTGGCCCTGGCTGTTGACGAGATAAACTCGTAGTGGTTTGCCTTCCATGTCTCTGTGTCTTTCCCAGCGCCGAAGAAAATCGGATTCCAGTAAGGCGGGGTTTTCTTGAATGCGCTTAGCTATCGTCGATAGGACTTTTTCAAGGTGAGGTGGCAGTGGCGCACGGTCGTGATTTTGTTGCAGCAATGGTAACAGACCCACTAAGGCAATGATTAGCGAGCTGCAAAGCCAAAATCCGAGCAATAATTTGATAAATAAACGATTAGGCACAGTCGATACCGCCGTTATGGGAGCCAAATATAACCTTTGCCACGGATGGTTTTCACCCTTGGCCGACCATCGCTACGCTCGGGGAGTTTTTTACGTAGATTCGATAAATGCATGTCTAAGCTGCGATCGAAGGGCATGAGTTTTTTGCCGAGCACTTTCTCGTTTAACTCTTCTTTGTTCATCAACTCTCCAGCGTGCAGTGCTAGGGTGTGCAGCAGAGTGAATTCGGTGCCTGTGAGTATGATTAATTGCTCATTACAGTAAGCTTCTTGGCGCGATGGGTCTAAGCGTAGATCGCCAAACTCTTGGGCGGGCGCGGCATGGATTTCTTGGGTTGTTAAGTTCGAACGACGAATAATGGCGCGGATACGGGCGATTAACTCTCTGTCATTAAACGGCTTTGGCAGGTAATCGTCGGCGCCGATCTCAAGCCCAACCACGCGATCGATTTCATCGCCACGGGCGGTCAACATTAATACTGGGGTTTGTTTATGTTGGCGCAGTGCGCGTAGCACTTCAAAACCGTTTAATTTAGGTAGCATGACATCGAGTAGGATCAGATCGTAATCTGCGGTCAGTGCCAGATCTAAACCTTGTTTACCGTCGTAGGCCAAGGTTAATTGAAACCCTTCTAACTCGAGCAGTTGCCCTAGTAGCTCAGATAACCCCAGATCGTCATCGATTAATAATATCCGACTCATACTGTTCCTTAATCTCTGTAATGTGGCCTCGTATGCCTGTTTATCATAGGCACTTTTAGCGCTTTGGCTGAGTATACCTGTTTTGATGTCAATTGCTGTGTAGCAATGTAAGCCAAAGTAAAGAATAGAGTTATTGCCGCAACTTTACAGTGATTTACTCAGGCAACGCCCTCACTTACATATAGGGGTTTAGACTGGAAGGGTCGAAAGTGACTCGGCTTAAAAGGGTCGTCACTGTGTCTTATTACTTGCCATATTAAAGTTGAACCATCGAGGTTAACACTATGAAAACATTATCACCTTTGAAAGCGAGCCTGTTTGCCATTCTAGCGAGTTCTGCGGTTTTCGCGACGGCAGTTAATGCAGCACCTAAGGATGCTGGCTGCGACTTCTCTAAATCTGAATTCCATAAAGGCGACCGCATGGAACATGGCGGCCGACATATGGACCACGGTGGCATGCATCGTATGTTTGAAGGGCTCGATTTAACGGATGCCCAGAAAGCTGACGTCAAAAAGTTGTTTGCCGATCAGAAAGCCACGCGCGCTGATAATCGTCCAACGAAAGAGGAACGCTTGGCCCATCGCACTGAGATGCAGGCCTTAATTACCGCGCCTAGTTTTGATGAAACACAAGCAAAGGCACTGATGAGTGCGCAGCAAGAGCAGCGTCAAATTCAAGCCATTGAACGTATGAAGCTGCATAATCAAATATTTAATCTGCTGACACCAGAGCAGCAAGCTAAGTTTAAAGCGCGATTTGAAGCACAAGCTGGTAAAGAACCTCGCGGTTAAGCGTCTTAGCTGATATACAATAGGGTCATAGCTTCCCAAGATAGATCCCTTATGACTCAAACTTCCCAATACGATTTTTGGGTCAAACTGGCTAGCCGCGCTTCCGTGGCTACCGCTTTGATCCTTATTCTTATCAAGATGTTCGCTTGGCTTTATTCCGGCTCTGCCAGTATGTTGGCATCTTTGACGGATTCCTTTGCCGATGCTCTCGCTTCTATTATCAATTTTATTGCCATTCGTTACGCGCTTGTGCCGCCGGATCATGACCACAGATATGGCCATGGTAAGGCTGAGCCGTTAGCGTCTCTAGCGCAATCCGCCTTTATTATGGGCTCCGCATTTTTATTACTTTTCTATGGTGGCGAGCGTCTATTAACACCTGTTCCGGTTGAAAATGCCACCATAGGTGTAGTTGTTTCTATCATAGCGATTGTGATGACGTTAGCTTTAGTCATGTTGCAGAAACGCGCATTAGCGGCGACAAAAAGTACTGTGGTTGAAGCTGATTCGCTGCACTATAAATCAGATTTATTCCTTAATGGTGCGGTATTGTTGGCATTAGTATTAGCGCAATACGGTTGGTGGTGGGCTGACGGTTTATTTGCGGTAATGATTGCATTTTATATTGGTCATCAAGCCTTTGGCTTAGGTTATCGCTCAATTCAAGCCTTGTTAGACAGAGAGCTAGACGAAGAAACTCGCCAGCAAATAACGCAAATCGCGATGGAAGATCCACGGGTGCAAGGGCTGCATGATTTACGCACTCGTCAAGCAGGCAAAACTGTTTTTATTCAATTTCATTTAGAACTCGATGGCAATTTGAGTTTGAATGAAGCCCACAGTATTGCTGATACAACAGGGATAAGAGTCAAAGCCGCCTTCGAAGATGCTGAGGTGATTATTCACCAAGATCCAGTCAAACCTGAAGTCAACGAAACATAAATTAAGGGCAAGCTATGGCATGGATGCAGATGCAAAGTCACAGATGGGATCATTCCACTCGATTGATATGCCGCTATCATAGGCTATCGACTCGCTTTGAGTTGATAGCCGAATCTGTGATTTCTGACATTAGCATTCCTATGAGTACAGAAATCACGCTCCTGATGGAACAGAAACCTTCGATAGTAAATCAAGCGGATAGTACCGTATCTCCTGTGATAGCGGGGGCTTGGAGTCAGTTAGTCCTGCGTAAACATCTTTATTACTTACCGCAGAAAATTGATCTCGACATTGCTAACCAAGCTTATCGAGTCCATATTTGGCCATTATTCCTTTGGTGCACCCGTATTACTTGTGTGGCGACTAGCAGAGTTGTCGTATCCGAATGTTTGGATGTGAGAAGGCGTCGTTCCCTCATCCGTTGGCTATATGCAAGTTTTATAGGATTGTTGCGGGTGCTAAGTTAAAATCGTTAGTTGTTTCAATTTAAAAAATAATACCTACAGTAAATATGGTTTTGTTACATAACGAATAACTATAACTTCCATTTTCCGACTCAAGCTGAATCAATGCTGTATGATTTGTATTTTGATAATTTAAACCATGACACTTCTGAATTGCTTATTGTAATATCCGCGCCGTCTAATACTTTCGTTAAATCATTAGGGAATTATGATGAATAAATTATCAATTGTTGCTATCTCTTTACTATCAGCATTAGCGGCCACTCAAGTCTCTGCTGCAACCGACACTACTGGATTTTATGTGGGTGGTGCATTAAATAGAGTCACAGCTGATGCTTTTGATGGTTCAGAAACCGGTACTGGTGTAGGCGTATACGGTGGCTATAACTTCAATGAATGGTTTGGTTTAGAAGCTAACCTGTTTGCCACTGGTGACTTAGGCGATAAGGATGTTGATATTAGTGCAGGTGCATTAAGCTTCACACCTAAATTTACTGCACAAATTAATGATATTTTTTCTGCCTATGCCAAAGTGGGTATTGCATCTATGGCGGCGAATGTTGATGGCTATGGTTACGATGAAGACTTTACTGGTTTTGGTTGGACTTATGGTGTAGGTGTTAATGCCGCCGTAACAGAGCACTTAAATATCCGTGTAAGCTATGATGTCACTACAGGTGATTTAGATGCCGACCGTAGCTATTTAGGATTAAAAGATATTGACACTGATATTAAGCAATTCGCTGTAGGTATGCATTATCAATTCTAATTTTTTAGATTTGGCATATTTAATTCATGCCAATGAAAATTAATTTCAAATAGAAAGGGATGTGAAGATATCCCTTTTTATTGTTTGATATGAATAAGCTTGTATTGATATAACGAGTAGTAACGTTATTTTATCTACTCAATCCATCGACAGTTCTTTTAATTTCCGCGTTAAGGTATTTCGTCCCCAGCCTAAACGTTTCGCCGCTTCTTGTTTATGGCCTTGAGTATGGCGCAGCGCAGTTTCTAACAGTATGCGTTCGAATGCGGGCTGCACCTCAGTTAACAGATCGCTGTTTCCTTCCGAGAGTTTTTGGTCTATCCACTCAGTCAGTGCCGATTGCCAATCTTGGCTGCCTTTTGCCGTGTGGGTGACACTCACAGGGTCTTTCAGTAATTCTGGCGGTAAATCTTGGGGTAAAATTTCTTGCCCCGATGCCATTACGGTTAACCAACGACAGGTGTTTTCGAGTTGTCGGACATTACCGGGCCAAGGTAATTGGGAGAGTTTTACCGCAGTCTCCTTGGTCATGATCTTAGTTTCCACGCCAATTTCCTTTGCTGCAGAGGCGAGGAAATGGGTAGCGAGCTGGGGAATGTCCTCCCGTCTTTGTGATAGTGGCGGCAAGTGCACGCGGATCACGTTGAGGCGATGGAACAAGTCCTCTCTAAAGCCACCTTTTTGTACTAATAATTCAAGATCTTGGTGGGTCGCCGCTATGATACGCACATCGACTTGCACCGCATTATGACCTCCGACGCGGTAGAACTGACCATCGGCGAGCACTCTGAGTAATCGTGTTTGTACATCTAGCGGCATATCGCCGATTTCATCTAAAAAGAGCGTGCCACCGTTTGCTTGTTCGAAGCGACCTTGGCGCACATTGGCTGCGCCAGTGAAGGCACCTTTTTCGTGGCCGAATAGCTCAGATTCGATTAAATCCTTAGGGATCGCTGCCATGTTCAGCGCGATAAACGGCTTATCTTTACGTGGGCTGTGCTTGTGTAACGCGCCAGCCACTAACTCTTTTCCCGTACCCGATTGACCATTGATCAGCACGCTGATCGATGAGCGTGAAAGTCTGCCTATGGCGCGAAACACTTCCTGCATCGCTGGCGCTTCACCTATGATTTCGGGTGTTTTGACTTGGGTTTCTTGCGCGGGTGCAGGGCTCTGTTCAGTGGCATGGGTAAGTGCGCGCTCAACCAGAGAGATAGCCTCATCGATGTCGAAGGGTTTAGGCAGATACTCAAATGCGCCCGCTTGATAGGCACTCACTGCACTGTCTAAGTCTGAGTGCGCTGTCATAATGATCACGGGAATATGGGGATAATGCACCTGCAATCGTTCGAGCAGGCTTAAACCATCCGTGCCGGGCATACGGATGTCCGACACTATCACGTGCGGTTGCGATATTTCTAATGCCTGCCACAGGGATTCGGCGGCGGCAAAGCTGGCGGTGCTGAGCTTAGCACCTTGCAGTGCCTTTTCGAGTACCCAGCGTATCGAGCTGTCATCGTCGAGGATCCACACTTGTTCACTAATTCGCATCTTGCTTCCTCATACGGTATGGGTAGGTACTGTCGAAATTATTTAGCGCTTAAAATTGGTAATGAAATGATAAATTCTGTGTGCCCTGCGCTGGAGAGGCAATCGATCCTTCCCGAGTGTAAACGGGCAATATTATGGGCAATCGAGAGGCCTAAACCTGAACCTTGCTCACGGCTTGTCACCATAGGATAAAATAATGTGTCCATTAGCTCAGGCGGTATACCGGGGCCATTGTCGATAATCGATAGGGTTAACACTAGCTTGTGGCGCTGTGAACCTATAGTGACTTGGTGTTGAGTGCGAGTGCGGATCAAAATTTCGCCGCCCGTATGTTCAAGCGCCTGCACCGCATTTTGTAAAATGTTCAGCACAGCTTGCTGCATTTGGTCAGGATCCATCTCGATATCGGGAATGGATGGATCGTAATCCCGTTTGAGCTGAATGTTAGCGGGCAGCGCCATTTCAACTAACTTATAGACCTTTTGCACCACTTGATGGATGTTGTGCAGACTGTGCTGTGTCGGCCTTTGAGGGCCGAGCAGACGGTCCACTAAATTACGCAGCCGATCGGCCTGCTCTATGATGAGCGTAGTGAATTCCTTCAGCGCCGGATCATCCAGCTCCCGCGATAACAACTGCGCCGCACCGCGAAGGCCGCCTAAAGGATTCTTGATTTCATGGGCTAAGTTGCGCACCAAAAACTGCGCCGCTTGTTGCTGTGCATCTTGACTCAACTGCTGATGAATGCGTCTTTGTTGGTCAACTTGGCGCAGTTCGAGCAGGCTGAGTTCAGCCTCGTCATCGAGGGGAATAAGGGTTAAATCAACGGTATGATGTTGGCCATCGAGCGTGACTAGCGCTGCCGTATTGACCGTTAAGCCTTGGCTGGCTGTTACTGCATCCATTAATAGCTTGGCGTCGACACCGAGGATTTGATAATGATCAGGCAAAGTTTGTTCTATGAGTCTATGGCTACCAACACCTAATAATTGCTCTGCTGCTGCGTTGGCATAACAAGGCTTGAGATCCTTATCTATGACAAGTACAGCGGTAACTAAATGATTGAGCAGTGTCTCTTTATCCATCGACCGTTCCTAGAAATAGGGTTGCACCACTATGGTGCACCAATCTGGTGCAAGCTGCAACTTGTCTTCATCAAACGGTTTAGTCAGGAGGCGTTAATCTAACTTCATGTATTTAAAGTTTTTATACTAACTTTTACTATACAAATAGTGACATTAACGCTTAGCTGCTTGATGAAGAAATATCTTTCTTGGTGAACTTGATGCAAAGACTTTGCCGTTTTGAGTCAAAGCGTCAACGACTAAGGTATGTTCACCTCTGTCGATGTTTTTGAGTTTGAAGGTACCGCCAATTTGCGGCTGACCGACGGGGTTGCCATCGAGCTTGAGGGCCATCAAATACTGACTTTTTAGCTCTGGGGTGATAGTCGCAACGACGTCGAAATCGCCATTGTTATCTCTGACGGTTTCCTCTTCGGTCGGAGAGGTAATATTGACTTGATATTGAATAGATTCAATTGCTTGATTTGAGCTGTTTAAGTCTGTTTTGGGTAGAGGAAGGGCAATTTGATTTAAGGTCTTATCTTTTAGCTCAACGACTTGGGCATTTGGCTGCGGCTCATCGGAGTAATGGACTTTGCCATCCTTATCGACCCATTTATAAACAGTCGCTTGCGCTAACATGCTAAATAGCACTAAGCCGATGAGTGTGAGTGAACGCATGCTAAAGTCCCTGTAGCCTTGAGATAGAGTTAATCAAGATTAGTCTCTTTTACATCAAAAATCATGGTGTTTGTTGCGCTAAGTGGTTAAGGATGTCACCACAGAGAAGGTATAAAGTCGACAGAAAATGGGGAGGCAGAAACAGGGGTTAGTTAAAGTGGGTTAAGCTCGGGCACTAACATGTGCCCGAATTCGATCCATCAATTACAGGCTTGCATCGAGTTGTTTCTCGATCTCACTCGCTTTGACCCAAGCGGCATGTTGGGATAATTGAGTGGCATAGCGTTCAATGTGTTCAAATTTCGCGAGATCGCCACTGTTAGCCAGTAGCTCCACCACGAAGGACATCATTATATCCGCACCCGTGAGCTTGTCTGCAACAAGATAGGTTTTATCAGCCAACATATCATTGAAGTAATGACTAATCTTACTGACTTCCGTCGCGGCATAACCTTCAAGGAAATTGGTTTTACAACCGTCCTTTTGCACGAACATACGCAGTAACAAAGGCAGCATGGCTGAGCTTTCGGCAAAGTGTAGCCATTGCAGATAACTGACATAGTCTGCGCTGTCTCTGGCGGGGGCTAAGGAATCCGCCGCATATTTTTCAATAAGATATTCGGTGATCGCACCCGATTCGGCTATCACTTGACCGTCCATTTCGATAACGGGTGATTTGCCTAACGGATGAATTTGCTTAAGTTCGGGTGGCGCGAGAAAAGTCTGGCTATCACGTTGATAACTTTTAATTTCATAGGGTTGACCGAGTTCCTCTAGCAACCAGATGATACGTTTAGAGCGTGATTTATTGAGATGGTGCAAGGTGATCATGGGCTTTCCTTTGGACAGTGAGAGTACATTTTGGCTATCGCACCATTATGGTGCGATAGCTCTTTTTAACGTATTTAGCACACTTGTGCGCCTGTCTTTGTTCATTTCAAGCTGAGCGTCGCGTATTTATCGCTTAGCCTCTCGCATTCAATTGCGCAACTATGGTTTCGGCTACGGCTTCGGATGATCCCGGATTTTGGCCTGTGATCAAATGGCCATCTGCGACGACAAAGCTTGTCCAGTCATCACCTTTGACATAATTGCCACCATTTTTCTTCAGCATGTCTTCAACCAAAAATGGCACGACATGAGTGAGTTGCACGGCTTCTTCTTCAGAGTTGCTGAAACCGGTAACACGCTTGCCGCTGACCAATGGCTTGCCATCACTGGTTTTAGGGTGCAGCAATGCAGCAGGCGCATGACAGACGAGCCCTAGGGGTTTATTGGCTTGATAAAACTGTTCAATCAAGACGATAGAATGTTTATCTTCGGCAAGATCCCACAGTGGGCCGTGACCGCCCGGATAGAAAACCGCATCATAATCGGCTGCATTGATTTCACTTAAGCGAGTGGTATTCGCTAGCAGTGCTTGCGCCTCAGGATCTTTGCTAAAGCGCGCAGTAGCTTCGGTCTGAAAGTCTGGCTCATCACTTTTTGGATCGAGTGGTGGTTGACCGCCCAGTGGCGAGGCTAAGGTAATGTCAAAACCTTTATCTTTAAAAACATAAAAAGGTGAGGCAAATTCTTCGAGCCAAAAGCCGGTTTTTAAACCCGTATCACCGAGTTTATCGTGCGACGTGAGTACCATTAATATATTCATTTTCACACCTTTACCTAAGTTTCTCACATCAATCTGTGTGAGCTTTGGGTTTATTTCATTTGACGTTAGAGGGCTAAAGTCAAAATGTCACGGCTCATGGCTGGGTCAATATTGCCATGTTCGCCGAGTGCCACCATGCCATGCAGTTCAAGCTGTTTCACTAGGGTATCAACGTGGCTGGCATCGAGATCATAGGCAGATAAATGTGTCGGTATGCCCATGGCTTCGAAGAAAGCCTTGGTTTTTGCGATAGCGGCGTTGATACGCTCGTCATCTGTACCTGTGTTGATGTGCCACACACGGTCGGCGTACTGGAGTAGCTTTTCGCGTTTAGCCTCTTTTGTACATTTCAACAGAGCAGGCAGTACGACTGCCAATGTGCGCGCATGGTCGATATCGTAAAGTGCAGTTAGTTCATGGCCAATCATATGGGTTGCCCAGTCGTGAGGAACACCGACGCCAATCGTGCCGTTGAGTGCCATAGTGGCAACCCACATTAAGTTCGCGCGAATGTCGTAATCTTCGGGTTGAACTAGCACTTGTGGACCAAGCTCAATCAAGGTTTGTAAAAGACCTTCGGCAAATCTGTCCTGCACGGCGGCGTTAACTGGGTAAGTGAGGTATTGCTCTGTGATATGTACAAAAGCATCGACAACACCGTTGGCCACTTGGCGCTCTGGCAGAGTGAAAGTTTTTGTTGGATCGAGTATGGAGAATTGTGGATAAACCAAATCATTACGGAATGGCAGTTTAGCCTGTAGTGATTTACGGGTCACTACGCTGGCGTTGTTCATTTCGGAACCCGTCGCAGGTAAGGTTAAGACTGAGCCAAAAGGCATAGCTTGAGTCACATTGGCGCCCCAGCTAGTGAGAATGTCCCAAGGTTCGCCTTCAAATACCGCTGCAGCGGCCACAAATTTAGTGCCATCGATAACCGAACCACCGCCAACCGCGAGGAGGAAGTCGATATTCTGCTCACGCACTTGGGCGACGGCTTTCATTAAGGTTTCATAGGTTGGGTTTGGCTCAATGCCATCGAACTCGACGACGAAACGATTGCCCAATGAGTGTTTTACTTCGTCTAACGTGCCTGTTTTTCTGGCGCTGCTGCCGCCAAAGAGGATCATCACTCTAGCATCGCTCGGTACTAGGGAATCAATTTCGGCGATAGTGTCTTTACCAAAACGGATGCGGGTCGGGTTGTAATAGTTAAAATTTAGCATGGATGATGTTATTCCTATTATTACTTTAAATGAGCAGCGTTAATTGAGCTGCATTAATTAATCGCCCGTTAAATTAGTAGACCAGTCGTCTAATTTTGGGGCGTGAAAATGTATTCTTTAAAAATCTGGGCTGATCGATATCAGCAAATATTAGTTTTGAGTCGGTATTAGGTTAAAGGGCCGTTTTAGGCGTTAAAATGGATTCAGTCGTTACGAGTGCACGTTCGAGTGCCGCAGGGCTGTGGCCCAACTTGTTCATTAAGCTGGCGCCTAACCACATGTGATACAACATTTCTGCGGTCGATTGCGGATCTTGCTCGGCGATTGATCTATCGGTTATGCCCACTTGAACACAAGTCGTTAACCTCTCTATGATGCCGGCGGAACCTTTAAGTAAGGCAACACGCATAGCTTCCGATAAATCGGCCACTTCGGCGCTGAGCTTAACGACTAGACACTTTTGATCTACGCAGCCATCGGCTTGTACGTGCAACCATTGTTGCCAGTATTGCATCAAGCGTTGATGGCCTGTCAGTGTTGAGTCATTGAATAATGCGTCTAAATCTAATTGATATTTTTCAAAATAATCAGTAATAAGCGCTTCGCCAAATTGTTCTTTGGATTTGAAGTAGTGATAAAACGAGCCTTTTGGCACTTCGGCCGCCTGCAGCAGTAGGGATAAGCCGACGCTGGAGAAGCCTTTGCGTACGATCAGCTTGTAGCCGATGTCGAGAATGTGCTGGCGAGTGGATTGAGTTTCAATTTTCATGTGGGTTAGGATAAATTAAATTAGACCGGTCGTCTAGTGTTGTTTTTATCGACGATCTCAACACATTCGATTTAGTATGCTTTGCATTGTGAGTTTTACGCTGCATTGAGTCAGGTTAATAAAATTGCCAAATTGATAAATGTCAGATGGATAAGGCATGCAGATGGTGAAATGGTTCGGTAGGACAACATACTCACAGTGCTGAGATAAACCGTCACTGTGAGCGTTCGATTAACGATTGATATGAAATATTAATCGCACTGTCACTTAATCGAGATGACTAGAGATAGCTACAGCAATATTCGGCAATGGCTGTGTTACGAATTTTAAAGCTAACATTTGCAGCCAGCTCAAATTGAGTGCCTTCTCTAAACTCCTGCCATACAGAGCTCTCCGGTAACAACACCTCAAAACGGCCACTGGTGACTTCCATTATTTCGCCTTGGGAGGTTGAGAACTCATATTCCCCTGGTAATACAACACCTAAGGTCTGCTTGCTGCCATCGGCAAAAAATACGCTACGGCTAGCCACTTTGCCATCAAAGTAGATGTTGGCTTTTTTAGATACTGACACTTGCTCGAGTAAACTCATTATTAATCCTCTATAAATTGTCTTGAGATGAATTTATATGCATATTTAATAAATTTCAATGCATCATTTGTCGCATGGATGTGCGCATTCAATATAAGTTGATGCTAACGTTCGGTTTATTGCTTATTTCCCACTATATCATTTTGTTTGAAATGGTCGGTATGGCTTGGCTGTCATTTAAAGTTATTAATCATTTTTCTACTTAAAAATAATGAGTTGTCGGAATTTTAGTGAACTTTTGATGAAAATAGTCGGCACCGCTTTGTTTAGCTGAGATTCTTCTCCTATAGTTTTAAGGCAGGTTTAATTCTGCAAAGATTGAAGGAATGGAATTCGACGCGCGACAAGGAGTCTCACCATGGGTTTTACTCGTAAAATTCAGCTTATCAGTTTATTGATTGTCCTATTACCCCTCATATTTGCCACCGCAATAGTGACTTACATTGCTCGGGATGAATTGTTTGCCGAGGCTCAGTCTCGTTTAGTAGCTGTGCGTGAGATCAAGCAACGGCAGATTGTTGGTATGTTTCAGGACTTTTCCGATAACCTGCAGGCCGTCAGCGCCGTAATTGCCAGCCAAAAAAGCCTCGATACTCTTACTGACATAGATCAAACCTTGCAGTCATTAAATAAATCCCTCGGTTTTTATGACCTATTTATTATTAGTGACGATGGCACCGTTTTATATACAGTGGCGAAGGAGTCTGATTTCGGCACCAATTTGCGTACTGGACCCTTCCATGATTCGGGATTAGCACAGTTATTCAATAAGGCATTGGGATCGGCGGGCACAGTATTACTACAAGATTTTTCCGCATACGCGCCTTCAAATGGTCAACCTGCGGCATTTATTGGCCAGTCGATTCAGTTCAATCAGCAAAGATTGGTGGTGGCGGCTCAAGTATCAATCGATCGCATCAACAGAGTTATGCAAATTCGTGAGGGTATGGGGCAAAGTGGTGAAACTTATCTTATTGGCCCAAATAATCGTATGCGTTCTGATTCCTTTCTCGACCCCATTAATCGCACTGTTACGGCTTCGTTTGCGGGAACGGTAGCTCAGAATGGTGTTGATACGCTGGCGGTAAAGGAGGCGCTGGCTGGTAAATCGGGTGTGATGCAAGTGAATGATTATAAAAATAATCCCGTTTTATCCGCTTATTCTCCTGTGGTTGAGCTCGGTTTACGTTGGGGTTTGATGGCTGAAATTGATGTGAGTGAAATAGCAGCTCCCGCCTACCGTATGATGTTTATCGGCTTATCTGTTTGTGCAGCAGCCTTAGTGTTGGCGTTCGCTGCCGCTAAGTTAGTTACAGGGTTTGTATTAAAGCCGCTCGGCGGTGAGCCTGAGGACATGTGTAACTTGACCAGTATGATCGCCTCTGGCGATTTAACTCATAATTTACCGCATGTTCAAACGGATAATCACCTGATGAGTTGGTTGGCGCGGATGCAAACTAAGCTCAAAGAAATCATCAGTCAGCTGGTGGGCGTTGGGCATGAACTTGAATCTGCCGCCGAACAAAACTCTGCCGCCATGACCCAAGCCGATTGCAGTATTCAGATGCAGGCCAAAGAAACCGATATGTTGGCCACTGCAGTTGAAGAAATGAGTTATGCCGCAGCTGAAATCAGCACGAATACGATGAGATCCTCCGATGAAGTGTCCGCTTGTACCCATTCGAGTGAAATTCTTTCGCAAAACTTGGCTAGTACTCGTAAAAGCTTAAAAGTGACCTTGAGCAGTTTTGCAACGATTCATCAACAGGTGGGCAGTCTTGAGGCGGATAGTCAGAAAATCGGCTCAGTATTAGCTGTGATAAATGCGATTGCGGAACAAACTAATCTCTTGTCTCTTAATGCGGCGATTGAAGCAGCGAGAGCTGGCGAGCATGGTCGTGGATTTGCTGTGGTTGCCGATGAGGTGCGTCAGTTAGCGGTGAAGGTTCAATTAGCAACTCAGGATATTGGGCAAGTGTTAAAAGGTATTCAGCAACAGTCAGGTGTGCTGGCGTTGCATAGTGTGACTTGTTCCACTGAAGCCTCTAAAACCGCAGAAGATGCGGATGGAATGCAGACCGCGGTGGATGATATTGCTTTGCGCTTAGAAACCTTAAAGGCATTAATGATTCAAACCGCAACCGCTGCGGAAGAACAAACAACGGTTTCGGCGACG
Organism: Shewanella sp. DW31; assembly: GCF_015767295.1. Taxonomy (NCBI): domain Bacteria; kingdom Pseudomonadati; phylum Pseudomonadota; class Gammaproteobacteria; order Alteromonadales; family Shewanellaceae; genus Shewanella; species Shewanella sp. DW31. The sequence goes on from NZ_JADWMP020000006.1 coordinate 30,074, forward strand.
ATTGCGCAGGGGATTGCTGGCTTAAGCGTGGCGGCGGAGGAAAATAGTGCTGCTATCAGCCAAGTGGCAGCGAGTACGCGGAGTCTGTTGGGGTTAGCAAATCAGCTTGGTTTAACAACGGCACAGTTTAAGGTGTAGATATTTTTCGCTGCATTTACAGTGTTCTCACCTTAGTTGGTGCTGTAAATGTGACTGAGCTGGATGTTACACATCCGCCAGAAATGGATTTCTGGCGGATATTTTTATCAGGACTTCAGTTGGTTATCCCATAAGTGAGCATTAACGTTTACGCCAAATTGTCATTTCTGAGATGGAATGTTGGAATTTACGTTTAGTCTCGCGGATCACGAAGGGGATTTCCTTCACTGCGACCAGCTCAAATTGGCCGATCAAGGTTTCGGTCAAACCATCTAAGGTGGTGAAGTTCTCTCCTTTGACTTTAACGCCACCTAACCATTTATCCTTGGGCGTATAATCTTCAAGCCAAGTGTATGGCGAGGCAATCACAAGGTATCCACCTTGATTAATTCGCTGGGCAATACTGGTTAAAAAGTGTTTAGGCTCGTTCAACCTGTCGATAAGATTTGAGGCATAAACCAAATCATAACCTGTGTAGATGGGCTTTAAATTACAGGCATCACCTTGCATAAAGTTGACCTTTTTCGCCTCAAGCTCATATCCCAGTTTTGCGAGACTCGCACTCTTAAATTCCTGTAAGTCGCCTTCGGTGCGTATGGTGTAACGTTTTTCACCTTGTTCTGTCAGCGCATAGGCCTGTTGAATAAAGCGCGCCGAGAAGTCGATACCATCAACATGATCAAACACTTTTGCCAGCTCGAAACTCGCGCGACCAACGGAGCAGCCGATATCAAGGGCTTTAGCTGTATGAGTCAATTGAATTTCACTCAGCGCTTGCTGCACACCATTGACGCAGAAGTTAGCAACCCCGAAATATTCGGCGCCATAGTGGAATTCAAGGTATTGGGAAATCAGTTCATCCGTTTCGTACACATTGACCTCGGCCATTTGAGCTGGATTTTGGGTGGATTCCACATAGCGAAAGCCCGCGTGTTGATAAAAATGTCGACGAAACGCATAGCGTGATGAAGCAATTGCCTCATTACCCGTAGAGATCCACGAGCCGCCTTTGATGAGATTATGTTTGCCATCGAAGGTTGGGGTGGAGAAATCATCGTAAAGTGGGTGTACGGCGAAACCGTCAAAACCGTCGATTGCGGTTTCTGTCCATTGCCAAACATTACCGACAATATCGAAAAAGCCATTATGTTCGAAGCGATTCACTGGGCAAGAAGAGGCGTAATAAGCCAAAGCAATATTGCCCGGTACTTCATGCCAATCGGGCGCATCGGCGGGCACATTCTCACGTAAGATGTACCACTCAGCTTCAGTTAATAGACGTATATTGCTTTGCTTTTGTTCGGCTTTCCAATTACAGAAGGCCTTAGCTTCGAGCTGATTCACTTCAACAGGCCAGTTTAATGGCAGCGGAATTTCTTCCACTAAGTTACGTTGCCACCATTTATCTTGTCTTAAGCGCCAAAAACGCGGCATTTGTGCTTGGGTATAGGCAAGCCAAGCTTGGCCTTCTTCATTCCAAAATTGGGGTGAGCGATAGCCGCCAGCCTCGACGAATGCGAGATATTCTTGATTCGAGACTAAGAATTTAGCAGCCTTAAAGTCGTTAACGTTAAATATTTTATGGCCGTACTCATTGTCCCAACCGTAGGTTTGGTCTTGTTCTGTTTTGCCTAAGGTCACCTTTTGCCCTTTTACAGCCAATAAACTGTTAGTCTCGGCAGGGGCGGTGTCTTGGCACGCAGGCCAGAGGTGGTTGGGCGCGACATATTCCAGCGGCAGTTGGCGGATGATCACCGATGAGGTTTCTAAATGAATACGCTCATGTTCAATGCCCATCAAAATTATCCAAGCTGGGCTATTTTGAGTGATAGGTAACGCTAGAGGCATTTCATCGATAACACGATTGACGACAGCACTAACTTGTTGGCGATAGCTTCGCACCTCTGCCACATCCGGCCACGGATAATGTTGTTCGTTCAAATCATCCCAAGACATCTCATCGACACCAATGGCGAACATGGATTCGAAGTTGTCGTTTACCCGTTCATCGAGAAATTTACCGAGTTTGAGTTTGTTGATATAGAAAGTGGCCGTATGGCCAAAGTAAAAGATTAACGGATGGCGCAGCCGCTCGGCTTTGAGGTAATAGGCGCTATCTTCTTGGATCAAATCATACAGAGATTCGTATAAAGCCCATGTCTGATTAAAGTATTGCTTAAGCTCTTGACGCTTTCCGGCCTCAGTTTCACCAATGAGCTTAAGGGTTTGAGGGGGTTGCGTTATGGGCTTATCCATAGACAAGTAAACTCCGTATTTATCGGCCTGCGGTGCAAGCATGGGAAGATTAATCTATCGTGTGTGACTCTATACGCGATTACTGAGCTCAGGATCACTTTGTCAGCTTAATGTGTCGGTTTGAGGCAAAGTGTTTTACAAACTAACAGAAAGACCAATTGGGTCCAACATCAGTGCTGGAGCTTAAAGCATCTCAGGTATGACCCTCTGGTTTGGGATTATCTTACAAAGAAAGTGATGCTATCCCTTACAGGGATTAAAATTATTTTATCCCTGAAGAGTATTTTCTCTGTCGGGGTTAAGGCAGAATGATCCCGTCCGTAAAATTATTATGCAGGATATAACGGGATGACAATTAACGCATTATGGATACCCGCCTGGTATGAGCTTGATCCGTCGATCGTAGTGGGTGTGACTGAGGAGTTTGTTTTTCACAAGACTGCCGCAAACGAGGCGTTAAAGTTTTACAGCGGTGCAAAGGAAAACGATGCCGTTAAGGCAACCGGAACTATTTCGGCCATTAAGCACAATGTCTTGGGGGACATTGAAAGTGTCGATGCGCAGGGGCTCGATTATACGCTTGTGTTGCAAGATGGACGGCGTTTGTTAGTCAACGCAGAGGAAAACCCTGGCTTGGTTTATGAGTGGGTTGATGACAGTTGGCAGCCTTCAGATATGGTCATTACAGATTGGACATTAACAGTACAATTTGCGTCTTTATCACCATTGACGCCAATAAAGTAATTGAAGGTTTATCGTGAGTAACTAGATGGCAAAGTGCAGTTAGCGCTCGGGATCCGAGGTTGACTGCACTTTTACTTGTTCAGCAAGTTGTTGGTATTCTTGTTTGATTTCTGCAATATAAACATCGTGAAAATTCAATTCATTAAATTCTTCTATACAGAGCTGATAACGGCGTAGCTGCTCAGATTTTTCTTCGGCGGTATCCCATATTTCCATTAGCATAGCGTTTGATTCCATTCATAAATTTAATATATGTATCCAGCATGCATTTTAACTATGTCTACTGATAATTAATCGAGTCGGCTTCAAAATGGTTACGCTTCATTTTGTCCTGAGACGTTATCTTTTCTATAAATCGATTTTAAACAAAGTGTTAGAGTTAACAGCTGTGTTATACCGTATGGGTGTATAACTTTTTTCCTCGTCTTCTTCGGGACAAATGCTTACATCAAGGCGCTGCCATATCCTTATAGTGTTTCTATCTTGATGATTGGATTGTGCCTGTGAGCATTTTGCTCTAGATTGATATTTCTTTGTTTTTATCTTCTGGCCTTGATGCTTTTTTGCCCTTTGGAGCCGTGTAATGGCTAATATTCTGTTAGTTGCCAATCTCAACTGTGATCGGATCTTACTGCTTGATAAACCTTTAAAAACGGGTGGACGTTTCCATTATCAAGATGGCGGCCAAAGGCTCGGCGGCGGTGGAGCAAATACCGGATTAGGTTTAGTCTGGGCAGGGCATAGTGTCGCGCTGGTGAGCCAAGTGGGCCGTGATGATATGGGGGATTGGCTCATTGCAGAAGCCAGTACTCAAGGGCTCGATTGTCGTTTAGTGCAGCGCCGCGCCGGTAATACATGCGAAATGCTGCTTGTAATGACGCCAGACGGCGAGCGCACTATTATTCGGCCACAAAGACCCATATTTGAATTATCTGTACCACCGAAATGGCAGCAATGGGACGCGTTGTATTTTAATACTTCCGCTGAAGGCTCTGTCAGCTGGGCAAAAACAGCTTTAGAACATTGTCTTGTGGTCGCGCAATTAGCCAAGGACGACAGACTGAGACCTTGTCATATTTTATTGGCCTCCATGAGTGATATTCAGGGGCGTTGTGATGGCGCATCTTGGGAATATGGCAAAAGCATTGGTGGCGATTGTCTGCGTTACTTTATTGTCACCGATGGTATCAATGGGGCTAAGGTTTACACGCACGATCAAGTGCAGCATGTTGCCGCTATCCCTGCCACAGTTGTTGATACCACAGGCGCGGGTGATGCCTATGCGGCAGGGTTGATCCACAGTCTCTGCATCGGCCAGTCGATTACTGAGGCCATGGCAGAAGGGGCGATTTGGGCGGCATTTGCGGTGGCAACTGATAGTTCTATTCCGGGTGAGGCACTAAAACAGTATTTAGAGGCGAAGCAAATCGCATGATAAATCTGCGGGCGAGCAGTTTGAGTCATCTTTCTGTCATACGTTCTTGCTAGAGTATGTCTTGTGGCGCATAGCTTGTCCCTTAACGTTTTCTTGTACTTTTCTCCCATTTATTGGTTAGTATGTTTTTGCCTCGTTTCCCCAACGAGGCATTTTTTTGCTCAAAATAAAGTTATTCCATCGTAGAACGCTAATACGACAGAAATCTTGTGCGGCCATGGCGCAATTGCGTTAACATTTATTCAACTAAAATAGTTATCGTTAAATTAAAATAATAAGCCACTCAAGGTGTTCTGTAGTCTTTGGAGTTGAGAATGGGCAATAACGCTTGGAATGATAAAAATAAATTTATTTGGCTTCTGTCTGTTTTGCTTTTGGTCGCCTTTTTAGTGACCAGCGGTATCAGTTACAAAGTGGCCCATGATTCACTGAGCCAACAAATAGAGAGCAATACCTTACCGCTCACAAGTGACAATATTTATTCAGAAATTCAACAGGATTTGTTACGACCCATCTTTATTTCATCCTTGATGGCGCAGGATACCTTTGTTCGGGATTGGACCTTAAGTCATGAGCAAGAGCCCGAAAAACTCATTCGTTACCTTAAGGAAATTCAAGAAAAATACGGTACTGTCACTAGCTTTTTTGTGTCTGAGAAAAGTCGAAATTATTACCATTCCACGGGCATTTTAAAACAAATCCAAGATGTAGAGCCTGACGATGCTTGGTATTTTCGAGTGCGTTCTTTACCTGAATCTGAACATTATGAGGTCAATATTGATGCCGATACGGCAGACCGCAGTAAGACAACCGTATTTGTTAACTATAAAGTTTTTGATTTTGAAGGAAAATTCATTGGTGTTACCGGTGTGGGGTTGGCGGTTGAAAAGGTTAAAGCCTTAATTGAGTTATATCAAAAGCGTTATAACCGCCGAGTGTTCTTTACCGACCGGCAAGGTAATGTCACTTTGCATGGCGATCAATATGACGGTACGGATTCGCTGCAAACGAACGTAGGGCTTGATAATTTGGCTACGCGTATTTTAACCAGCCCAAGTGCCGCCTTCAGCTATCAGAAAAATGGGAAAACGGTTTATCTCAATAGTCGCTTAGTTCCTGAGTTTAAGTGGTATTTAATTGTTGAGCAGGAGGATGCGCCACAAGAGCGGGAACTGTTAAATACGTTTTGGGGTAATTTGGCGTTAAGCCTAATGGTGACTCTAGGTATTTTATTAATCTCAAACATGACCTTAGGTCGTTATCAGCGCAAACTAGAAATTATGGCGTCTACTGATAAGCTCACTGGCGCCGCTAACCGTCAGGTGTTTGATGAGTACTTTAGGCAGGCGTTAGATAAAGCTAAGCAGACACAATCGCCGATTTCAATACTCTTGTTGGATATCGACCACTTTAAAAAAGTGAACGACAGTTATGGGCATGGGATTGGTGACTTAGTATTAAAAACCATGACTAATATGCTGCGTGGCTTACTACAACAACAGGATATTTTATGTCGCTGGGGCGGTGAAGAATTTTTAATTTTACTCCCTGAGATGGATTTATCCCGAGCGGCAGAACTGGCAGAACAGATCCGTGACCTCATTTCCCAGCGGGAAATTAAAGTGAATGGATTACACATTTCTATTACTGCCAGTATTGGTGTTGCTGAGCATCAAGTGCAAGAGCCCGCAGAGGACCTTATCAAACGTGCCGATCTGGCCTTGTATCAGGCAAAAGAAGCGGGCCGAAATCAAGTGGTGTTAAATCATTCATAGACTCTACTCGGTTCTTCTTGGCAGCAATGTTTAGCCTACCTTTGTGGGTTATGGCGCGGGTTGATTGTGTTATTGGCGTATCGCGGTTTACACTCTGACAGTAATGCGCGATAGGTCATTGATTTGGAGTTGCAGATGTCAAAGTTGTTGATTAATAAATTGTCTGGATTGTACTTAGGAACTCATCTTCAAGAAATGTCCGGTGTTGCTACGGGGATTGATGGTAAGCAAGCGGCTCAACAACTGTTAGTGCATATCGACCATGTTGAAGGGGACGCGCAGGCCGATCCAAAACACCATGGCGGCCTTGATCGCGTGCTACATCATTTCCCCCGCGAGCACTACGGCCAATATCGTCGTTGGGACTTAATCACCCAGCTCGAAGATGCGCCCAGCATGGGAGAGAACATTAGCACAGTTGGACTGAACGAAACTCAAGTCAATATTGGCGATATCTTGCAAATTGGCGCAGTAAAAGTGCAAGTGACTCAGCCGCGTTCACCTTGTTTTAAATTGAATCTGCAATTTGGTCACAGAGAATTCGCCCTCGCCATGCAGCAAAGCCAATTATGTGGTTGGTTTTATAGAATCTTAACCCCAGGGATTATTCAGTTAAACGATAGGATTGAATTAGTTGAGCGTCGTACTGATATCAGTGTTGCCGAGGCCATGTCACTCTATTTCTCGCCAACGTTTAATGCCAGTGCCTATGATCGTTTAGCTTCCTGCGAGGGATTAGCGCTGAGTTGGGTTAATAGCCTACAACGCCGCTTAGCATTACAGACAGTAGAAGATTGGCAAATGCGTTTATATGGGCCGAGTGGAAAATAAGGCTTTATATTCAAAATGATAAAACAGGGATGACCTATGATTGAACCCGTTACAAAAAGTGATAAAGATTTTGGCTTACTGGTATACGCCTCAAGTTTTATTGGATACTTAGTGCCGTTGGGCTCTATTCTTGGTCCTTTGATCATTTGGCTGATGAAGCGTGAAGAGTCCGCATTTGTTGATCAATGTGGCCGTAGTTGCTTGAACTTTAAATTGAGCCTGTTGATTTATGTGATCATCAGTGGCGTATTAGCTTTGGTCGGAATAGGTTTCATCTTTTTAGCCATACTCGGCATATTCGATTTGGTGTGCACTGTGCTGGCGATTATTAAGGCCAGCGAAGGTAAAGTGTATCGCTATCCATTAACGATTAAATTTATTGCTATGGATTAATTGCCTCTGCGAGTTAAAGAAAAACGCCTTAGATGGAAACATCTAAGGCGTTTTTTATGGCGTAAGTTTTAAGGTTTTACACCTTAAACTTGGCCACTAAGGTATCTAAGCGGTGTGACAGTTGATTCAAGGCTAAACTCGCCTGTGCCGCCGCTTGGGCAGTATTGGCAGTACGTTGAGTAATGTCATTGATTTCAGTGACGTTACGGTTTATGTCCTCCACCACTGTGGATTGTTCTTCCGTTGCCGCAGCAACTTGGATGTTCATGTCGCTGATAAGACCAATGCGATCGCTAATGCCAATTAACGATTTGCTGGCTTCATCGACGGCCACAACGCCTTCGTGGGAGCGGGTACGACTCTGGGCCATCGCATTAACCGCGCGGCTGGCTTCCGATTGCAGCTTGTCGATCATGCCTTGCACTTCATTGGTCGATGCTGCTGTGCGTGAGGCTAAGTTACGCACTTCATCGGCCACGACAGCAAATCCGCGTCCAGCTTCGCCGGCACGTGCTGCTTCAATGGCCGCGTTGAGGGCTAACAAGTTAGTCTGCTCAGAGATAGCGCGGATCACATCTAAAATACCACCGATAGATTTAGTGTGGGTCGCGAGGGACTCAATCACTTCACCCACTTGGCCAACGTCTTTTGACAATTGGTTAATGGTATCGCGGGCACGGGTTACCACAACTTGCCCGCTGCTGGCTTCAGTATCTGCATCTCTGGCGGCAACCGCAGCTTGGGCGGCATTACTGGCAATTTCGTTAACCGTCGCGCCCATTTCATTAATGGCCGTTACCACCATCATAGTGCGATCTTTCTGCTCATGGCTGTCTTCTAAGGTTTGCTGTGCCTGATTCGACACATCCTTAGCCGAGAAACCGAGCTGTTCGCTGGTTTGTGCCACTTCGATGACCGAATCTTGGATCTTGCTGATAAAGCTGTTAAATCCCTTGGCGAGTTGCGCAATTTCATCTTCACCATTAACAGGTAAGCGTTGGCGTAAGTCACCTTCACCTTCGCCTATGTCGTGGAACATGGCGGCAACTTGGGCAATAGGACGACTCACAGAACCTGCCACCACGATGGCGAGTACAATAAAGCCCGCTGCAATGATTAGCGTCCAGATTAAGATCTGATAAGCCGCTTCGGTTAATAGTGCGAATACTTCGGCCTCTGGCACCTGTGCGACTAAGTACCAATCCATAGATGCGATATAACTACTGGCAACCAGCATGTTTTCGCCATTGATTTTGGTATTGATCAGATTGAAATCACTGCGGTTTAATAATGAGCTTGAACTCGCATCCTTGTATAAGTTGCTTAGGCTGCTCTTACCAATTTGACTCGTATCGGGGTGGAGTTTTACCTCACCTTTAGCATCCACTAAGTAGACTAAACCGGTTTCTTCAATCTTAAACGAGCTCAGCAAACGCACCATGTCATCGAGTGATTTAGCAAGCCCAACTAAGCCACGACCATTGGGTTGTTGGTAGTTGATGAAGAGTTTGACTTCGCCGTTGGCCTCAGTAAATACGTTCAACATACGTTCTTGGCCACTGTCTCGGTAACCAAAAAACCAGCCATCCTGCGCAGGAGTGAGCACGCGCAGAAAACCATCCTGAGTGTAGTAGGCGGCAGTTTGTCTATCTGCGTAGGAAGCTTGCGCTAGCTTATACTGACGAGTGATGTCTTTGAGTTGGGCTACGACTTGGGGTTCTTGGGCCTGTGGTCTACCGTCTTCGAGCCATTGCAGTAACATGCGGCTACTGGCCAATTGCTCTGCAGCATTCATTAAAGTGGAAATGTCGAGATCGATCTTATTGCGAATTTGCATCATTAAGCTCGGTAATTCCGAACCTAACATCCTTTGTTGTACGACATTTTTCGCGCTACGTTGGCTTAATACGCCGACGAGTATGGTCGACAACAGTACTGCAAATGTCACTGTTAACAGAATTTTCTGCTTAATGGTGAGGTTATTAAATATCATAAATATCAATATGCCTGTGTTGGACTATTTTGAGTTATCGGTCAACGCACTCTTGTACGGTAAAAGATTATCGGACAGAAATGTTAAAAGTTAACCTTAGTCTAGGCCGGTTGCCGAATAAAACAGCGTATAGAACACTTATTTGGCCTAACCTGTTGGTCTTGCTGTAGATCTAATTATGTAGAGTATAGATGGAAATGAGATGGTGATTGAAAACGAACTCTTTTTTGTGTGGCAATTGTGGCCAATGTCGCGAGTAAGGGCAAGCAAAAAAAGTGAACTATTCGTGTAAAAGGTGAAAAAAAAGGCGCTCCATTGAGCGCCATTATTTACATTTATCATCCAAATGTTACATATTGGGGTAGTTTGGACCACCACCGCCTTCCGGTGTAACCCAAGTGATGTTTTGGCTCGGATCTTTAATGTCGCAGGTTTTGCAATGAATGCAGTTTTGCGCATTGATTACAAACTTGGGTTGACCCGCCTCTTCGACGATTTCATACACGCCTGCTGGGCAGTAACGCTGTGCTGGCTCATTAAACTGAGTCAAGTTAATGCCCAGTGGAATGCTGCTGTCCTTGAGACGTAAATGGCAGGGCTGATCTTCCTCATGATAAGTGCTCGATAGATACACTGAGGACAGTTTATCGAAGCTAAGCTTGCCATCGGGTTTTGGATAATCAATCTTGCTGTAAGCGCTCACAGGTGCCATTTGCGCATAGTCTGGGTGCTCATCACGCAGTGTGATAGGGAACTTTCCGCCAAACCAGTTTTGATCTATATAGTTGAATGCGCCGCCTAAATAGGTACCAAATTTGTGCATCGCTGGACCAAAGTTGCGGGATTTATGCAATTCTTCGTATAGCCAGCTTTCTTCAAGGTGGGTTTGGTAACAGTCGAGATCTTTACCGCCTTCAACCCCAGCCATCATGGCTTTACCTAAGGTTTCTGCTGCAACAATTCCGCTCTTCATCGCAGTGTGAGTGCCTTTGATTTTCGCAAAGTTCAACGTACCCGCGTTGCAGCCTATGATAAGACCGCCAGGAAAACTCATCTTAGGTAGCGAGTTTAAGCCGCCTTTAGTAATCGCGCGGGCGCCATAACTAAGGCGTTCGCCACCCGTTAAATACTTAGCAATCACAGGGTGGGTTTTATAGCGCTGGAATTCGTCAAATGGGCTCAGATGCGGATTTTTGTAGTTCAAATCAATAATAAGGCCGACCGCAATTTGATTATCTTCCATGTGATAAAGGAAGCCGCCACCCGATGCGCCCTCGGTTAATGGCCAGCCACCTGTGTGAACGACTTTGCCTTGTTCGTGTTGCTCGGCGGGGACTTTCCAAATTTCTTTGAAGCCTAAACCGTAATGCTGTGGTGTTTTACCATTATCTAAATGGTATTTTTCGATAAGTTGCTTGCCTAAGTGGCCGCGGCAACCTTCGGAGAAAACGGTATATTTAGCGTGCAACTCCATGCCTGGCATAAAGCTGTCTTTGGGTTCGCCATCGGCACCCACTCCCATATCACCAATCAAAATACCTTTAACGCTGTTATCGGCGTTAAATAGCAGTTCACTGGCGGCAAAGCCGGGGAATATTTCGACACCGAGTTCTTCTGCGCGATTGGCAAGCCAGCGGGACAGATTACCGACGCTGATAATAAAATTGCCGTCGTTGTGCATGGTTTTTGGCACAAAAGCATTAGGCATGACTCTGCCGTCGGTGGCTGAGCTGAGTAGGTAGATTTCGTCGTGGGTGACAGCGGTTTTTATTGGGGCATCTTTTTCGCGCCAGTCGCTGAATAGCTCGTCTAGCACTTTTGTCTCGAACACTGCGCCTGACAGAATATGCGCGCCCACTTCTGAGCCTTTTTCTACCACACAGACGGTAATTTCTTTACCTGAATCCTGTGATATTTGCATTAATCGACATGCCGTGGCCAAGCCAGCTGGACCAGCACCGACGATAACAACATCGAATTCCATTGATTCGCGTTCCATCAGTTCACCTCTTCCTTCACGTTTCCCCGATTTTTATCGAGTGTTGTAGTTTGTAAACGGGCGTTTTATTGCTTGCACCACCTTACCTGAAAATAAGATAAGGTCACAGTGGATTACGCTGCTGTTTAGTCTAATTCAATACAAATCTTTAGGTGAGGACTGTCACAGATTATTCACGCTAGCGTGATCTAGGTTAATAAATACCTGTTTAGGGGTATAGCTAGTGAGTACTTTCGGCCTATAATCACCGACGACGGTTCTCCGAGCTTGCCTGCCTAAGTCGAAAGATATGGAGGTGTAGCCGTGGTAATAATGCCACCGGGGTGGGATAAGAAATGCTCTCACCTCCCACACTTGGAAAGGTGATCATGTCTCAATTACAAGACAGCTTTGGTCGAAAATTTCACTATTTACGGATGTCAGTCACTGACGTTTGTAACTTCAAATGCAGTTACTGCCTCCCTGATGGTTATCATCCTGAAGGTAAACCAAAATTCTTATCTCTCAATGAGATAGAAAACTTAGTCTCCGCATTTAGCCAAGTCGGCACCCAAAAAATCCGCATTACAGGCGGTGAACCTACCCTGCGTAAAGACTTTACCGACATCATTCGTGTCGTCGCTGATAACCCGCGCATTCATACTATTGCGACGACCACTAATGGATATCGACTCGAAAAGCATGCCAAAGAATGGTTCGATGCTGGCTTACGTCGTATCAATGTGTCCGTGGATAGTTTAGATCCCAAAATGTTTTACCAGATCACCGGCGAAAATAAGTTTGATGAAGTGATGCGGGGGATTGATGCCGCCTTGTCAGCAGGTTTCGAGCGAGTAAAAATCAACGCCGTACTGCTTAAAGGCTTAAACGATAAAGATTTGCCACGTTTTTTACACTGGATTAAACACACGCCAATCGACCTGCGTTTTATCGAGCTGATGGAAACGGGTCTTGGTCGTGAGTATTTTGAAGCCCATCACCTAGCGGGCGCCGACATCAAAGCACAGTTACTGGCAGATGGCTGGCAATTAGATACGCCAAGTGCCTCCGATGGTCCAGCCCAAAATTTCAGCCGCAGCGATTATCAGGGCCGTATCGGCTTGATCATGCCCTATGCCAATAATTTTTGTGCTACCTGTAACCGTTTACGGGTATCTGCTAAGGGTAAATTGCACTTGTGCCTCTTTACGGAATCCGGTGTCGATTTACGTGATCTGCTACAGCATTCTAACCAGCAAGCGGAATTAATTGAGCGTCTGCACGGTCAATTAGCCCAGAAGAAAGAAACCCATTACTTGCATCAAGGCATCACAGGTGTCACTCAGCATCTTGCCTCTATTGGCGGCTAGACCTGATTTTAGGTCTGTTGCCATAGCCAATTTAGCGCGAGTATAAGCTCAATTTCCCTTGTACCCTGTTTTGACCTCAATTAAAGGATCGCTCCAATGAGCAATGTATTTACTCATATTAATGCCGATGGCAATGCCCATATGGTCGATGTAACTGAAAAAGCCGTTACCGAGCGCGAAGCCCGTGCAGAAGCTTTTATCGAGATGGCGAGCACGACACTCGAGATGATCATGAGTGGTAGCCACCACAAGGGTGATGTGTTTGCGACCGCGCGTATTGCGGGCATTCAAGCTGCGAAAAAAACCTCAGATCTTATCCCTCTCTGCCATCCGCTGATGCTAACGAAAGTTGAAGTCGATTTAGAGGCACAACCTGAACATAACCGCGTGCGTATTACTAGCCTGTGCAAGTTATCCGGCAAAACGGGCGTAGAGATGGAAGCGTTAACAGCAGCTTCAGTGGCGGCGTTAACTATCTATGACATGTGCAAGGCCGTGCAAAAAGATATGGTGATCTCCCAAGTCCGTCTGTTGGAAAAGCGTGGCGGCAAGTCGGGACATTTTAAGGTTTAGCAGATCAAAAACGAGAGAAGACTATGATTAACGTGTTGTTTTTTGCTCAAGTTCGAGAATTGTTGGGCACAGCTAAATTAAGCCTAGAGGCGAGCGAGCAGACACAAACTGCCGAAGCATTACGGGCAACGCTGGCGGCAACCGACGACAAATGGGCTAAAGTATTAACCTCTGACAAATTGCTGGTGGCGGTAAATCAGACCATTAGCCAATGGGATACACCTGTAAACGATGGTGATGAAGTCGCCTTTTTCCCACCGGTTACAGGAGGTTAATATGCGTTTATTACCTGCAGTTCGAGTGCAAGAGGTCGATTTTAGTGTTTCTGACGAATATCGCCAGCTAGCTCAAGATGATAGCGATGGTGCCGTAGTCACTTTTGTCGGCAAAGTGCGTGATTTTAACGATGGTGCCGTGGTGACAGATTTAACCTTAGAGCACTATCCGGGTATGACCGAAGCCGTGTTAGAACAAATCGTTGCCGAGGCGCGTAGCCGCTGGCCGCTCAATAAAGTGACGGTTATTCACCGTGTCGGTACTATGGCTCTGGGTGAGCAGATTGTGTTTATCGGCGTAACCAGCGCCCATCGCAAGGCCGCTTTTGCTGCTTGTGAATTCTTAATCGACTTTTTAAAAACCAAAGCGCCATTCTGGAAATTAGAAGCGGGCGAGCAAGGTAAAAGTTGGGTTGAAGCGAAAGATGCCGATGAACAAGCGGCTAAGCTATGGCAACACAAAGACTAGTCGCGTGACAGAGATACTCGTAGTCGCAACGCAGCTTGCCAGTTTAAGACCCGCGCGAATATTGCACTAAGGTGACCCAATGCAGAGTTTGACCCGTTTCTTTCATACCTGTGTTTTTGCATTACTCTGGTGCTTGGCGGTCGTGCCATCGACGAGTCGCGCGGCGGATAATACAGCGATTCCCGCAATTGCCGCTGCCTCTGATTTACGTTTTGCCCTCGATGATATTAGCCAAAAATTTACCAATGAAACTGGGCTAAAAGTAAAAATATCCTATGGGTCATCGGGCAATTTTGCTACTCAAATCCAAAATGGTGCGCCCTATGAATTATTTTTATCTGCGGATGAAAAATATATTCAGCAATTGCATAGTGCTGGCGTTGCCCGCGATGCTGGCGTGCTTTATGCCCAAGGGCAACTCGCTATTGTTGTACCTAAAACAGGTCGTTTGTCCGTTGATCCTGAACTTAAGGGGCTAGCCGAAGCACTCGCTGCAGGAAAAATTACCCGTTTTGCTATTGCTAATCCTGATCACGCTCCCTATGGCGAAAAGGCCAAAGAAGCATTGCAGTTTGTGCAGTTGTGGGATGCGATTCAACCTAAATTGATCCTTGGGGAAAATGTGTCCCAAGCAGGGCAGTTTGCGATTAGTGGTTCAACCCAGGGCGGGATTATTGCGCTCTCTTTAGCTATGTCTCCTACTTTTGCCAAACATAGTGATTACGCCATAGTGCCAGCAAAAATGCATAGTCCACTGTTTCAGCGTATGGCATTAATGGCCAAGGCGGGTGAAACAGCTCAGCATTTTTACGATTATTTAAGAGCTGATAGTGCTCGTCGTGTTTTGGCCGATTATGGTTTTGCATTGCCAGAGCAACCATGATGGATTGGCAGGCACTTTGGTTATCGGTCAAGCTGAGTGGCATCACAGTTTTAGTGTTGATTCCTTTAGCTATTTTGGCTGGACGAGCATTAGCCTATCGTCAATTTGTCGGCAAATCTTGGGTCGAGGCGCTGATCATGGTGCCCTTAGTATTACCGCCGACTGTGATTGGTTATTACTTGCTGGTGGGGCTTGGCAGTCAAAGTTGGCTCGGACAATGGATTGAGCAAGTCATGGGTCAGCAACTCGTGTTTCACTTTTCTGGTCTGGTTATCGCCTCCGTTTTAGTCAATATTCCCTTCGCAGTGCAGCCGATACAACGCGCCTTTGAAACTGTACCTAATGATGTTCGCGACGCAGCGGCTTGTTGCGGTATGAGTCGACTTAAAATTCTACTTAAAATTGAATTGCCTATGGTGTGGCCGGGTGTGCTAACGGCATTAGTTCTGTGCTTCTCCCATGTGCTTGGGGAGTTTGGCGTTGTGCTGATGATGGGAGGTAATATTGCTGGCGAGACTAAGACGATTTCGATTGCAATTTATGACAGTGTGCAATCATTCGATTTTAATGCCGCTGGCACTATGTCATTAGTCTTATTGCTGTTTGCCGTGACGGCGTTAGCACTAACAACCAGTCTATCGCGGCGTTTAGGAGGTCAGCGTGGCGCAAATCATCGCTGATCTGCAGTGTCAGATCCAAAATCATAAACACATTAAACTCAACGCCGATTTTCGCTGTAAAGCGGGTGAAGTACTTGCTGTGGTAGGGCCGTCTGGCGGTGGAAAAACCACGCTGCTACGGATGATCGCTGGGTTAAATCATCCCGATACGGGACAAATCCACTTTGGCGATCGGCCTTGGTTTGATGATAAAGCGCGTATCGCCTTAAGCCCGCAGCAACGCCATATCGGTTATATGCCGCAGCATTTTGGCTTATTTCCGAATCTCACTGCCTTAGAAAACGTAGTCGCTGGACTTGACCATATCCCCAAATCGGAGCGCATACCGCGCGCGAAAGATTGGCTCGAACGGGTCAATCTACAGGGATTACCCGATAGATTACCGGCGCATTTATCGGGCGGCCAGCGCCAGCGCGTTGCGCTTGCCAGAGCGCTTGCCCGTGAACCGTCGGTTTTGTTGCTGGATGAGCCTTTTTCTGCGGTGGACAGGGAAACCCGTGAGCGATTATACCTTGAGCTTGCGCGCCTCAAAGAGCTGTTACTCTGCCCAGTGATTATGGTCACCCACGACTTAAATGAAGCCTTACTGCTGGCTGATTCGATGATTTTGATCAGCCAAGGCAAGATGCTACAGCAAGGTGCACCTTTCGAGGTATTGTCGCGACCACGAAATGAAGCTGTGGCTAGGCAGATGGGGCTAAGAAATATTTTTGATGGTGAAGTGGTATTTCAAGACTGCACTAAAAATCTCACTTGGCTTAAATTTGGCGAGCAGCTTATTGCCTGCGACTATGGCAAAGATCGCCCTGTGGGAAGTCGAGTCCGTTGGGTTATCCCCAATCAAGGTATTCGTTTTAATTCGATATCCAAAGGGCGTTTATGCCGCAGTTTTAATAAATTAGATGTCACGATCGACGCTATGTTGGTGATGGGCGAATCCGTTCGGCTCATCTGCTACGTCACTGGCACCTCATTACAACTTAACACTGAAGTCTCGCTGCATTTTGCCCAAAAGCTTGCTCTTACTAAGGGGATGCAAACTACGGTGGCACTCAAATCCGAACAAATTCATATTTTGGAATAGCTTAGCCCTTAGTCCACCATGATAACTTTGAGTAAACCTGCCACCATATTAGGTGCGATTTCGCATTATCGTGTCTAGCTCACTTATCAATTGGGCTATTGTTGTTTGAAATTGAGCTAATTCCGCTTCAGCATTATTATTTCCCTGTTGCCTCATTTTTTCTTCGAGTATCCAAGCGTGCTCTGCTATTGATGTGAGCCCTAACATACTGATAGTTCCCGCACATCTATGGATCTTATCCGCAAGTTGAGGTGCTTTAAGTTGAATATCCTGAAGTGAGATTTCGAGCTCAGTTTTAAACATTAATAGCATTTTGCTTAATGTCTCTTCCCGACCAAAGGCATCCTCTAAAATTTTTATATCGATAAGTGCTGGTTTTGCAGAGGGTAGCCATTTCAAAAGCATTTCATACAACTCATCTAAGTGCAGTGGTTTTGCCAGTAAGTCATCCATCCCAACTGCCATGCACTTTTGTTTTTGCTCATTTAGCACGTTGGCCGTGAGTGCGATGATGGGAATATGTTGCCCCTCGATTTCCTGCGATCTCACTTGTTGGCAAAAAGTGTAGCCATCCATCACTGGCATGCGGCAATCGCATAACACTAAGTCATATTGAGTCTTTTGCATGAGGGCGAGCGCTTGGGCACCGTTATCTGCAATATCACATGTTAGGCGTAACTGTTTCAGCTGTCGCTGCACCAATATCTGATTAAGTTGATGATCTTCAACTAATAATATTTTGCATTCTGGCCAGTTAAACTTAAATTGAATATCCCTTTGCGGGGTTGAGACGATAGTATCAATCCACCCCATGTTGATGTAACAAACATCCTTCACAGCTTGCGATGTTAAGGGATTTGCATTCAATAAACATTGCTCATTTTGATATCTATAACCCAGTGCTTCATTAAAGTGAGTGCAGAGTATGTGTTGCCGATCATCCGAAGCATTATCAGTAAACAACAGGTCTGCATTGGCTTTATTCTCTGTTAATACAATGCCTAATGAAGCTAAATGCCAAGATAAAGTGTGACGTAGTTTTATATCGCCGATGGCGATATATGCTTTTAATCCCTGTAATTGCTCATCAAATTCATTCTGAGCCACCACAGGTAAGCGAATGCGTAAACCAATAAATGTGCCTAAATGAGGGGCGCTATTCAGGATGATGTCGCCGCCCATCATTTCGGCGAGTGTATGGCTAATGGCAAGGCCCAAACCTGCACCACCATAGCTACGTGTTGTCGAGACGTCAGCTTGCTCAAAAATATTGAATATTCGCGCTTGAGTCTCAGTGTTCATGCCGATACCCGTATCTTGTACGCCAATGAGTAGTAATTGTTGACCTTCTTGTTCGGCTTCAAGCTTGACTGAGACTTCAATAAACCCGCGTTCAGTGAATTTAATGGCGTTATTTACCCAGTTGAATAGGATTTGCTTTATGCGAAGACTGTCTCCTGTTACCCGTGCTGCTACGCCTTGGTCAACGTGTAAGTAGAGGCTTAAGCCTTTAGTGCGTAAATCATTCATGACCATATTAAGCGTACTATCGAGAACTTCACGCAATAGTATTGGTGTCGATTCTAGACGCATTTTTCCCATGTCTATTTTAGAAAAATCGAGAATATTATTAATGATTTGGAGGATTTCTTCCGCGCCATTACTAATGATTTGCACCATTTGTTTTTGTTCTATGCCAAGAGGGGTAAAGCTGAGTTGCTCTGCCATACCCACGAGTCCATTCATGGGCGTGCGGATCTCATGGCTCATGGCTGCGAGAAATTCAGCTTTTCTTTTAGTGGCTTGCTCGGCGTTTTCTTTTGCGATGGCTAGAGCATTTTCGACGATGCGCCGTTTATTGATTTCTTGCCTGAGTTTTAAATAGGCTATGGTTAAGCCGCCAATGAAAAGTAGTAACCCTATCGCAATCGGCAGTAGTGTTTTGAGTAAGGTGTGCCAAGAGATGCCTTCGCTGTAATTTACGGCTAGCCAAGTATTGCGGATCTGCTGTTTTTCTTTCTCACTCATACTGGAGAAAACACGGTTAATTAATGGGATAAGTGGCCAATAAGGTTCACGAACGGCAACCGCGAGTTCATCTTTATAAGGCGTTGGTGCCGCTACTCGTAATTCATCGTCAAATTTGTCGTCGATAAGCATGGTCACAACGGCCAAATTACCTATGTAAGCCGCTGCTTTGCCCTTTGCGACTAAGGTCAGGCCCTCGTCGGGATTGGCTGAAACTACAACATCGATATTCGGGTAGGCTTTTTTAATGCTTGGCAGCAGTAGATTATCTGTGATGACCACACGTTGAAAGTTCAGTTCTGACAGCCCCGCTATTCGCGGACTGTTGCGGGCAGTGGCTATAACAATAGGGAAAGACGTAAACACTTCGCTCATGTGCCAGTTTGGATATCGTGCTTTTAATCGCGTTGGAATAATGGCGAGATCAATCTCATGGTTAACGAGTGCGCTTTGGATTTCATCCCACGTTCTGGTTTTTTGTGCCGCATAATCTAGCCCTAGTTTTTCTCTAAATTGCTCAAGATAATCAGCAAGTAAACCAACCAAGATGCCTTTATTGTTAACCGAAGAGAATGGCATCCAATGACTTACAAATCCGACTCTGAGTGAAGGTAAACCTGCCAGCCATTCGCGTTCATTGGGTCTAAGTAGAAAATTACTGTGGCCTAAAAAATGAAGATCACCCATACCCAGCCAAGTCACTTCGAGAGCATTGCGCTCTTCTACACTCAGAGCCATTAAGGCGTTATCGAGTTGTGTTACAAGCAGGCTATTGTTCTTCGTGATCCCTAAATGTAAGTTTTCCATCATCAGGGGGGCTTGGGCAACGATAAGAAGTTCAGGGTGTGCACTAATGTATTGGTTAGCAACATGAAGATTACCGATATAGGCATCGGTCGTTTTATCAATGACGGAGGAAAGTGCTTGTTCTGTATTAGAAAATGTTACTTCTGTTACGGTTGGATAATGCAGTTTGACTAATTTCTCAGTCGAGAATCCTTTTTCAACGGCGATCCGAGCTTGGCCAAATTCACTCACATCGCGAAAAAATCGGCTGTCGTAACGAATAACGACAACAGTAGGGGAGGTGTAGTATGAGCGGCTAAACATAAGGCATTGAGTACGTTCAACAGTACGAAAAGCGTCAAGCAAGACATCGACTTCCCCATTGCAGCCAGCAGAATAGAGGCTCATCCAATTGGGATAAACCTTCCAGTCAATTTGGTAATTAAGATTTTTGGCGAGTAGTTGTATGAGTTCGACACTAAATCCCGTTGTTATCTGGTCATTAATTTGTTGAAAAGGTCCCCAGCCATTGGCGAGTACGCCTACTCTAATTGTTGTGGTTTTGGGCTGTTCGGCATGTGTGATAAAAGTCATGCATAGCAGGGATAAGCAACTGAAGATGCAAAGAAGTTGGTAACGCATTTTTTGAGTAGCACTCATCTCTATGACCAAAGTGTATTAAGTCTCGAAAAAAACACCGATGCCAAGTAGTATAGATAAGGCATCCATAAGTTCACATTATCACGAGGAGTTATATATGGCTTTTAAGATCATCCTTGCCGACGATCACCCTATTATACTCACTGGCGTGCGTAGTTTGATGGCTGAAATGCAGCCAAGTTGTGACATTGTTGCTGAAGCAAATAATGTTTCCGAATTATGGCGTACATTAGAACAACATGAATGTGACTTATTGATCACAGACTTTAGTATGCCTAATGATGACAATGTCGATGGTATGGCCATGATTAAACAGCTAAGACGAAAATATCCAAATTTACCCATAATAGTATTGACCCAAGTACATAATTTAGGTGTATTACAAGCGCTGTTACAGATTGGAATACAAGGCTTATTATTAAAAAAATCAGTCATTGCCGAATTAGAGAAAACAGTTAAAAAAGTATTATTAGGTTCTGTTTACATTGGCGAAACTGTCCGTGAATTATTAAATGAACAAGGTATTAATCAATATACCATCCCAGTTGAACTTTCACTGAAAGAAATAGAAGTGGTACGTTTACTGGCAAACGGCATGTCAGTGACTCAAGTTGCCAGCTATTTACACCGCAGTGTAAAAACCATAAGTACCCAAAAAACCAATGCGATGCAAAAACTCGGTTTAAAAAGTGACAGTGAATTGTTTCATTATGCACAGCAACAGGGATTATTTTAATGTTAAAATGGAGGGATTTCAGCCTCGAACATAATAGTTACATCCCCTTGGTAAGTGCTTCCTGGATATTTCATCATTTCAGTTAAGTTGGTTTTGTTAATTTCAAACAATAGCTTTCTTGCAACATTGATATATTCCCCATCTGTATTTGTAAAATGGTACTTTGATGTCGATAGCGGCACTGATTTTCCTATACCATTTATATAACTGATTTCTATATTTGTTTTGTGACTGTTTTTAATGTTTTTAAGTTGGCACTGGCCATTGTTTTGATATTGGCAATAACTCAATGAAACATCAAATGGTGCGCTAAACCAAAGCTTAAACGGCAATTCAGCTTTCAAGTTGGTGGGTGTTTTACCGCTGTTAATCCATGGTGCCCAACCTTTGGGTGGTTGCAAGATCACTTTATTGCTACCAGCAGGGAACTCAACCTTAAGTTGATGCGTGACCCTTAAGGTAAATTCTATGGTTACGTTTGAGTCTGAATAGGTTGCATCACCAAAGTCGAGATCTTTATTGCGTCCAAGGCTCAAGGTTAAGCTGCCCTTATAAGTGCCATTTTCCATTTTTAAAGGATCGGGAGGTTGCAGTTTATAACCAATATAAATCCTTTGAAGGGTGATATTCTTTGATGATGTGAATTCCGGGTTAAATTTATTGTTGTAACAAATGCCTCCAGACTGTTGGTTAGCATTTTTTATATCATAAAAATAATCTAAAATACCAATGCTTGCCCATATTTCCAATCTAAGATTGCAATCGCCTTGAACGCTATTCAACCAATATGATCCTGTATTTCCAGCTTCTTTAACTGCATTCGGAGTTTGAGATGCCCCAATTTGTGTTAGTTTGAACTTCATTTTATGTGTTGTGCTGCTCCCTTTTTTTATTAGCTCTACTGTTTTTTCACCAGAAAACTTCTGATAGGTAATAGCATGTTCGAGTTTTTGATCATTCTTTATTAATTTTTCTAATATTTTAGTCTCTACTTTTATTGCTTGTTCTTTGTCTAAAGATGCTGTGCCATTACACCAAAATTCAGGACCTGAGCTGTTTGTTGATACTGAGCAAGGGGTGGTATTAATAAACTTACTACCATTAATATCATAGGGCGCAGGTTTATATTCAGCAGTAACCTGAATGGTGGCGGCTTGTGTTAATGGGTTAAGTAATAGATATCCCATTAAAATATATAAAGTGTAACGATAGTTCACTTGGCTAGGCTCTCTGTTAATGTTTGCTGTGCCCATGCTTGGGTGTTGCAAGTGATATTGCCTAATAGCAACAGGTTCTGTTCACGTTTAACACGGTGTAAATCGAGTTCAAGGTTGCACTCTTGTATACCTTGATACTCCACTTGCAGGCTTGGGTGGCGTTCACTCATTTCAACGGCAAAAAAGCCATCGGCCTCACTCAAGCTGCGCCCCGCATGGTTGGCGATAAGCGCGCCTTTAAGTGGTAATCCCTGCTGATTCACTAAGCGGCCAATCACAGTAACAGTCTTCATGACTTTGATTTGCTGGTAACTGACGCCTCCCTTATTGAGGTGGTAGTGCAATACGCTCGGTTGGATAACCGAGGGGGTATCGTCGTAATCCTCTAAGGCGAGTTGTACGCTACCATTGCGATAGGCTGTTACTGGTACTAAATTGCGTCCGGGTTTTAAGGTAACACTGCCACCATGCTCATCTTCTGCCAGTAAAATGATGTCAGGGCTGTCTGCCATCACATCGATTATCATGCCTGCATCGTAGTTTTGGCTCTGACCAGAGAGACTGAGCTCACCCTGTTGTCCTACAGCAAGCATACTATCGAGGTTTATGCCGCCTGTGATGCCACTGTTATAGGAGGATGACTGTGCATAGGCATCGCCGCTGATTATGTCGTTATGAAAGCGGCTATTGACGGTTGCACCAACGCCATAGCTATCCGTGTTTAGTCCCATCCCTATGGTTTCAATACCACGCCAGTCTAATTGTTG
The DNA here is from genome assembly GCF_015767295.1 of Shewanella sp. DW31. Classification (NCBI taxonomy): domain Bacteria; kingdom Pseudomonadati; phylum Pseudomonadota; class Gammaproteobacteria; order Alteromonadales; family Shewanellaceae; genus Shewanella; species Shewanella sp. DW31. The sequence goes on from NZ_JADWMP020000006.1 coordinate 53,145, forward strand.
TTGGTAATCAACATAGGCATGCTGTTCTTGCCCGCCAGAACGTGAAGTTCTGCTGCCTAAGCCACCACCGATTCGGCGTGTTTGATCGCCTAAGTTCATACTGAAATAAAGTGCTCCGCCTTGGTCGCGCTGACCTAAGGTGTTAATACTGCCGGGACGATCGAACGCATTTAAACTCCAACTCATTTGGCGTCCCCAGAGTTTGCCGCTGTACTGCCAACCTAAATCAATTCCTTGACCTTGCTCAGATTGATGTGACAAATAGGCCGAAACAGAGTGACCTCCGCCTAAGTTATGTTGCAGCGATACACTCGACTTTTGAGGATTAGAGTTCGTAATATCACTGCTTTGCGATTGGCTGAGTTGTTGCTGATGGCTGAGTACAAAACTACCTTGCCTGTAGCTATAAACTGCTTGCAAATCAAAATCGCTGCCCTGTTGTTCATTCATCACCCAATTACCAAAAAAGCGCAGTTGTTGGTTCCAGTCCCAATCGGCCGAAACGCTGTAGTGCCAGCCTTTATCCATAAATTGAGCCGCGGCGCCAAGGATGATCGCCGGTGTTAATAAGTAGTTTGCGAGTACCCCCGTGCTGAGTCCGCGTCTGCTTTCATCATCCCAATTCGTTATGTCTTGTAACTTTTCTCCAGCAAACAAGTTCACCCGAAAGGGTTCTTCAGTGTTTTGCCATTGAATGGGTTTGTTAATGATTTCTCGACGACGTTCAGTGACTTGGCCATCTTCTAGAATCCGAATTTCAACTTCATATATGCCAGATGGTAATACTTTAGTATCAATGGCTTGTAAGCCTGCGTTAATCTGTTGTGAGTTGATCAATTGTCCATTTTGGTAGATTTCTACCACACCTGCACGATTCGGAGTGACATAAATGGGTGTTGCACTGGCATAGGCTTGATCGACCAATAACTGATTAGAGTCACCCAACATCACCCCCATCACAGCTTGTGAGCTGCCGCTATAAATGATGGGCTGACGAACTAAACCTTGGGCATAAGGGGAGAAATACCCGAGTCGATAGAAGTGTCCTTCGTTTTGACGTTCTGTATACAACTGTTGAATAGTCGAGTTGAGTGTCTCTTCATTATTTTGAGTGACTTCACCTTCAAGTAGTGTGGTCCACTGGCCTAAACTTGCTTGGGCTTGCAAATTATAACGGCCTGCGTAATCGCTCTCATTGGATTGACTCCAATTGAGTTGTTGTCGAAATAGCGCGCCGTAGCTTCCCTGTTCAGGCAAGGCATAGTAGTGTGAGTTTGATGGCTGCTTTTCGATATTGGCCGTTAAAATAGATAATTGAGAGTTCTCCAAATTATATTCAATCGCTAATATGCCGCCCTGACAGCCTTTTGAGCACAAACCCAACTTATGTTTTTGGTTTAATTGCGCTATCCATAATTGTTGCTGACGTTCGTCAAGATCGCTTTCGCTCACGTCAACGAGTTTTAATAGTTGCACACTGGTATCGAGTCCTAACACTATTTCACCTTCGCCAAGCAATTTATTATCGATGGTGATTCTTACTGTTAATGGGGCATTAAAAAAATGCTCATAAAATCCATCAGGCAAGTCTTGATATTGCTTTAGCAGCTTGAGTGAGTCTGATGGCGTATTATTAGCTAAAGAGCAAGAGCTAAAGATTAGCGTTGCGATCAGAATCGTCAGGATCAAAGATGACAAGTGTGCTGCCTCATATCGAAAAAATGAAAAGCATGAGTCGTTAACTTGAAAATTAATAAAGCTCCCTTTGCGGGAGCTTTTTTGAAATTTAACTTAATAAATCTCTATGGTTTTTTAGGTGGTGTTTCAGATTCGAAAATCATATTGACCATACCTTGGTAGTTACCTGCGACATAGCCGCTTGCTGGGACAGTTGGAATGATCTCTAGTGCAAGGGTTTTACCCGTTTTAGCATTGTCGACATCGACTAATTCTGTCGCAGATGTCTTCAGTTCAATACCGCCCACTTTAACTGTTAGTGCAATATTATCATTGCCACTGGCGATAATGGCTGGGTTTGATAAGTAACCCGTAATAGCACCAATGGTACTTTTCACTTCTAGTTGCTTATTTAATTGATCTAGCTTTTTTGTATGGACGTTATATGCTAACTTTTGCTGGCTGTTGATCCAGTTATCATTGCCTGTTGGTTGCACAAAAAAGTTCTCTGACGGAATTTGTGCAATCACAGTGACTTGATGTTCAATCTTTTCAGCCGCAAATGAGTTCATGGCCACTAATAAGGTTATTGGGGCCGCCTTCCATATTTTCATTACAGTCTCCTTTTAGGGATGCATTAGTTACCAATAACTATGCTTTTGGTTTTATCACCTTCAATCAATTGAAAGTGATAGCTTTCGTTACTATTTTTTACCAGTTGTTTTTTTGAACCGGGTAAGATGTGCAATTTGGTCGCTGTGGAACACTCTTTGGTTTTTTTGTTACATGATTCAAAAAAATCTAAAATAATAGTTGTATTCCCGTTATTTTTTATTTCTGCGTTATTTGTGTCTTCCGTTATTTCAGTCGAGTATTTAGGTTCTTCTGGGGTGATAAATAAAAATGCCCCATAACCTGTTAGTATTTGTATTCCGGCAGTGAGTTCTTCATGCGTTTGTTCAGTTTTTTGCTCATCAAATCCATCATTGTTTTTTGGCTGCACTGGTACAAAGCGAACTCTAAAGTAACGTTCTGTGTCTTTTTTATCTAAGAATAACAATCTCGTTGCTTGTACTCCCTTGGCTGGAATAATTAAGCGAGACGGGCTAGCTATCAAGGCGCGGTTTTCTGTCTCTTGTTCAGGTACTTCATAGGGCAGGCCATTTTCATCATATTTTATTTCGTTAATCGATATTTTAATAAATGCAGTTGAATCGCCCATGTTCATTATTTTTTTCAAATAAGTGGTTTTATTGCTAGGCATATAGTCAAATAAGGTGCCTATGCTTATTTCTGCCGCAGCATAAACTTGAGAGCTATAAAAAATAATACCAAAAAGCGCTAAATATAATCGCATTATTATTGAGTTACCTTGTATTGAGTTGCCTTGATTTCATTTTTGGTTGATGTTGCTGTTAGATTGGAAAAACATTTTAGCTGTATTTTATATGGGTGATTTTTATGCGTTAATAGGAATAGTCCTATAATTAAAGTGCAGTGATTTTTTGTTTTTAGGATTTATCTGATAGAAGCGAGTGCCAATTTAGTTAAAAATAAGTCAGATATATTAATATTCTGTAGGTATCTATGCTGTCAGTTAAGCGTAAAAAAGTGAGTGAAGATATTGCAAGCTGCATTATGTCTGATGTGGTTATGCCTTTTTATCAGCCTATTATCGGGGTTGATAAAACCGTTATAGGATATGAAGCACTTGCACGCCGTTGGGATGCCAAGTGTCATGCATATACAGGTATTGATTTTTTATTGTTAGATAAAAATGCTTCTTTGCATATTGATATATGGATGTTGAGGTCGATTATCAAAGACTTACCTCGATTAGCCGATCAAGGCGTTGGCATACTGTCCATTAATTTAAATCCCATGCCATATAGTGTGACTTATCAAAATTTATTACAAATGCTGTTACTTCAAGCAAAAGTGCTGTGCATCAAAATTTGGTTTGAAGTGTTAGAACACACTTTATTAGACGATAAACAGCATGAATTGATTGAAATGTTACGGGCACGAGGAGCCAGCATCGTACTGGATGATTTTGGCACCCAAGAATGTAATTTCTTACGTATGATGGTATTGCCCTATGATGTCATCAAGTTAGACCGTTCCCTTTTGCTGCAAGCTTGTCGCTCTTCACATTCAATGCGTATGTTGACGAGCTTAGTTGAGTATTTACAGCGATTAGGAATGCAGGTTGTTTGTGAAGGTGTGGAGACTTTGACGCACATTGATGTGGCAACCTTATTGGGATGCGATTATCAACAGGGGTATGCCCATGCTATGCCTGCGCCGATTTCACACTGGGATAGTTAGGACGAATCACGCACTAGCTGCAAATTAACTGAGGCTGTTTATTTCGTTTTTCGCTTACCGAGTAATCCAATCCAAAATGTCCCTTCCAATAGCATGCCTAAGATGATGAACACCAATGCACTGGTGGCGCTGCCATAGGCATAAGCGCTTAATGCTGCTATTAATAACAAGCTTAAGCTTATCCATCGTATGACTGGTTTCATTTTCGCTCCGATTTAAAAATACCGTTACCTGACGCTAAGTTATCTGACTTTAGTCGAGGGAGATTTATTTGCCAATTCCACTTTGTAATGACACAGATAGACTAAAATACCCGCTAAAATTCAATCCTCTTGATTCTAAATGGCGAAATTGAGGGTTATCACTGAAAATGTCATGTTTAAAAATCCTCAGATGATCAAAGCTTAATCTTGTTTCCATCGGTGTTTAAGCTGGTATTAGGTAGACTTAACACATTAGCCACAAAATGATTTAGTGTTTGGCTTATCAGCGATGTAGGTGCTGTTGACGTTGGATTTCAGATCAATTGATGGCCGAACCAGAGTTAACGCTGACACAGTGTGATTCGATATCCAGTGGTAAATTGTGAGGGATTAGCTTGGAATTGTATACAGGCGCAATAGGTCCATCGACTTCTAACTGATTGTCTCATAAGATACAAACTTAGCTGATTTAAATGGAGGGGCCATGAGACTATGGTTGCTAGGATTCATGTTGGTATCTGGTGTCGCAACGGCGGCTCAGAGCATGTATTCGATGTTTGCGGGTGGAGACTATGTACCGCCGTTGAGCGTTATGCAGCAGATTGAAAAAGGGTTCTCCGGTGTGATTGCCGAATTTCATATGGAAGAGCAAGAGGGTGAATTAGTCTATCAATTTGAGTTGATTAATCCTTTAGCAAACTCTATAACGCGGTTTGAATATCGTGCCCGTGATGGTAAGTTACTGAAACAAAAGGCGAGTAAAGTAAGCGCCGATGATCTGGGTGAGGTTGAGGCAACGCGTATGATCGCGGCAAAAGATCAAACCTTTTCAGGTCTAATCATTAAGGCCACTAAAGATCATAAAGCCTTCTTAACCGAAGCAAAATTAGACCACGACTTAGGTATCAGTTACTTAGAACTTAAGCTGCTAGACGATACGGGTAAGTTTAAGTTGGCCTTTGATGTCGAAAATTTACGACCGTTACCTTTACTTAAGTGGGATTGAAATATCTAAGTCAATCGAGTGCTCACACGAGTGCTTAAGATTGAGGAGCGCAACATACAGATGAAAATACTTTTAGTTGAAGATGATGCGACGACGATTGATTACATCGTCAAAGGATTTCTTGAGCAGGGCCACAATATCGAAACGGCGAGCGATGGCCACCAAGGTCTGTCACTCGCGACGAGTAGTCAGTACGATCTCGTGATCCTTGACCGCATGTTACCTCAGCTCGATGGCTTAAAATTGCTGGCCGCCTTAAGGGCAACGGGTAATCAAACACCAGTGCTGATTTTATCCGCTTTAGCGCACGTTGATGAGCGAGTAAAAGGCTTGCGGGCAGGTGGTGACGACTATATGACTAAGCCGTTTGCTTTCTCCGAGTTATTAGTCCGCGCTGAAAAACTGATGCACCGTGGGCAATCTGTGCCTGTGACCACTGATCTCGTTGTTGGTGGTTTGAAGATGGAGTTACTGACCCGTAATGTCACTTTAGACGGGCAGGAGTTGATGCTACAGCCAAAAGAGTTCCAGTTACTTAAGTATCTGATGGAACATGCTAATCAAGTTATTAGCCGCACCTTATTGTTCGAAGCAGTGTGGGATTATCACTTCGATCCGCGCACGAACGTCATCGATGTGCATATCGCAAAATTACGCCGTAAATTTGAAGAGTTAGGCCATGGCGAGCTTATCGAAACCGTGAGGGGAGCGGGTTATCGCTTACGACAAAGGCATTAAGCCTTACCAAAGCAGCGCCTGGCGCATCACAATCGTTTTTTCGACCTTAGTGATAGTGATCATCGGGGCGTTGCTATTTGCCCTTTATCGACAGTTGATTATTGAGCAGCAGTATCAAGTGACTCAATATTTAGAGTCAGAGACCCAACGTTATCAGCAACTTGCCCTAACGGTTGATCGCCGTAGTTTTGCCGCTCAAATCCGCGCCGCCGATCCACAAACGGCCCTGATCGCTTGGCGTAATAGCTACGATATGGTCGGTGCCTTGAGCTTTATGCCCGAAGGCATGCCCATGCTGCCGCAAACGCGGGATTTTCCTATCTTAACCGGTGGCCCGGATAAGCTGCATATTCTTACTGGCGGCCTAGTGATGACCCGCTACGGCCCTGTGTTGATTGCGACCCGTACTGATAACTTAGCGACGTTAATTGATAAGTTTATCAGTGCCGCCGCGACGGCTGTCATGCTTACCGTAGTGTTGACTTTAGCGCTCGGCTATCTGTTTTCTAAGGCGATTTTACGTCGATTAGTGCAATACAACCGCTTGAGTGAACAGATTGAACGCGGTCATTATGATACCCGCTTACCCTTGAGTTGGCGTCAGGATGAGTTCGATATGTTGGCGCTGCAGTTTAATAATGTGCTGGATATTCTCGAAAATAACCTGATGGCAGTGCGTGGTGCGACCGATAATATTGCCCATGATTTACGTACTCCACTGTCACATATCCGTATTGGTATTGAAGAGTTGGCGAGTAAGCCGAGCAATGAGATTAGCGAAGGTTGCGCCATTTTGACCGAGGAGCTCGATCATTGTTTAGCGACGTTTGATGCCATGTTATCGCTCACGCGTATCGAAGAAGGTCAGCAGACACTCGATTTGCAGGAGCTAAGCCTAGCGCAACTGTGTACTGACTTATTGGATATGGCCGATGCTGTGGCTGAATCTAACGAGCAAACCTTGAGTTTATCGCTACTGACAGATCATAAGGTTTTTGGGGACAAATACTTATTATTCCAAGCCTTATATAATCTTGTCGATAATGCGATGAAGTATTCTGGCCAAGGTGCGCGGATTGAGATTATTCAGTCAGGCCCACAAATTCAGATCCGTGATAATGGCCCTGGTATTCCAGACGAGAGTAAAGAAAGAGTGTTCGAACGTTTAGTGCGCCTCGACCCTAGCCGGCATTTACAGGGCACTGGTTTAGGATTATCTATGGTCAAAGCGATTCTCTCACGGCACAATGCCAAAATTAATCTCACGGATAATCATCCTGGCTTAGTCGTCACTATTCAGTTTTAAGTCGATGATCCGCATTACAACGCCGAGTACTCCATGTATCGAATCATAGCCGATGAGGCTGATTTTATTGTTATTTCCAAATCAGCCAAAATGCATTTCCACAGTCAGGATGGGACTGCAGGCGTGGTGGCGCAGGCTGAGCAAGATTTAGGGATTAAGCTTTTTGCTGTTCATCGACTCGATACGCCCACGTCCGGTCTGTTGATTCTGGCTAAGAGCGCGGTCGCCGCCAAGCAATTTACAGAGCTGTTTACCGCCCATAAAGTGCAGAAATATTACCTCGCCCTCGCGAAAGGCAAGCCGAAGAAGAAGCAAGGCTGGGTGATTGGGGACATGGCAAAGTCGCGTCGTAGCATGTTTAAGTTACTGCGGACTAAAGAGAATCCAGCGATTACGCAGTTTTTCTCCTTGAGTGTTGGCGAGGGATTGCGTTTATATTTGCTTAAACCTCACTCAGGTAAAACCCATCAATTAAGAGTCGCCTTGGCGAGCTTAGGTGTACCCATTTTAGGGGATGATTTATACGGCGGAGAGGCCGCGGATCGGTGTTATCTGCATGCATATTGTCTGCATTTTCGCTATGGTGATGACGTGACAGGTTGGCGTGATTACGCTTATCGGGATTTGCCGACTCAAGGTGAGCATTTTGACGCTGAAGGTGTCACTGAGGCGCTAGTTTCATGGCGTGAGCCCGATACTTTGGCTTGGCCTGCGAAAGGAGATTAATCTTTGCAGCGTTATGTTGCAAAAGCCTAACAAGCTTGGCAAATACGGTCTCGGCCCTCAGATTTTGCGCGGTACATAGCTTGGTCTGCTTGAATGAGTAGTTTGTCAGGTTGGCATCCTTGATAAATCGTGGCGTAACCTAAACTGGCATGAATTTTTATCGTAACACCTTGCCAGATAAATGAATTGTCCTTAAGTACTTGATGTAATTTCTCGGCGACGACTCTGGCCGCGGGGGCATCAGTTGCGGGTAAAATTACCAGAAACTCCTCTCCACCGTGACGACATAGGGCGTCATTTTCTCGCAATACTGATCCAAACAGTCTCGCCGCCGTCAGCAGGGCGAGATCGCCCGCATCGTGCCCGTATTGATCGTTGATGTCTTTAAAATGATCAAGATCCAATAAAATCATACTGTAAGGTACTTTATCCCGCAGCCAGCGTTGATGGATATTGTTTAAAAACTTATGCATAGCACGGCGATTCCACAGGCCTGTGAGTTGGTCTCGCTCCGCTAACATGCGGATTTTACTGACAAGCCGCGTCATGGCATTACCTATCATCACGATATTGATCAATAGGGCCAGAAATACATAGAACCAAAGCACAGGTATGGCTTCTTGCGTGTGCATGGCGATAAACATCGGACTTTCTTCGGGAGAAAGCAGGGCGATGAAGATACGAATGATAAAAATACCCACCATGGCGACTAAGGGCATGACCATAGCGATGGCAACTCGATTTCCCGTATCGCGTTTGATGGCAAGATAGTTATCTCGAGTTAACATGGCGAAAATGAGCGCGGCGCAGGCTGAGAATGCGATGGCCAAAATGCGTTCGGAGCTGAAATTAGGTGGAACCAAGAGCATCACACCAGCGGTGAGTGCTAAAAGAATAAGATCCGATTTTACGCTGGGCTTGAGTCTAAAAAGCGCCTTCGTTCCCCAACGCGCTAGAATGAAGCCAAATAAAATCGCCATATCCGAGCAGAACCAAAAAAAGTAACTGGAGGCTTCTGTGCGTTGGCTGTTGAGTATGATGCCAAGGAGGACGAACAAGTTCGCCAGAGAAAAGCGCATACTGGCTTGAGTGGCAATTTTTAACGGTTGTGCAATGAGTCCCCATGCGATGGCAGCCGTGCTAGTAAGCAGGCAAATAAACTTGATGAGTAATAAGGCTTGGGGATCAAATATCATTCTTTTACTTCATATTTTTCTTTAACTATAGATGCTTTTAGGGATTTTCGGTTGGAGTTTAGTGGATATCTTAGTCTACTCTGGACAGATAATGGGTTGAATATCCTTTTTCATTTTAGGGAATGGTAAGGGCCTTCATTTAGGCTGCGGCTGGGATTATTTACGCCTTGCAAACTAAAAGGTTTGCAAATTCTGAGTCTTCCTGCGAAGTTAGATCTTGTTGATTTGCCTACAATCTCCGTTTTGAGGATGTTCTGTTATGGATACAAATAAACTACTTTTAGTCATTATTGCGATTTTATTGCCCCCAGTTGCTGTATTTTTGAAGGCGGGAGCGAGTAAAGATCTGCTAATAAACATAGTGTTATGTTTACTGTTCTGGTTCCCTGGTTTATTACACGCACTCTGGGTCGTGACCAAGGCATAATTTGCTTTCTTCCACACAATAAAAAAGCGCAATGTAATTGCGCTTTTTTATGTTTCAAAATGGGCCTTTCATTTAGAAAGGCAAGGTGTAGCCTATTGTTGCAGTACGCCCCATCCCTTTGAAATAACGATCATTTGTACCCATGGTTTGTGAGTAATAATTGAAATAATCCTTATTAAATAGATTTTGCAAACCTAGGCTCAGGGTGCCAGTGTAAAGCGGCATTGAGAAGGAAGCATCGACTGTCGTGTAGCCATCAAACTCTGCATACTTGTTGCCCGCCGCGTTTTTAAAATCGCGGTCCATGTAGTAATTGGCTTGAACGCGGGTCGACATTTCATTATCGAAGCTATGGGTCCAGAACAGGTTGATACGGTTTGGCGAAATATTTGCACCATCGAGATCGGTATCGACTTGGCTATCACCATTTGAATCGTATTCGCCCTGCTGGAAGGCGATATTCATGCCGAGATCATCATTGCTGGTAATGTAGGCGGTGACATTGGCTTCAATACCATCGATCACACTCTTTTCGCGCTTCACGTCGTAGAAACCATCACTATTTAAGGCCAAACGTGAACCAAAATCAGTGGCGGAACGATAGTAAGCTAGCTTAGCGCTTAAGTATTTACCTTGGTAATCGGCGCCGACTTCAACGTTATCTGTGACGATCGGTGTGAGCGCCAGTGAGCCATCTATGCTGGGATTGTCGCCGGGGAAGCTTTTACCATCACGCAGAATTCGGCCGATATCCGGCATGCCAAAACCTTGGTTATAGCTGGTATAAACACGAATGTCAGGAGTGATTTTATAAGAGATACCGACGTTAAATAAGGTTTCATCGAAGGTGGCTGAACCGCCCGCAATTTGCTTATTGCCTGCACCCCATAGGGTTTTGTAGTCATCGACACTTAACTCGGCATGTTCGTAACGAACACCAGTCGATAAGGTTAAATTTTCAATTAAGTCATAATCTAACTGTAAGTAAGGCGCAACGTTGTCATAGGTACTTTCGGGAACCCATGAAAAGCCAGTTTTTACTAAGTCTTGCTCAGTGGTGTCGCGGAAAAGGTCGACACCGTAGGCCGCATCAATTCCTGAGCCGGCAATATCCTTAGCGATCAAGGCGCTTTTTAAACCCCATTTAACCGAAGAGTTACGCGATTGCTCGTAGTACAAGCTTTCGCCTTTACTGCCAACACCGCATTGGATGACTTGATCGCTGCCTTCGAAGGATGGATCGTAGAAGCTATCGAAACAGCCACCGCCATAAACTGCTTTAAAATCTTGATTAAAGAGTTGCAGGCTAAGTTGTTGACCACCAATGTTGGCGTGGGTGTAAGTCAAACTTGTGGTGGTCACTTGGTTGTTGGCGGCTTCCCATGGCTGAGTTTCTTTAACTGCACCTGTGGGTACACCATTGGGCTTGTCACCTGCAACGGGCATCCAATCGCCATTGTTGTCTGCATTGTAATGGTTAACCATTAATTCAAGGCGAGACTCATCGAAGTTATGGCCAAGCTTAATGAAGAAGTCTTTACTCTGACTATCCATCGACTCGCCTTGAGTCGTGTCGACACCCACTACGTTATGATTAGCATCGTAATAGACGCCATTATTGCGGTAGCTAACCGAACCTATCATGTCGATAAATTCTGACTCGCCAGAAAACGCATAGCTAGCACCAAAGCTTAAGCCATTGGATTTCATTGAATCAGGCACTGTGACATCGAAACTAGCAACCTGTTCGCTGTCGCCTGTAGGCTTTTTAGTGATGTAGTTGATGATGCCGCCTTGGGCACCGAGACCGTGCATGGCATTGGCGCCGTGAATGATTTCGATGCGCTCAATCATGGCAGGATCTATAGTTTGTCCCTCTCTACCACCACTGCGAAGTGGGTTCGATTGAGGCACGCCGTCGATCATAATCAATGGCGGACGACCACGCAGGGTTTCACCTGTGTTACTCATCTTCTGGCGGCTCGGTGAAAAGCTAGGCGCTAAGTTACCGATAATAGTCGATAAATCTTTAGTGGTGCGGAACTGTTCTTCTAATTGGGCGCGGTCGATGATAGTGACAGTATTGGGGATCGAGCTGGGGGATTTATCCATTCGACTTGCGGTGACAGTGATTTTTTCTATGTCTTTATTTTTGTTGTTTGGACTGTTGTCGGTGGCATCTTGGGCCGCAGCGGATTGGGTTAACGCTGCTAATACGGCTAAAGCAACAAACGAGGTTTTGAATGTCATATAACTTCCTGCTAAGGGTGAATGAGTTTGTTACACCGGCTCCCTTGGCATAGGTTAATATTCCATTAAATTGTATTACAAATGATAACGATTTTTATTATTCGCGATTTTAGGGGAGGAATTACAGCTTGTCTAGTCACGCCATACAGGAAATTGCATGATTTGACGACAGTATGAATAAATTGCGACACAGCACTCGGTATCGAGAGGTTTTACCGTAAAGGACATACATATAGTGCGAGTTTATGTCGGTAAGGCATTACCTTGTTTGGCATTTGTCTTTGATTTAGGAGACCTATGCTTTAGTCGCAGGTTTGATTATTTGATTGGGCTACGCGTTTGCCTTAGTGCTTTCGATTGTCTGGCGTGTTGATGGAAGGCTATAATCGCGCCCCTTTATACCGTATCTCGCATTGGTGCCCTGATGAACCGTAAAAAGAAGATTAATCAAACCTTGAAGAGCAAGGCAAAAAAGGCCAATGCCAAACTGCAATCTAGCAATAAACCTAAATATATTGCGAAGGCAGAGAGAGAAGCATTAGCTGCGGCAGTTGAGCATGAAACCCCATCAAAAACCGCAGAACCTCAGCTTGATATTGCACTGCCAATAAGCTGATTAAAGTAAGTCGTTAAACCTATCGTGCAGTTAAATACTCGATAGGGTTTTGATAAAAGGCCTTTTTATAACCTTGGGTTGAAGTATCCATCAGCCACGGTTTAGGCAATAAGCTCAAAATGGAATAGTGCAAATGGGGCGGTTTACCTTGTGCATTACCCGTATCGCCGACAGTGCCCAAAGTGTCACCTTGGTAGGTAATCAATCCTGTGGCTGATTCAATTTGGGCTAAATGGGCAAAGTAATGAATTTGCCATTTAGGACCTAAACCAACCACCACATTTCCTCCTTTGAAGAAGTCACCTCGATACAAGATCAGCATAGGCGTTGGCGCAATCACTGCGGTGTTTTTGGCGGCGAAAATATCTATCCCCTTGTGAACGCCCGATGGACCCCAAGGTTCATACCAAAAGGTTTGGCTGTTCCAATCTTTACTGCTGGCACCTTTTACTGGGATCGCGGGTGACTCAGGGATCAGATAACCACCAAGTAGCAGTAACGTCAGTGCTAATCCAACATATTTCAATTTCATTTTTTATCCTGCATTAAGTGTTTGCGTACCTTAAGTTTTAATGAAACTCGCTAAATTCCCGCCAACTTTCAGGATATTGCAAGCGCTCAGTTTCTGAGAGTGATAGCCAATAGGGGCGCCAAAAATAGCTGCACCAAAAGTCGATATTACCTTGAAGACTGCCGAGAGTATCGGGATCGATATTGGGAAAGCTTTCCCATGGATTGGGCGGGGCAGATTTGAATCTGATTAATGCTTCTAGCAAGGGTTTGTCATTGGTCACTAAGGTTATGCACACACCCGCAAAATCGTCATATTGGTTCAGTAATACGCAGGTCGCTTGGGTTGGATGTTCGATAAAACCGTTAAAGTTGACCGTTTGCTCGGGCAATGTGTTAAAGCCTGCCTGGCTAAGTAAAGTGTTTAAGGCCTCTTTCCCTTGGTAAGTCAGCAAGCAATGCAATTGATAAGCAAAAATATCTGCTCTGTCCATAGGTACAACGAGTGGATAGGTTTGTATGATTGGCAAGCTGATATTGGGCATCTGGGCTTGATGAAAAACAGTGTGTAACTCAGTTTGTGGCCTAGATTGCTTGAGGCTATCACTATTACGCGCAAGGCGTTGTTTAATCCAAGTTAATACTGACATTATTGTTATTTCTCAGTGAACCTTACTGGGGAATGGCGTATTTGCGGATTCTGCAATCGGGGATGTTGTGATTTCCTGGGCCTGCCATCTTAACCAACCTTTTACTCGAGGCGCATCAATATACCAGAGGCCGTTTTGTTGAATTAATGCCAACCGTTCGCGTGATGGGCCAAAGGGGCCGGGATTTTGCTGGGCAATTTCAATACTGCTATCGGTAACTGAGGCAATGATCGCAACATGACCATAGGGGTTAAATATCCATGGAGAAAACACGAGTAGATCATCCTGCATAGGTTTGGTCTGACTCGCATTAGTGTATTGCCGCATAGCGCGTTTTTCATTCCACATGCCATCGCTTAACTTGTTATCAAAAAAGTCTCTAGCATGGCCTAAAGCGTCAGGCATTTTATGCTGGTAGCGTTGGTAAAAGTAGCGCTTAACAAATTCAACACATTGATATTGAATACCTAAGTTATAACCATCTATAGATAGGTTACGTCCTGAATGAGTATTAACTCCTCCGTTATAATAGATATTAACCCCGTTTAGAGTGTCGATGACTTCTCCTACTTGATGGTGGGAATTAAAGTTAATCCGAGTTATCAGACTGTAGGCACAGTATACGAGCCCCATCAGTATCGCGAAAAAAGCTAATAAAATGGATAAGCGTCTAATCATCTTTAGTACGGCAAGCTAAAAAGCGTTGTTGAGTAAGATACTTATCTCACTTTCGGGCTGCGTATTTTATGTTCTGAAGAACATGGACGTCTAGGGTATGGATTTTATATTGGCACAGGTTAATACTTTTGTGTGATCTAAGGTTATCTAAAACAAAGGCCGCATCAGCGGCCTTTGTTATTTGTGGAGGTTAGAGTAAAGCGGTTGCGAGTAGATAACCGACAGCCGATGCTGTCGCTACACCGATAAAGCCTGGAATGATAAAGCTGTGGTTAATAATGAACTTACCTATTTTAGTCGTACCTGAACGGTCAAAGCCGATACAGGCCAGATCACTTGGATAGGTTGGTAGCACGAAATAACCGTAGCTTGCAGGGAGGAAGGCGATTAAGAGTTTTGGATCGACCCCTAAGGCGAGTCCCATAGGTGCGATTGCTGTAAGTGCTGCCGCTTGGCTATTAACAAGCTTAGAGATGAGAAACAGCACTAAGGCATAGGTCCAAGGCTGGCTTTGTACTACATGGGATAGGTTTTCCTGCAGTACATCCATATGGCTGATGAAGAAAGTATCACTCATCCAAGCCACACCAAATACTGAGAAAATTGCCACCATGCCCGCTTTAAAAACGGGGCCATTAGAGATGTTGGTCGGTTTGACTTTACAGGTCATCAGAATAAAAGCACCTGCAATTAACATCATCATCTGGATCACTAAGTTCATCGAGAGTAAGGTCGACTTACCTTTAACGTCAAAGGCGGGACGCAATTCACTAAATGAACCTAACAGTACCACAGCAGCGATAGCGGTGAAGAAAATCCCCGTTGCCCAGTAAGCTTCCTTCGGATATTTTTGATTTAACAGGGTTTCGCTCTTGTCATAGATAAAGGCTCTTTGGACTGGATCTTTTATGCGTTCTTGAAATTCTTCATCTTTATCTAAATCTTTACCACGACGCAGACTCCAAAGTGCAGCAGCCATGACACCGCAAAGCGATGCTGGCACTGACACCATTAAAATTTCGAGCAGATTGTAAGCGCGGCCTACACCCTGTTGTGATGCCAGAATCGACACCATAGACACCACTGCTACCGACACAGGCGAAGCGCAAATCGCCATTTGTGAGGCGACAGAGGCCACCGCCATTGGGCGCTCTGGGCGAATATTTTTCTTCAGCGCGATATCGGAAATAATTGGGAACATGGTGTAAACCACATGGCCAGTACCGCAAAGGAAGGTCAGCGTCCACGTGGTCAGCGGCGCTAGAATCGTGATGTATTGTGGATGACGGCGCAGTAAGCGCTCGGCATACTGCATCATCACATCTAATCCACCCGCGGTTTGCAATACGGCTGCACAGCCAATGACTGCAAGTATGGTTAGCATAACTTGCACTGGCGGTTGTCCCGGCGCTAAACCGAAAACAAAAATCAGTAAAAATAAGCCAATACCGCTGATGAGGCCGAGTCCCATGCCGCCGTAGCGGGTACCTAGCAGTAGGCAGCTAAGCACTACTATAAATTCCATTAAAATCATCCGATTTACCTCTGCGGAACTTACCGCTTAGCTATTAGTTGAGTGATGAGTGTCTTCAGGAACATTCTGCGGAGTAAAAGTGTTTGAAAAATTGCGCTGGCGCATGGTGTAAATAAAAAATGGCATTAGTTTTTTCGGAAATTTGACCTAACGCTAGAAACACGTGGCGATAAGTTGCATTCTGGTTACGAGTTTTACGGATTGGGCTAACGCTTTGAGCTCACTCCGTTTAAAAGAACGATAACAATACTCAAGGATAAGCCCGTGAAACCTGCCACCTTTAATACCGAAGCCTTTGATGATTGGATCCGCAGCCGCTTTGTGGAACTCAATTCCGAGCTAGAACTGCTTTACTACCAACAAACAGATCGGGCCAATGTGCTCGATATCGGCGCAGAAGCTAAGTTGGCGCTGGAGAGCGAAGGGCGAGAGTTGATTAAAACCTTGCTCGATGAGGGGAATACTGATGAAGGTTTCGACAGTGCCTTCGATTTACTCGGCAATGTGGGCTTGTATATGGCGGCCTGTCGGCGCCATGAAATTACCGAGCCCTCGCGGGAAACAACATCGCCATTAGCTGAGGCTTCTGCGCTCGCCATGCATATTGGCGCTTCAATAGGCGTCACGCCGCGCTTTGCCACCGCACATTTAACCACGCACAATCGTGCCCACAATGGCATTTATAAGCGCTTTACCGATCTGAGCGCCGAAAAGCTGTTTGTGGATTACAACACTAAAGGCATTTTGGCCTATAAACGCGCCGCCGATGCGCTATTAAAGATCCAGCCTTTGGGCATTTCCCATCCCATCAGTCACGATTTACTGCGAGTCGCTAAACAGGCATTGCAAGATGTGATTGAGTCGAATACTCAATTATTCAACCGATTAGATACTGACCGTTTCTTTTACTGTGTTCGTCCTTACTACAAACCTTATCGGGTGGGTTCAGTAATCTATCGCGGTGCCAATGCAGGTGATTTTGCTGGAATTAATGTCATCGATTTAACGCTAGGTCTTTGTTTTGCAAACGAAGCCTCCTATTCACAAATGCTGGTGGACAAGTTTTTATACATGATGCCGGAGGATCAACAGATATTGCGCGAGTGCATGCGTCGGCCGAATTTGATGGATGACTTCCTGCAGGCAAAAGACTGCTCAACCCAAGATTGGTATCAAGAAAACTTGCGACTCTTTATCGAAGTCTGCGAATTACATGGCGAGACTGCGATTCAGCACCATAATGAGTTAGTAACTAAATATATTGCTGAGCCTTCGACAAGTATGGAGCAGCAGCATTTAGCTAAAGTTACCGCGAGTGGTCCGCCACTGCATGTGCTACTCGGCTCATTGGAGCGACTCAGAGACAGACGCGCCGCCGTTCAGCGCAGCGATATTCGGACTCGTTATTGTGATATTAAAAAACTAAAAGAGAGTTTGAGATAACACTATGTTTGAAGATTTTAAAAAGGACTTTTACCTAGCAGGTCCAGGATATCTATTAAACCATTCCGTTGGCCGGCCATTAAAATCGACCGAGCAGGTCTTTAAAGAAGCCTTTTTTGCGCCTTGGCAAGAGTCGGGGCGTGAACCTTGGGGCCAGTGGTTGGGTGTGATTGATGATTTTACCTTTGCTTTATCTAAGTTATTTAATGGCCACCAAAAGGATTTTTGCCCTCAGGTCAATCTTTCCAGTGCGCTGACTAAAATTGTCATGTCCCTCGACAGATTGAACCGCGAACACGCCGTTGTGTTAATGAGTGAGATTGATTTTCCCAGCATGGGTTTTGCCCTTAAAAAAGCGCTGCCTGCCAGTTGCGAAGTACGCTTTATTTCTAAAGGGCTCGATATCACCGACCCGAATGTGTGGGATGCGCATATCAGCCGCGATGTGGATCTGGTGTTTGTCAGCCATGCTTACTCGAATACGGGGCAGCAGGCGCCATTAGCCAATATTTTCACTATAGCCCGTGAGCGAGGTTGTTTGAGCTTAGTGGATGTAGCGCAATCGGCGGGGATTATTCCGCTGGATCTTGCGCGCCTACAACCCGATTTTTTAATCGGTTCGAGTGTGAAATGGCTCTGCGGCGGCCCTGGTGCTGCCTATCTTTGGGTTAATCCCGCCATATTGGAGAGTTGTCAGCCTAAAGATGTGGGTTGGTTTAGCCACGAGAATCCGTTCGAATTTGATATCCATGATTTTCGTTACCAGCATTCCGCACTGCGCTTTTGGGGAGGGACACCATCAATCGCGCCTTATGCCATTGCCACCCATAGCATTCATTATCTTGCTGGTTTAGGTACTCCGTTGCTGCGTAAATACAATCAGCAATTGATTGATGCTGTGGCGCAAGAGCTCGACCATGAGTTTGTGTCGCCGCGGGATACTGAAAAGCGCAGCGGCACGCTTATTCTACAGTTTGGTAAACAGCAGCATCAAATGATGACGGCATTGGCGAACGCGAATATTAGTGTCGACGCCCGCAGTATGGGGATCCGGATTTCTCCGCATATTTATAACAATATGGCTGATATCAAGTTGTTACTTGATGTGATTAAAGCAAATCGCTAACTTAAATGATTTAAAATGGCTTACTAGGCTAGGTTGTACTACGTAATTACAACTAACAAGGCACAACACTCATGGAGGCAAACCGCGACATGGTCGTTCCCGTATGCCGGCGTTAACTCACCGTCACACAGGCAACTTGAGGTTATTTATTGGGTGCGATCATGCTTAAATCTTGTAGTCATAGCGGCAGACCATGGGGCGTGGGGTGTGGAGCTTGGGATCGCTGGGCGTGATCGCTAAATCTGCAGGTAGCATAACAGTATCGATGATCAACGCACTGCTCATATCAACGAGTGTCAGCGGGATGGTAAAGAGCAGCAAGGGCGGGGCCGCCAACGCGGAGATAATCATACACTCCTCGCCATTATCAACAGCCGTTTGCACACTTGAGAAAGAATGACCCCAAGTTGAATCTTCTCCCATCCTCGACGTTATCGTTGCACATCCCGTGAGAGAACAGCACACGACCAACCAAGTCAACCAACGCATAACCACTCCATTGTTTATATGTGAAAAACTGCATTGCTTCGGTATGATCTACTCACTTGATCAACTGAGAGCGTTAGTGATGTGGAACCAGATCTGGTTTCATTTGACGCCAACCTGTTCTGTTTCAACAGCTTGGCATTCTAGCTATATGATTATATCTGTCAATTATTCATCAACAGAAACGAGATACAGCCAACCTCAATAACCTAGTTGTTATTCAAGGCATTTTAGCCAGAGCTGGTTGTAGGCAAACTGAAAGTGCATTATGTTTTTGATCTAAAATGGATGGCCGGATTTTTTGTTGATATTAGTAATACCAATAGGTCACATATGTTAAATTGTATATATTGTGAACATGAAAAATTTGAATCAGGGAAAGGCTCAGAAGAGCACGCCATTTTGTCTTCGTTAGGTGGACGAAAGCTATCTAGAAACGTTTGCTGTGAACGTTGTAATAATAGGCTAGGCAAAGCTATTGATGACGGATTATCTTCTAGGCTTAGTATCATTTCGACTTTATTGAATATAAAAACTGGTCGTAATAAGGGGGTGCCAGTTCAACAAGGTATAGTTAAATTGGGGGACGAATCCTATAACCTGTTACCTACAGGGGAGATGATTAGAGGAAAAGTCGAAAAGCAATGGAAAACAGAACTTGGGAAAACGAAGTTTCATATTGTGGCTAATACGGAAGAGCAAGCACTAAAAATTATTGAAGGTCAATTAAAGTCTCGTGGAAAATCTCTTGATGATATAGAAATGGGGACAGTAACCGAAGTTACTCAATATGGAGCTACAATTGATGGAATATTTTCATTTTGTGAAAACGATCTAAGATCAGTAGCCAAAATGGCATTAACAATGTTAGCTACTAAGGTATCACCTTCAAGGTTGCGTGGCTCTGAGTTTACTAATGTTATTAATTATATTAATGGTAGTGACTTAAACGCAGAAGATATTGTATTTTCGGATACCAACACGATTTTTCCATCTCAATATAAGGTTTCTAATATTAACCACCGTATATTTATATACTCTTCTCAAACTGAAGGTTTAGTTGTTGCTTTAGTCGAGTTATATGGTGGATTTAGGTTTAGTATATTGCTTTCTAGACAGTGGACAGGGCCTAGTATTTCTTGTTGCTATGCCATAGACCCTGTGTCACAAGATAAAATCGATTCAAACATAGAGGCTAATCTTGAATTAGAAGCTGTATTAGCTAGTCGAGGCTGCGTTATGTCGAAAGCGATTGAACAATTAAAACCTTTATTTGATCATATTAGCGCTTTAGATATTCAGCGAGAGGAGCAGCGAATTATTGATTCGGCGATGGCAAAATATGGAATAGAAGTTTTGGATGAGCATTGTGATGACGTGGTCTTCCAAACCATAGTAAAGGATCTAGTTGATATGTATTTAAAAAGGTCGAGTACGCAGAGTCGTAAATTATTCTAACAAACCTGAGATCGGTTTAACGAGCCATAACTGTAATAGCATTAAACTCCCCGTTAGTGAGGTTCAGTTGTGGCTTATTGTCTTTCAATTGATAGGCGATGAGTCCCCCAATCATATTGAGCATAAAACCATGTACGCTGCGGTGTCTAGAGTGCTCTATTTGAGAGATATTTTTTAACTGGTCGTTGATGGTTTCTATGATGAAGCGTCTCGACAGCATCGCTCTATCCCACAACGACATCGCTTTTGCTTTCATATTCTTACGCACGTTTGTCACCAGTGTGACGCCTTTCTCCAGCAATTCACTGGACAGCGCTTTACTGATATACCCTTTATCTGCATAGAGTTTGTTCATGTCACGGTGCACCATCTCGTTCACCAGTTTTGTGTCATGTACATTCGCTGGGGTCACTTTGGCTGCCACTATTCCGCCTTGATGATTCACAATCAAATGCAGCTTAAAGCCATAGAACCACCCCATGGTGCCTTTACCTCTGCACGCCAGTCCCGCCAAGGTTTTATGCCGATGAATACGTAGGTTATGGCACACTTTGATGTTAGTTGAATCAACAAATTCAATGCCAGTGGGGTCACTCTTGAGGCTGGCAAAGTAGCTGCAAAGCGGCACTAAAGCCTTGGGCATCACCTCAAGAAAGCGGGTATAGCTGAGTAAATTAGGAAAAGCAGATTTGTAGAAATGAGCCAGATAGCCGATGTAGAAGTTCTTGAAATCACGGTGGTGGGACATCTGAAAAAGTATGATGATGGTCATCACTTCGCTCATCGTCATACGGCCAGCGCGTTGACGCTTGCGTGTGCCATCGGTTAACAGCGTTTTTTCCCATTCTGGAATGAAAACAGCGCAAAAATCATCGACATCGCAAAACACTTCCACTAATTTATGCATAGGCCCTCCGGTGTGATGGGGTTTCTCTTGGTCGAAAGATCCGATCACTTGGAGGGCTATTAGTTCAACATTTCTTATCCCGAGTTCAGGTTAACAAATGTGTTGAATGAGTTTTTACATTCCTGAGATAATTCATTGTCAGCTAATGCAGCAAGGCAATCAGTACACTTCTGTCCCCAAATGAGTTAGTGAATCACTCTCCAGACTGATTCACGCTCACTCCTAAAAGCCCCATTTTCGCGCTGTTTATGGCTGTTCTGAGGCGGTTTTTTTTCCCTTAAGATGAATCAAATCTCTGGAGAACTGATTCAACAGTAGTTTGATTTCGTTGCATTATTAAAATAGCAATACAAAAAAGCCCCAACAGCAAAACTCTTGGGGCTTTTATACTTTATGCATGCATTTATACTGTGAGTAATTACATGCAGTTAGCCATTACAGGCTGTAGTACATTTCAAACTCAAGTGGGTGAGTTGTACGTGCTACGCGCTCAGCTTCTGCTGTTTTCAGTACGATATAAGATTGGATGAAATCTTCACTGAACACGCCGCCTTTTGTCAGGAACTCATGGTCAGCTTGCAGATTTTCAAGGGCGTTTTCTAATGACGTTGCCACTTGTGGGATTTCAGCCGCTTCTTCTGGAGGCAGATCGTACAGATCTTTGTCCATCGCTTCACCTGGGTGGATCTTGTTTTGGATACCGTCAAGACCCGCCATTAGTAGCGCTGCGAAACCTAAGTATGGGTTTGCATGTGGATCAGGGAAACGTGCTTCGATACGACGGCCTTTAGGGCTTGGTACCACTGGAATACGGATTGATGCAGAGCGGTTACGGGCAGAGTAGGCCAACATAACAGGTGCTTCAAAGTGTGGCACTAAACGCTTGTAAGAGTTCGTGCTTGGGTTAGTGAAAGCGTTCAGCGCGCGAGCGTGCTTGATGATACCACCTATGTAGTACAGAGCCGTTTCACTTAAACCTGCGTATTTGTCGCCAGCGAACAAGTTAACACCGTCTTTCGCCAGAGATTGGTGAACGTGCATGCCGCTACCGTTGTCACCAACGATGGGTTTAGGCATGAAAGTCGCCGTCTTACCGTAAGCGTGTGCCATGTTGTGCACTACGTACTTCAGAATCTGGATTTCATCCGCTTTCTTAGTCAAGGTGTTGAAGCGAGTTGCGATTTCGTTTTGACCTGCAGTCGCCACTTCATGGTGATGCGCTTCAACCACTTGGCCCATTTCTTCTAACACTAAACACATAGCGCTACGTAGGTCTTGTGATGAGTCAACCGGTGCAACTGGGAAGTAACCGCCTTTAACAAATGGACGGTGACCTGTGTTGCCGCCTTCGTAGCTAGTGCCTGAGTTCCAAGCCGCTTCTTTAGCGTCGATCTTAACGAAACAACCTGACATGTCAGTACCGAAACGGACATCGTCAAATAGGAAGAATTCTGGTTCTGGTCCAATCAATACAGTATCAGCGATACCAGTAGAGATCAGGTAAGCTTCTGCTTTTTTAGCAATTGAACGTGGGTCACGGTCGTAACCTGTCATAGTGCCGGGTTCAAGAATGTCACAACGGATCAGCGCTGTGGTTTCTTCGGTGAAAGGATCCAGTACGAATGTCGTTGGATCTGGCATCAGTACCATGTCTGATTCGTTAATGCCCTTCCAACCTGCGATAGAAGAACCGTCAAACATTTTGCCGTCTTCGAAGAAATCAGCATCTACCTGATGAGAAGGAATAGATACGTGCTGCTCTTTACCTTTAGTGTCGGTAAAACGTAAATCAACGAACTTAACTTCTAATTCTTCAAGTTGCTTTAAAACTGATTCAACTGACATTCTCAAGCCTCCGGTAGGGTAAAGGGATGCCCCTTCTATAATCTTTTAACTCAAGTGATTTATCTTGAGCCAAACTTACGAGCTATAAAGCGATATCCATGCCAATAATTTAACTTACTGATTAACATGGTTTAAAATCTTTGTTGCACTTAATTGGATTCGCGTGTGCACCATAATAGTGCTTTTGTCTGTGGCATTTTGGTGCATTACTCCATTTTGGTGCGCACTGAATTGATTCATGCAAACCTTAAGCTGGGATGCACAGCGATAACATGCACCGCTTATATGGCAATGAGATGGCAATGACACTTTGGCTTTCACTATCTCAGTAAGTACTGCCTCTGTGAAGCTCGCACATACTTTTAGCACAGAACGGGACTATTTATCACCGCATAACCGCCGCATAATTGTCATAAAACCACGCTAGTCTGTCCAACTATGCCACGCATTATCAATCCAATAGTGGTTTATTATCATATTATTAGGAAAGAGTTCGTTCTCATGTGCGAAATGTCTTTGCTGTTCACAGGCCAAGTGAAATCAGTGATGCGTAAAAAGGTATCCCGTGACAATGAAGTGAGTCTTAATGTCATCGGGTGTAAACGCCAACATGAACGTTAGATCAAGTGTGCCGCAGAATTTATTGCAGTGTGTTCACGTGGTAATTTCTCTGTACCTAAGTCGATTTTGCTGATGCTTAAATCGACATTAGCAGGGCTAACATTGAATACGAAAAATAGCAAATTCAGCTGCTTAACTCAGATTTTTCCTATGAATATGACAATTAAACAGAGCGTTAACTCTGGCTACAGAGGATTTCACTCAGTGGATGATTGGCAGGAATTACCCAAGGATTGGCGGATTGTTTTATAAGTGTTCAAAAATAATCCTGTGCGCCAAGGCCGCTCTGGAGTAGAATGGCACGCTTTTTATTGTGGTAGATCGAGCTAGATCACCATAACGAATTACTGAAATATCCCTATTTTTGTTTGATGGTAAGAGGTTTATCCGTGCTAGAGAATTTACGTAACATCGCCATTATTGCACACGTTGACCATGGCAAAACGACCCTGGTAGACAAGTTGCTGTCACAGTCAGGCACCCTTGCAACCCGAGGAGAAGCCACTGAGCGGGTGATGGACTCCAACGATCTTGAAAAGGAACGTGGGATCACGATTCTGGCAAAGAATACTGCCATCAAGTGGAACGACTACCGTATTAACATCGTTGATACCCCAGGCCACGCCGATTTCGGTGGTGAGGTTGAGCGTGTTCTATCTATGGTTGACTCAGTATTATTGCTGGTTGATGCCGTTGACGGTCCAATGCCACAAACTCGCTTCGTAACGAAGAAAGCGTTTGCTCAAGGCCTAAAGCCAATTGTTGTTATTAACAAAATTGACCGTCCAGGTGCACGCCCAGATTGGGTTATTGACCAAGTATTCGACCTGTTCGATAACTTAGGTGCAACTGACGAGCAGCTAGATTTCCCAATCGTCTACGCTTCTGCGTTAAACGGTTTTGCAACTTTAGATCCGGATGTAGCGAGCGATGATATGACGCCGCTGTTCCAAACTATCGTTGAAAAAGTATCTTTCCCAGATGCTGACGCCGAAGGCGCGTTCCAGATGCAAATTTCGCAAATCGACTACAACTCATACGTGGGTGTTATCGGTATCGGCCGCATCAAGCGTGGTAGCGTTAAAACTAACCAACAAGTGACTATTATTGGCGCTGATGGCAAAACTCGTAACGGTAAAATGGGCCAAGTATTAGGTTACATGGGTCTAGACCGTACTGAAGTTGAAATTGCTAACGCTGGCGACATCGTTGCTATCACTGGTTTAGGCGAGCTGAAAATTTCTGACACTATCTGTGCCGTTGGTGCAGTAGAAGCTATGCCACCTTTGACTGTTGATGAACCTACTCTGACCATGACTTTCCAAGTTAATACTTCACCTTTTGCAGGTAAAGAAGGTAAGTATGTGACTTCACGTAACATTCTGGAGCGTCTGCAAACAGAATTAGTCCACAACGTGGCACTGCGTGTTGAAGAAACAGAAAGTCCAGACCGCTTCCGTGTATCTGGCCGTGGTGAATTGCATTTATCAATCTTGATTGAAAACATGCGTCGTGAAGGTTACGAGTTAGCCGTATCACGTCCAGAAGTTATTCTGAAAACTATCGACGGTGAACTGTGTGAACCATTTGAAACGTTAACTGTTGACGTTGAAGAAGAAGATCAAGGCACAGTAATCGAGAAATTAGGTACCCGTAAAGCTGAAATGAAAGACATGCAGCTTGATGGTAAAGGTCGTGTACGTATCGACTTCATCATCCCAAGCCGTGGTTTAATCGGTTTCCAAACTGAGTTTATGACTGCGACTTCTGGTACTGGTCTAATTTATCACTCATTCGACCATTACGGTCCGCACAAAGGTGGCGATATCGGTCAACGCGCTAACGGCGTATTGATCTCTAACGCAACGGGTAAGGCATTGACCTTCGCACTGTTCGGTCTGCAAGATCGCGGTCGTCTCTTTATCGGCCACGCCGCTGAAGTATACGAAGGCCAAGTGGTTGGTATTCACGCTCGCTCAAACGATCTGACAGTTAACTGTTTGAAAGGTAAGCAGCTGACCAACATGCGTGCTTCTGGTACTGACGAAGCCCAAGTGCTGACTACGCCAATCACAATGACACTTGAGCAAGCGCTTGAGTTCATTGATGATGATGAATTAGTTGAAGTAACGCCTAAGAACATTCGTGTTCGTAAGAGACACTTGACTGAAAACGATCGTAAGCGCTTTAACCGCGGTTAATGCCAGCCTGTTGATTCAGGTGACACGCCCTTAAGGTGAGTCTATCGGTTTAAAAAGCCCTGCATAGGAAACTGTGCGGGGCTTTTTGTTAGGATAAATTGAGTAATGGGTATTAGTAGTCCTCATCCATCACCCGTATGCAATTGCGGCCAGCGGATTTTGCGCGGTAGAGGGCGGCGTCCGCTTGGCGAACGAGTTCTAAAGCATTTTGTTTGTTAGAGGGTTGCAGATAGGCGACGCCTGCGCTCACTGTTACAATCCCAAGGTCGGTATTTGCATGCGGAATGGCAATGGCTTGGATCAGTTGATGGATGTGCTGTGCTGTCTCAAGTACGGTTTGATTATCGACATTTGGTAATAGAATGACAAATTCTTCGCCGCCGTAGCGAGCGACTAATTCGCCCGCTCTGCGACCGGACTGGGACAGTGTACTCGCTAATTGTTTAAGGCAATCATCTCCGGCGAGGTGGCCATAGTGATCGTTAAATTGTTTAAAGTGGTCAATATCGAGCATGATGAGGGCCAGTGATGAATTGCTCCTTTGTCCACGACTCCACTCCGTTTGTAACATCATGTCAAATAGGCGGCGATTGCCGATATTGGTTAAACCGTCGGTATTGCTGAGTATTTCAAGTTGCCTATTGGCTTCTGCCAGTTCACTAGTTCGAGCTGTGATCATGGATTCAAGTTCGACGTTACGCTCCTCTAATCGCGCGATCGGGTAAATCTCCCCTTTGTGGGCTAAGCCGTAGGGGATGGATATGCCACTGTGGACAATCATCCAGTCGTTGTTTTCTCGGTGAAATATCAACACTAGCCGTGCTGTTTCGCGGGAAAGCATAGGATTAGGGATAGGTAAGTGGATATGGAAAAAGGCAGTCACAACCACGAGGTTGTCGGCAAGGTCTTGTAAAGAAAGATCTAACATTTCGATGTGGATTCGCTCAGGCACTTGTGCAAAGTCCTGACGAGTGATTCGCACCCACTCTTCCCTGCTGGTGACAAGCTGGTCACTGCTCCCTGCATAGCCGCTAAAGTTATCACTAAAGCGACGAGTTAGCCTGTCATCACGGGAGGCATACATCTCAATATATTCGTCAAATAACGAATGGATCAATTGCTGTCGGTCGGGTCGCATAGGTTAGCTCCGTTGGGGAACATAAAACCATTTTTCTAATATCCGTATAGGAATATTATCTGCGATAAAGTCTAGCTGTTGCCTGATTGTAATCAATTTTATGACGTATATATTAAAAATACTGTAGAGAGTGATGTAAGCCATTATCTGCAGTATGTTTTGTGAGACAAAATTTTTGCATTCACCTAATGTATCATTTAGCCCAAGTATTATTTAACACAAGCCTGCTGGGATTATTCAAAATCAGGCAAAGCTTGTTGGTATTGCTTAGCAGGGGTTGCTGATGAGAGGTTACTGGATTGCGTTAGCTGAGTGTGTCACTAGGCGGCACGTGAGGTCTTTTCTGGATAGTATTACTTGGCAGTGGCTTTATTGCTGACGCCTATCATCGCTGTGGTGCGACCGAGGACGTCGGGATACTCGATAGGACTTAGAGCCCTATCGAGTGAGCAGTCAAGCTTATGACTTAGCTTTATCTGCCAATTTTACCGCATTGACACTTTCACCTTTGAAACTGATAGTCACATTTTTCTGAGCGACTTCATTATCTTTTAGCAAAGTCTTAGTGGTTTCTGCCAGCATTGGAGAAGCTGCATTTAACGCACTAAGATCATAGGCCCAAACTTCTAGATCCGCTTCATTATAAGTACTAGCAGGCGCACCTAATTTTTCAGTGATTGTTTGCTTGGTTGAGCCTTCTTTAATGCCGAATGTATTTTTAATCGCTTCATTCGTTGCGCTGTCTAACGCATTGGTTGCCGTATCATTCACTGTGTCAGTGACAGATTGAGTTGCTGATTTAACGATTGAATCGAATGGGCCAGCATAAGCAAATAATGGCAGAGCAGTAAGAGCGATCAATAATGATTTTTTCACACAATAATTCCTTTGGTTAATACATTCCTTTATTAAATGCGCGCGAATTAGACCAGTAATTAGATTTCGTGTCAATTAAGCATCTGTTCTATATGATTTTATTTTAATCCTTTCAGATTATTCCTACTAAGTGGGTCAACCTTTAGTTGTACCTAAAGGTTTCCATTTTGAGGTTTTCTAGTCTTATCTGCTGCTGTTTTTCAATTTCGTTAGTGTTTTATTCCATCGCAATTGGATCCCATCATATGTGTCATTTTAGGTGTTCTAGTGCCCAATTCTATTAATCACTTGGATCAATTCCATGCGGATGTTGTCTGGTGTTTGGCTATGCCAGAAACCTGCTAAGTAAGCGCCCAGCGGTAGGATAAATAATGCGATAAGCACTAATGCGAGCAATCCCTTATGACCGAGTCTATGGCCTGATTTCAGCCCAAGGCCGAGGGCGGCGGATTTAGGGCAAGCCGCGACACAGCGCATGCAGGCTTGGCACTCGTCACTGCGAACCGTGGTTTTAGTGTGCACTATGATGTTTGCTGGGCAAGCGCGGGTACACTTGTCGCATTTCATCCCTTTTGCTTCGATAAGGCAGTGCTGGGTATTGCGGCGGATTTTTAATGGGCTCGCAAAGCTTAAGATCCCAAGCATTGCACCATAGGGACACAAGTAACGGCAGAATCCCTGACGACGCCATGCAGCTAAAGCGAGGATCAGCGCAAATACCAGTAGCGTGATTAGGCTGGGTGTTAGGAAGAACAATGCCATCTTCAAGTCGGCAATCTTATGATAATTACCTTCAAGATAATGGGGGATGGATTGTGCTGGCATACCAATGACTATGTAGCAAAGTGCTAGGAGTAATAGATATTTCAACATTCGCAGTGGCCAATCTAGCCAAGCGGGTGGTGTAAGCTCTGATTTAATAAAGCGTTTTCTAAAGGAATACAGATATTCCCCTGCCAGACCTAATGGGCAAGCCCAACCGCAAAATGCCCGCTTGCAGAGTAAACCTGTGAGTAATACCGCCGCTAGCATGACTGCTGCCGCAGGATGGGTTTGATCCCACAAATTGAGGCTGATAATGGCTTTAAGCTCAATGCCACCCGCAATCGGTAAAAAGGCATCGACTACGTCTGGGCGCATTAGCCAAGGTGTGATTCCTTGCTTAAGCAGTACGGTATTGATTGTGTATTGTATGGCAACCAGCAAGAGCGATAGCGCTAAAACATGTTGAGTCCCTTCACGAAGGGTATTGATTTTAATTTCACCCTTGAGTGCATCAGGCGCAAATTTATGCCCAAGTAGCATCAGTGGCAGTGCAATAAGAAGCCCGAGAGCCAGTGGCCAATAAAGACTCATTGCCACCGCACCGATACTGAGCAACAGTGTGGCGACCGCGCCCCATTTCTGGCCGCTCCAATAGCTGAGGGAGGCGAGATACATGAGTGCCAACATCAGCGTGAGTGATTCGATAAAAGTCATAGTGATGAATACAGCTAATAAGTTACAAGTACAGGCTCTGAGTGGTGAACTGAGGATAAGTTTTTGAGTAATAAGTGAAATTGTGCGTCAGATCTAAGATTCGCGCTATCAATCAATTAAAGCGCGCCATAGCTCACAAAGCTAAGTGTTTTAGTCTTGCACAAATAAAGTATGGCTTGCAGGGACAGCGTGCGAGGTCACACAAAGAATAAAAAGCCCTAGCAATTTAGTTTGCTAGGGCTTAGGCGTTCAGTGGGGTATTTGGATTAATTTTTTGATTTTTCGAGTGCTTCGATAAATTTGCTCGATTCGTTAATCGAGGTGTTCATCTCTTTAATCAGGCCAGAAATATCGGTTTGCAGACTCGCAAATTCGCTTTTAATCGCACCAATGGCTTGGGCGTTCAAGTTATGCTTGAGATACAGCATATTGTCTTTCATGGCGGTGAGTATCGGCGGCATTTTTGACTCGGCACGGCGCATACTTTTGATCAATTGTTCATAGGCTCGGCGCGTTTCTTTGAGTTTAGCTTCACTGTTGCGGCGTAGGTTGGCTTTACTGATCTCGCTAATTTCATTTTGCCACTCATCGAACAGTGCTTCGGCTACATCTTCGACTTTATTGATACGGTTGCTGACGTTGTCGGCGGCACTTTGAGCCGATTCGTATTCATCTTTGGCTCTGCTATAGGCTTTTTCTAAGTTGCCATCACTGTAATTGAGCAGTGCTTGCATTTCTTCTAGGGCAGAGCTGAACTCTTTTTGAGCATCCTGTTGGGATTTTTTCGCATCTTTAACTCTGTCGACCATAATATCGCGTTTATGGTAACCGACCTTTTCCATTGCGCCGTAGTAGGCACTCTGGCAACCACTAAGCAGGAGACTTGTGGCAATCAGCCCTGAAGCTATCAGTCTTTTCATTGGGGGTTCCGTCGCTGAATGAAATTAATTAATCGGCTTTAAATCGAGCCGCATCGATAATGCTCCACAGATGAAAGATAGCACCTATTACCGCGGGCACAATCAGCCACCAGAGGGCATAACCCACCACTGTGATAATGAAAAATAACAGTGCGGCCATTATTCTGCCTTGCAATAATTGGCCTAGCCCAGGAAAAAATAGGCTAGCAATAGCGGAAATAACGTTACCTGCAGATCCTTGTTGAGACATCAATTCACTCCTTAGACTTGTAAATTAAGTGTTTATTGTACGAAGATAACGAGTCTATACCAACAGAATCAAGAGAAACCCGTGACTAAGAAGATAGAACTGGCACAAATTCGCGCCTTATTCCTCGGGATCTGGCAATTCCTGCTGCATTTGAGACGGCGTTTAGTGGAAGATCAAATCAATATCCGCGCCGGACATTTAGCCTATGTCACACTGTTGTCACTCGTGCCTATGGTGGCGGTGACTATGTCTATGCTGTCAGCTTTTCCGGTATTTAAGGGGATACGTGGACAGATAGAAGGTTTCGTTTATCAGAATTTTTTACCCGCCGCTGGCGACACAGTGCAAGTGTATATCAATGAGTTTGTGGCCAATGCCTCTAAGGGGACTGCGGTTGGGATTGCGGCCTTAGTTGTGGTTGCCATTTTGCTGATTTCCGCCATTGATAAATCGCTCAATAACATTTGGCGTACTAAAGAGAAGCGTTCAGTGGTGGTGGCTTTTTCTATGTATTGGATGGTCATCACTTTGGGCCCGGTATTGGTGGGGGCCAGTTTGGTCGCCACTTCCTACGTGGTGTCACTGAAGGTCTTTGACGGTCAGTTGTCGGGTGTGGTGCCCGTGTTTCTTGAGCGTTTACCTATGCTTTTCTCTGTGGCGGCATTTTTATTGTTGTATATGGTGGTGCCTAATCAAAAAGTGAAGTTTCTACATGCACTATTAGGGGCGATTGTTGCCGCAATCTTGTTTGAGTTAGGTAAAAAAGCCTTTGCTTTGTATGTCACTCAGTTTCCGAGTTATGAAGCGATTTATGGTGCTTTAGCCGTGATCCCCATTATCTTTGTCTGGGTGTATTTATCGTGGATGATAGTATTACTCGGCGCGGAAATTACCGCCGCTATGCCTGAATATTTAGATTATGAGTCGATCTCAGATGATGACGAAACAGCTCTGAATGCTAAGCCTCTAGAAAATGCCTCCCAAGATAATTCCGCTGCGGTGTTAACTTCGGCTGAGGTGACGGCACTCAAGGCGGTGGCTAAATCTGAATGACTCCATTAGAGGATTATTAATGGCGATGACACTGAATGCCTGAATCCTTCCCATCTTTTATCCGTCGCGACTGGTTTAACGTTGGCAATGGTCAGCAATTGCATCTGGCGCAATACGGTAATCCACAAGGTATCCCGCTGCTGTATTTGCACGGCGGTCCAGGAGCGGGTTGTGATATCGGTGATTTAGCTTTATTTAATGGCGATCAATATTGGATTTTGCTTTTAGATCAACGCGGTTCTGGACAATCTTTACCCTTTGGCGATTTAGCAAATAACCATCTCACTGGTTTGATTAGTGATATTGAGGCGATTCGCCTTGCATTGGGTATTGAGCGTTGGTGTTTAGCTGGTGGCTCTTTTGGGGCCACATTAGGCTTAATTTACAGCGGATTATTTCCAGAGCGGGTGATTGCACAGGTACTGTGGGCGTTATTTATTCCATCCAAAGAAGGTCTCGACTGGCTCTATGGCGCTGACGGCGCGGCAAAATTGCAACCTGCTGCTTATCGACTCTTCAATGACATTTTTCCGGTTCAGTTATCGCTGATTGAATTACTGGATTCGTACCATCAAGGTTTGGCATCAGCCGATGAAAATGTGCGATACCATTTTGCGCGGCGTTGGGTGCAGTGGGAGTTGCAGCTTGCGGGGGCGAGGTTAGTGCTACCAAGGCTGTTACCCGAATCCGTATTAGCATTAGCCAATATCGAGTTACACTTTGCTCGACATAATTACTTCAATGCCATGAATGTGTTACAGCGCGTGACGCCTAGAGTGAAGGCGCGTAGTGTGTTATTGCAAGGAATGCAGGATGCGATTTGTCCAGCGGCGCTATTACGCGATTTTTTGGCTGGGTTGGAGCATGCTATTACAATTCAATCTGTTGTCGATGGCGGACATATGCTCAATAGTGAGTCTTTGTTTTTGGCGGTTACAGCAGAAATCCATGCTATGTGGTCGTGGATACATCAAAGGGAAATACAATGAAAACATTGCTCATCAGTGCCACTTTACTCGGATTAACCGCCTGTGCCGCTACGTCGCCCTCGCAAACCAGCGCGATTGACCCTGTGGTGGCTCAGGAGGTCGTGAGTGCCCCTGTCGCGCCCAAAGTTGTTGAACTCGGTGGGTTGACCAATGAAACTGCCGCTGATCGCTTGTACCAAGCGCTGATTAACGCAAATTATCTCGCCACCCAAGTTGCGCCGACTAAAGTGGCTGTGCAGTTTGGCAATAACCAATTCTTGCTTGAGCCGAGTATCAATTCGGCGGGCATTGACCGTATTTTAATGAATCGCTTCTATGCTGTGCACCCGCAATTGCAGGCTAGCCAAGAGTTGCCTGCCGTGATTGGCACCTTGAATCAGAAGCTTAATTTTGCCAAGTTTGTGTTGTTGGACCAAGGCGCAGTGATCCAAGTACAAGGTACAGTGACCTTTGCCGACCGTATTGAAATAGAAGAGTTACGTCGTTTTATGCTGTGGACGAATGGCGGCTTAGCGCAGGTCGTACAATCTTTGCCTGATGGCGTAGAGCAATATATCCGCCCGCTCCCGCTAATGCCGCAAATGGTTCCCGTTAAGCCTTAATCTAAAAGGAAAAGTTGTGATTGCGTTAATTCAAAGAGTGAGTCGCGCCAGTGTGGTGGTTGATAACCAAACCCTAGGTGAAATCAATAAAGGCTTGTTGGTTCTGCTCGGTGTCGAGCAAGAAGATACCCGCGAGAAGATGGAAAAGTTGGCGACTAAAGTCATGAGTTATCGCGTTTTTTCCGATGAAAATGGCAAGATGAATCTCAATCTAGAACAAGTCGGTGGGTCTTTGTTAGTCGTGTCACAATTTACCTTGGCTGCCGATACGGGTCGTGGCTTGAGGCCGAGTTTTTCAGGGGCGGGTACGCCGGAACAAGCTTTAGGCTTGTATGAAGAGTTTGTCGCATTCTGCCGCGCTAAGGGCGTTCATACAGAAACCGGACAGTTCGGCGCCGATATGCAAGTGTCCTTAGTCAATGATGGCCCAGTGACCTTTAATCTGCAGGTGTAGCTTCTATCGTGATGTTTATCTAGGGGTCTAGGTGATGGGGTACTAGGCATAATCAATGTCGCTTGTACCAAGGGAGTATTAAGGGAATGCACATGGATCAATTACTCATTAAATTACACCAGACTTGGCACAGTACGATCCCCGTTAGCGAGTTTATGCAGATAGTGCCACTCGATTATATCGAGGGAGAGTTTCGAGTCACAGCGCCGATGACGCCCAATCTTAATCTGCATCAGACCATGTTTGCGGGCAGCATTTATACCTTGATGACCTTAACAGGCTGGGGTGCCGTGTGGCTAAATCAACAGTTGGTGGGCGTGGCGGGTGATATTGTGCTCGCCGATGCCCATATTCGTTATCTTGCTCCTGTGACTTGTGACCCTGTGGTAAAAGTACAATGGCCAGATGTGGATCTCAGCCCGTTACAAAGGGGGCGCAGAGTTAAGGTGAAGCTGGAAGTGCAATTGTATTGTATGGATTCACTGTGTGCGGTTTTTGAAGGCCTGTATGTTAGTAAGTCGAAAGCATGAATGCGTCGAAAACAACTTAGTGTATCTGTACGTCGAAGATGACGTATAACCTTTCTAAAAAATCGAAGCTAATCTCAGATTTTATCCGCTTTATTTCTTTTTTATGGGCTAATACACTAGCGTCATAGAGTTGAGATATTCCATCTGACTCTGAGTCATTTACCTATTTTCGGAGCAGATTATGTCTAAAGTCTTAATTTTAAAATCAAGCATTCTTGGCGGTTATTCACAATCTGCCGTGTTAATTGACCACTTAGCGAGCCACTGGGAAAACCAAGGCGCCGCTATTACAGTACGTGATTTAGGCGGTAAAGACGTACTGCCTATGGTAGACGGTGAAATCGCTTCTGGGTTACGCGGTGGTGCAGAATTATCGGCACGTCAGCAAGAAATGCTCGCCTTATCAGATACCTTAGTCGCTGAATTAAAAGCGAACGATACGATTGTTATCGCTGCACCTATGTACAACTTTACGATTCCGGTTCAACTTAAAAACTGGATCGATTTTGTCGCCCGTGCCGGTGTGACTTTTACTTACACTGAAACGGGTCCAAAAGGATTAGTGGAAGGTAAACGCGCTGTGTTAGTGACGACCCGTGGCGGCGCTCACAAAGATGGCCCAACGGATCACGTTGTACCTTACTTGAAAACGGTTTTAGGCTTTATTGGTATCACTAATGTTGAAGTTGTTTACGCCGAAGCGTTGAACATGGGCCCTGAAGCCCACGACAAAGGCATGAGCGAAGCGAAACACAGTATCGATCAGCTGAAAGCTTAATTGTCCCATTGATTAGCTGAGCCATTTGATTTGGCTGAATAAATAATGCCAGCCTTTAATAGGCTGGCATTTTTGTATGTGCATTTCAGCTAAGCACGCTTTGCTTAAGTGGCTAGGTTTGAGCAACTAGACTCGAGCGGCTAGGTTTAAGTGGCACGCTAAGCTGTTTATTCGCAAAGGCTGCAGCCTTTGGCGAGGGTGCTTGTCTCAACATAACGCATCTTAGTGCTGGCTTGGTCGCGGTTACGACTGATGCTAAAGCGTGTATGGCGTTCAGTTTCAAGCGGCTTTTCAGCAGTGTTACTCTGTGTGGCTTCAAACTGTAACGCTTTGGTATGATTTGTTTTATGCATACACCACCTCGCAGATATTTAAGTCATCGCAATATACAGACTGGCCTGATTAGCGCCGTACAACCAAGGCTTAAATTAGCTCGGCTGGCAGCAGACTAAATCTTTAAGCGAACCACCATTTACTACGCAGCTAAAGCCATTGGCCTTGAGAATGTCGCAGCCCTTTTGTGCTCGAATCCCTGCGCCGCAGTAGAGCACGAAGGGATGTTGCTTATTGTCGACTTGGTGTAACCATTGGTCGAGCGTTGGCAATGGCACATTAATGGCTTGGGGCAAATGACCTGAGGCAAATTCCTCTGGTGAACGCACATCAATCACCCGTGCGCCTTGCTCAATCA
Organism: Shewanella sp. DW31; assembly: GCF_015767295.1. Taxonomy (NCBI): domain Bacteria; kingdom Pseudomonadati; phylum Pseudomonadota; class Gammaproteobacteria; order Alteromonadales; family Shewanellaceae; genus Shewanella; species Shewanella sp. DW31. The sequence continues at coordinate 88,837 of NZ_JADWMP020000006.1, forward strand.
ATTGCCAACATTTTTCGCCCGAGTGGCTGCCGGATAACTTAGCCAGTAAAGATTGAAACATTGCATTGCCCCTACCATTAGGAAATTTTCAATAAGTTTATTCTAATGAATTGGCGAGTGCAAGCGCTGCAGATTATCGGCAGTGAATGGTTTTTGGCATTGCCGGCACTAGGCAAGTAGTTAGAGGCTAGACACATTAGCTCTTTGATAGTGAATGATGTCGTGGAATACCACGGTTTGCTCGTTTAGATTGCGATAGCCATGGGGTTTGTCGGCCGCAAATCGTACTGCTTCACCTTGCTTGAGTGGTTGCCACTCGCCATCGACTAGCACTTCCATAGTACCGCTCAAGACAATGACATGCTCAGTGACACCCGTTTCATGGGGCTCAGAAAGGCGCTGATAGTTTGGCTGCAGGGTGAGTTCAAACATCTCGAAACCGAAGCGCTCTTCAAAGGGGAAGAGTGAGGCGACTAGCATGCCGTCGGTAGCGGGTTGTTGGCGTAACTCGTCGGGCTTACGGAATACTGCGCCTTGGCACTGGGGCGTGGGTTCGAGAAAGGTCGACAGCGAGATATTGAATCCACTGGCTATTTTCCATAGCGTCGCAATGGTTGGGCTTGATTCACCGCGCTCGATTTGTCCTATCATGGCCTTACTAACGCCCGTCTCTTGGGCGGCTTTATCTAAACTCCATCCCTTTTGGTTGCGAAGTGCTTTAAGCGTGGTGGCGAGATAGCTGTTTATCGTCTGCACAATGGCCCCATCATTTTTATGAAAATTTAGTTTGTACGTTATAACGCACGGGTGTTATCTTGTCCATCTCGTACGTTATAACGCACAAAAAACTATCTTGTTCATTTTATAAGTTATAGCGCACAAAATAATGGCGACACTAATTGCAGAGAAAGGGAGTGGATATGTGGCGAGATGCAGGGAGTTTATCAAAAATATCAGCGGGTTTTATTGCGGTATTAGTGGGTTATAGCAGCTCGGCTGTGATCATCTTTCAAGCGGCGGAGGCTGTGGGTGCGACACCTGCACAGATCAGTTCATGGCTGTGGGCTTTAGGTTTGGGCATGGGCGTGACCAGCATAGGGTTATCGCTTTACTACAAGAATCCTATTCTAACGGCTTGGTCTACACCGGGCGCGGCGCTGATGGTGACTAGCCTAGCGGGGTTGAGCGTAAACCAAGCCATAGGCGCTTTTCTGGTGAGTTCGATTTTAATCACTCTTTGCGGGGTGGCGGGCTGGATGGATAAACTTATTCGTATCATGCCGCAGTCAGTCGCTTCAGCCATGTTGGCGGGGATTCTGCTGCAATTTGGCCTAGGGCTATTTCAGGCGATGCAAACCCAGCTGAGTCTAATTTTGATCATGTTGTTGGTGTTTGTCGTCGTTAAGCCTTTTGCGCCGCGTTACATCATCTTGCTGACCTTGTTGGTGGGTATAGGCATGAGTTTTCAATTAGATTTACTCAAGCTAGATGCGGTTCAGTTGCAACTGGCTATGCCAGTGTGGACCACGCCTGAGTTTTCGCTGGCGAGTGTGATTGGCGTGGCGCTACCGCTGTTTGTAGTGACTATGGCCTCGCAAAATATGCCGGGCGTTGCTGCGCTGCACGGTAATGGCTACAGGCCGCCCATTTCACCTTTGATCACGACTACAGGATTCATCGGGGTTATCCTCGCGCCCTTTGGCGGTTTTGCCTTTAACTTATCCGCCATCACAGCGGCGATTTGTATGGGTAAAGAAGCTGACCCGAATCCCGCGACCCGCTACTGGGCGGCAGTGTGGGGCGGCGTATTTTACTTTATCACTGGGTTACTCGGCGCCACTGTGGTCGGCCTGTTTTCCGCTTTACCTAAGGAATTAGTACTGGCCATCGCCGGATTAGCCCTGCTTGGCACTATCGCCAATAGCCTGACCGCCGCATTAGCTAAAACTGAAGATCGCGAAGTGGCAGTGATCACTTTTTTGGTCACGGCCTCGGGTTTTAGTGTGCTGGGCATCGGCAGCGCATTTTGGGGGCTGTTGCTTGGGTTTATTATCCATTGGTGGAACGGGCACAGAACTGTATCAGTAGTTAAGCGAGCGAATACTTAACTGCAGCAAAGCGCCTTAGAGATGAATTTCAAAGACTAAGGCGCATGTTTTTTAGATTTTCTTTGTCATAAACACACTATTGGGATCGAGTTGATAGGTGTCGAAGGGGCCGCAGCTTTCGAAGCCAAATTTGGTGTAGAGCATTCGGGCGGGGTTAAAGAAGTCCATCGAACCTGTCTCTAGACTCAGGTGTTTAATGCCTGTGGCTTTAGCATCGTTAATTAAGTGCTGCAATATTTTAGACGCTATACCTTGCTGCTTATAGGGCGCGGCGGTGCGCATGGATTTGATCTCGGCGTGCTCGGCATCTAACCATTTTAGTGCACCGCAGCCCGCTAAATTATTGCCATCCCACAGGGTCCAAAAGCGAATATTGGGCTGACGCAGGCCGTCAAGATCTAATGCGTGAACGCTTTCAGGCGGAGAGGTTGCCCGCATATCGTCGAGGTGTTCCTGCAGTAAAGCCGCAATCTCAGGCCCTTTAAGGTCATCTAAGGTGATTTTCATGGCTCTTGTGGTGGATTTCATGGCAGATCGGGTGCTCCCTATTATTGTGGCTTATCCATAATGGCGTCATCGCACTTTGTCGTCTGTTTGCCAATGCGCCATGGTGGATAAGCAAATCCTAAGCCATTAGCTAAGTCATCTCTGAGGAGTTTTAGATTGCCTTATTTTGCTCGATACCTATCGTCAAATTTTTGCAGTAAAAAATGCTGTTATCTTCTCGGTTTCCTTGTGTAGTAAAATAGTTAAACCTGATTCGATGGCGGTGATAACTTACTGCCATGTTTAAATCATTTACCCATAAAAGTTTGAATTCTAGTCTATTTGGACTTAACGGGAAGTTCGATTTTCTGCAAGGAAACGTATGCGAAATCTTCTAAAAACACAAATAGTTGCAGAGGACCTGAAGCGGCTGTACTACGAAATAAATAATTCTAGAAGGTACCCTTTTCGATTTCGACAGGCATTTGAACAGTACATATATAAAAGCCAGCAGCTAACAGAAACAATGCGTAAGGAGTTCCGCTCTCTAACAGGAAATAACTGGGCTGCAGGAGAATTTGAGGGCTGGAATGCATATACAAATATTTTAAAAGCACTGCGGAACGCCACTTATCATGGTTATCCTTTAGCCTTACACGGAACTGCTCTTGCCTTGTATCAGGGAGTTGAATTCGCTACCGATATTGAGCCCCCATCTGAGTTAGATTTTGTGCGTGGCTATCGAGTTATGGAGTCTACGTTATTCGTTGAACTACCTTTCGATGAAGAGTTATTTTCAATTAGCGCTGGCTTTCCGATAAAGAATATAACTCAAAGTGGTTCCACACATGCATTCCCACTTAAAGAATTCATAAGCTATAAGATAACATGGCGCCTTCTCGATGAAGGCGTGCGGAAAGCCACAGATAAAGCTGGAACTACAGATGCGGTCAAAATTACGTTACACAGCTATCCTGCTCTAGTTGCGTACAGCAAATATTACGCAAGTGTTCTAAATAAGAATAAAATTAACGAAGACGTCCATAGCTAAAACCGTCAACTAATGCCTTTTACTCATATGCCGTAGTTCTATTTACGGCAAAGTGGCTTGTTGAGTATGTTGTTTTTAAATTGATGGACTGACTTCGTTCGAGGTTAACAAGATATTTATTGTGAATTTTTTTAAATATTTGGCTGAATATGCCATCGTTAAATGTTAGCTCTCGTCTTTTGAACTTAAAGGCTACGTTAATGCTCGAAAGGTAGGTCATAGTGATTGGCGAGACGACCGTCCGCCCCATGGACGGGGCGGTCGAGCATCCAAGAATGGACTTGCTGCGTGTCGTCGAGCCTGTACTATGGTTAGCTTCACTCTGAACAATATCTATGTTTCATTGCCTCTTCGCCTTCGGTAACTCTCGTTTATCAACTTAGAGCCTCTAGGTTCTTTCACAGTGTAGTGAGTGATTACCATGGCAAGCCTGTATAGGTGAATATAAAAATGGCCGAGGATAAGCTCGGCCATGATTTACTCGATTAAGCGTAAAACGGGCAGGTTTAGTAGTACTTCTTTAAATAACTCTCGGCGTAGTTTTTGAGTTTTTTGTTTGAGCTTGCGGTTGCCATATTTTCAATCACATTGCGGTAAGCGGTATTCCCCGAACTAGCTAGCGCTTTTGCCATGTTGGCATAGGTATCGATGGCGAGTTTGTCATCGGCCATTAAGCGTGGTGTTTTCAATTCGTTACTGAGTACGGCTAGGATAAAATCATCGTACTGGCGGTCATCTATGATGCGTTTAGCCGCGAGACGCATTAATTCTAAATCATTGCTGCGTAGGGCATTGGCAAAGGCATTATTTTGCTGACTTTGATCGGCAGTATATTGGCTTTTGTCCGCAAGAATCGCATTCCATTTTTTATATATCGTTATGTTTTCTAAAGCTTGACCTGCGTATTTCTTGAGTTTTTTAGGATAATCACCATTAACAATCTTATTGATGGTTTCGCTGTACTTATCATTGCCTGAATAAGCTAAGCCTTTGACTAACCAAGCACTGTAGTCAATGGCATTTTTTTCAGTGGCTTGGGGCAAAGATGCGAGTAGCTTGGCTTCGAGCGCATCAAAAATGGCAGGATCGGATAAACCAGCGATGGTGAGTGATTCAATGGCTTCTTTTTGCTTGAATTGGTTATCACCCTTAAAGATTTCTTGATAGGTTTCAACCGTATATTCCTGAGACAATAAAGGCGAGCTTAATAAACTGATGCTAAGCAGCATACCTGCAAACAGTGGTTTCATGGTGATATCCTTATGTGGTTTTTATATGTTGTTATTGGGCCCAGCGTTTAAAAATCAGCGAGGTATTAATGCCGCCAAAGGCGAAATTATTACTCATCACATAATCTGTGTCGATTGGGCGCAGTTCGTTACGGATATAGTCCAAATCAGCGCATTGTGGGTCGATACTTTCAAGATTGAGTGTCGGCGCAAACCAGCCCGCATTCATCATCTCAATACTCACCCAAGCTTCTAACGCGCCGCATGCGCCTAAGGTGTGGCCCGTGTAGCTTTTAAGGGATGAAATCGGCATACCAGCACCAAATACTGCGTGGGTCGCGTGGCTTTCGGCGATGTCACCGCGATCCGTTGCCGTGCCGTGGGCGTTCACATAACCTATGGCGCTAGGCTCAAGCTGGGCGTCTTTGAGCGCCAACCTGATGGCGATTTCCATGGTCTGCGCATTCGGTTGGGTGACGTGTTGGCCATCTGAATTCGTGCCAAAACCGATTAACTCAGCGTAAATCTTGGCGCCGCGCGCCTTGGCGTGTTCGAGCTCTTCGAGTACCAGCGTACAAGCCCCTTCGCCAATCACGAGGCCATCACGGCTCGCATCGAAGGGGCGTGGCGTGAGTTCGGGAGTGCTGTTTTTAGTGCTAGTGGCAAACAGGGTATCGAACACGACGGCTTCAGTGGGGCAGAGTTCTTCACCGCCGCCCGCCAACATTAAGGTTTGATGACCGTATTTGATGGCTTCATAGGCGTAACCTATGCCTTGGCTCCCCGAGGTACAGGCGCTGCTCGTGGTGTGAATTCGGCCCTTTAAGCCGAAAAATACCCCCACATTCACCGCTGTGGTGTGTGCCATCATGCGGATATAACTTGTGGCGGTGACGCCCGACATATCGCCGGTTTTCAACATATCGCCAAAGGCGATGATGGCATCGGTACTGCCAGTGGACGAGCCATAGGCGATACCCATTTCACCCGAGGACACGATAGGATCGTCCAATAATCCCGCATCAATAAGGGCAAGCTCGCTGGCGCGGGTCGCCATGATAGAAACCCGACCCATAGAACGAATTTTCTTGCGCGAATAATGGCTTGGCACTTCAAAGTCGCTAATGGGCGCGGCTAAGCGGGTATTGAGGCCATCGTATTTATCCCATTCGCCCATAGCGATAACACAGTTTTTCTGCGCCTTAAGGCTCGCTGCTATCGCCTCCCAATCATGTCCCAGGGCTGTAATGCCGCCAATGCCGGTGACGACCACTCGTTTCCCTAAGCGGGTTTGATTTGTCGGCTCGCTCATTTAGATCATGCCTCCATTGACTGATATCACTTGGCGAGTGATATAGGCGGCATCGTCAGACATTAAAAATGCGGCTAAGGCGGCGATTTCACTGGGTTTACCCATGCGGCGCATCGGCACTAATTGCTCGACCATATCCTTAGGAATATCGGTCACCATGTCGGTTTCAATCAAGCCGGGAGCGATACAGTTGACGGTAATTTTGCGTTTTGCCAGTTCTAATGACAATGCCTTAGTCGCGCCGATAATACCCGCTTTTGAGGCGCTGTAATTCACTTGGCCACGGTTGCCCGCAATGCCAGAAACTGAGGCTAAGGTGATGATGCGCCCGCCCTTTCTACCTTGTACCATAGGCATGACACAGGGGTGGATAACATTATAAAAGCCGTCTAAGTTAGTGTGGATGACGCTGTCCCACTCGCTTTCTGTCATAGCAGGAAAGGCGGTATCGCGGTTGATACCAGCATTGAGGATCACGCCATAATAGGCACCATTGGCCTCAATGTCGGTTTCAATGGCGGCTCTGACGGTTTCGCGGTCGGCGACATCAAATTTCAGCAGGCTCACATTCACCCCAAGCGCGCGGATTTGCGCGGCAGTGTCATCAGCAGCTGCTTGGTTACTGTGGTAATGCAGGGCGATATCGAAACCCGCTGCGGCGAGTTTTAAGGCGATGGCTTTACCAATACCGCGGCTCGAACCGGTAACTAATACTCTGTTATTCATCTGTTTTCTCCACCCCATTTTATCGTTATGTGTCGGTATGGGGTTTCATGTATTTATGGTAAAAAGGTCGCTTGTTAAGGCGCTTTAAGGCTTTTTTATCTACATCATTGCTTTAGTGCCCAAGACTTCTATTTGCCGCGTCTTGATTGCCTGCAAGGTAGGCTTGTGTGTCTTGAGGCTGGAACACATTCACATTGGCTTGGGCCACTAAGCTCTTTTCTAGCTCAGTGCCGGTTTCGGGCAGCAGATAAATTTGGCAATCGAATACCGCTAATCCTGATTCCTCTTGATAGAGGCGGCTGACTTGGGTGCGATAGGTGCGCCCGAGCTGATATTGCTTTGCATACAAGGTTAATTTGCGCGATCCCAATAGAAAACCGACGCGGATTTTATCATTGCGAAGTTTTGCCTCAACCCCAGCAAGGGCGGCAATACTTTGAGCCATATATTCGATACCCACATAATTGGGTACGGCTTGATATTTATCATCGAAATAAGGGCTTTGCGCCGTGATAGTGACTTCGGTCTCTAGGTTATCGCGCCGATAACCAATGATTTTATCGAGCAAAATCATCGGTACCCTATGGGGAATAAAATCGGCAATATCCTGTTCGGCAAAGGGTTGGTTAATCTTAAGTAACTGCATAGTACTAGGCCTCGTTACGGCAGAAAATCAGGCTGGCATTACTGCCGCCAAAGGCGAAGGAATTGCTCATCACATAATTAAGTGCGCCCTTAGCCGCGACTTGATGGCGCTCGACCAAGGCAATGGGCGGATCCTGTGGATCGACTTGTCCGTCCCATTGATGGGGCGGCAGGGCTTGGCCGTGATTATGTGCTGAAAGTAATAAATAACAGAAGGCGGCTTCAATGGCGCCAGCGGCACCTAAGGTATGGCCGACTAAGGGCTTGGTCGAGCTACAAGGGGGCGTGTTCACGCCAAACACTTCAACCACGGCGCGGCTTTCCATCGCATCATTTTTAGGCGTGGCTGTACCGTGTAAGTTTATGTAACTAATGTCTTTTGCTGCAATGTGTGCATCTTGCAACGCCGCGTGCATGGCAGCGATGGCGCCTGCGCCTTCGGGATGTGGCGCCGACATATGGTGCGCATCGCTCGACTCGCCAATACCCGCTAGCATGACCTCTGACTCGCCCAACGTCAGGACGAAAAGCGCCGCGCCTTCGCCGATATTGATGCCATCACGGTTGATACTAAAAGGATTGCAGTGGCCTTTCGAGACAGATTCTAAGGCGTGAAAACCATTGACTGTGAGTTGGCATAAACTGTCGACACCGCCGACAATCACCATATCGCAGAGGTTAGCCTGTAATAGGCGTTTGGCACTGGCAAACACTTTGGCGCTGGATGAGCAGGCGGTTGAAATTGTGTAGCAAGGGCCATCTAGCTCAAAATATTGGCGTAAAAAGTCGCTGGTGCTGCCGAGCTCCTGCTGGAAATAGTGGTAATCCGCCGGAAAGTACCCGTGTTGATTGCGGTAGCTCAGCGCGGCTTCACCTTTTGAAATCCCTGACGTGCTTGTGCCTAGCACAACACCAATACGGGCATGACCAAAATCCCGTTTCGCTTGTTCAACTGTGGTCGCAATTTGCAGTGCGGCGCACAGCAGTAATTGGTTGTTACGGCAATCGAACTGAATGAGTTTTTCGGGAATGGTTGGTAGCGCTGCCGTCACTGGTGCAACTAAGGTTGGGTGTTCGAACAGGAGAGTGTCACTGCGCAGCATCGCACTGGTATCACCGGCGATCAGGCGGTCTAAAACCTGCTGGGGATCTTGCCCTAGCGGGGTACACAATCCAATCTGTGTAATAGCAACTCTGTTCATCATTGTGTGTCTTTTTACCATGGCACAGTTAAGTGCGGATGCTAACAGATTAAATAGGTTCGATTTCTAGCTCAAATTTAGCTTGTGGCATAGTTAAGCTGATGTGGGCTTGCCAAAGAGCATCGCCGATATTTTGTTGATAACGGATTTGCACCACATGGGTTTGCTGGCCGCTTTTACTGATCAAGGTATCTTGACTATAGATCTGGCGACAGGGGATTGTATTCACTCGGGTGCCTACAAGTGCATCGCCCTGATTTCCCCCAACCGTATCGCAAAGGCCTGTGACTAAATGACCACCTTCTAAATGGGCGCGAATACTCTGCTCAGGCCAATAGATCAGTTGCATCATCGCCATTAAATACTCAGCTTTAAAACTGTCCCCTAGCAGCACGCTTTGTTCACTGCTGAGTGTATTACCATCATAAACTAAGGTAAACAAAGCCTGTCCGAGTGGCGCTAAGCCAACGAGCGTCATACGCTCATCCTCTAACTCTAATTGAGTGAGTAACTCGTGGGACTTATCACCCACTTTAATGCTGACCTTTTGGCTAAAGGACTGGGGTGAAGTTAGCTTAACTTTGCTGTCGGTTTGCTGGCTGCTAATGTCGGCGGGTTTGGCCGTCGGCTTAGTCAGAGGTTTATCGGCTGCGGGGGCAAAATCATGGGGCAGTGGCGCCAAGCAATAACGCATGTCTTTAGCGAGGCCGACACAGGTTTGCCTAAATAGTAGTTCGCTACATCCCGTCAGCCCCAGACTGATGATCAGTAGCGCGAGGAACACTCGCCATTTCGCGTTAAAGTTGAGCGACATGCGGTTACGCCTCTGCAAATTCAGGAATGACAACTTGGTTTTGGCACAATTCGACCACCATGTTCAGGCGGCGCTCCGAGTCTTTAACGAAGGGATTATTGAGGTCCCAAGCGTAGCCCGCCAGAATCGAGCAAATCATTTGCTTGATGCGTGGATTCGGTTCTTCATAGAAGATCACATCCTGAAAGCGGCCATCATACCAAGCTTGCACATAGGTGCGGAAGGTATTCACCCCCTGCATTAAAGGTGCTGAGTAATCGGCTTGCCAGTCAACCGTTTCGCCATTGAGTTGTTTAGTCACACATTTTGCCGCCATCGATGCCGATTGCATGGCGATAGTGACGCCGGAGGAAAATACCGGATCAAGGAACTCACCGGCATTACCCAGTAGGGCGAACTTGTCGGTCGCAAGGCGTGACACATTGGCGGAATAGCCCTTGAGAGTGGCGCATTCTTGCACCACCTTAGCGTTTGCCAGTAGGGCTTTTAGTCCTGGTTCTTCATTGACTATGTTCATCAATTGTTGCTCAAGCGAACCTTGTAAACGCGCAAGTAATTGCGGTTCTGCCACTACGCCGAGTGAACAACGGCCATTGCTAAAGGGAATGAGCCAATACCAAATGTCCTTATGCTCAGGGTGGACACTGATCAAAATCTTATTTCGATCAAAGTTGGGATCGCTGATGTTATCTTCCACATGGGTAAAGATGGCGCTGCGCTGTGGTAGGCAAGATGGACTTTCTAAGTCGAGCAAGCGGGGTAACACACGGCCAAAACCACTGGCATCAAGCACATATTGGGCGCTGATTTGATAAAGCTCGCCCTGTTCATTGCGCACCATTAAGCATGGATTCTCGGTTAAATCTATCGCCTCGACGGTTTCGCCGTAGCGGATGTCGACCCCTTGGCTTTGGGCGGTATCGGCTAACAGTTTATCAAAACTGGCGCGCTGCACTTGGAATGTGGTGCCCGGCCCTGGGGTAAATTTATCGGTAAAATCGAAGGTAGTGTAAGTGCCATTGCGACGAAAGGCGGCGCCATTTTTATGCTGGAATCCAGCGGCATTGAGTGCGTCTAACATGCCGGCTTCTTCGATGAATTGCATGCAGCAGGGCAGTAAACTTTCACCGATGGAAAAACGGGGGAAATGTTGTTTTTCTAACACCAGCACGCGCTTGCCTTGTTGGTGTAGCAAGCTGGCGGCAATGGCGCCTGAAGGTCCTGCGCCGATAATAGCCACATCGACGGCAAGTGAATTTGGCATAGCCGATAAATCGTGAGCGGGTGTAGGCATGTAAAGTACGTTCCTTGTCGTTATCAGGACTTTTTAGTCGTTAAAATCAGTGGCGAAAGTAAAAAGGTTAAACCTATACCTAGTGACAGGGTTAAACCAAAATAATGAATCGCTTGGGTCTGGCTAAAGGCGAGTAAACCAAAGGCTAATAGGGTCGAGCAGGCGGACATAAATACCGCCATCATCACTGCCTTGCCGTGGTTTTGAGCAGAGGCAAAGAACAAGCTGTAGTCTATCCCAATCCCGAAAACTAAAATGAGCGCGAGTGCATGGAACAGACTCAGCGGCGAGCCCGTTAAGCCTAAGGTTGCAAGCGTTAGCAAGGCCGCAAGGGCTGGAACGGCAACGACAACCGCAGCTTTTTTAATGCCAAAATTCAGGCTAAACAACAAGAGTGCGATACCGAGTGCGAGCGCTAACAGCTTTAGAGTTAACTGTCGGTAATGGCCCATGACGGCGGATATATCCGCGACTTTATCGATAAGTTGTACGCTTTGATCATGGGCAAAGCGCGTCTTGAGCGCGTCGATCTGTTTAATGCCGCCAAGCAAGACAATGGCACCATACTCAGCGCTCGCCCCATCATCATTTATCGCGCCGCCATCATTTAGCGCGTCATCGTCGGTGGCCTTGCCATTTGGTGCTAGCCACAGCGGTGCGAGTTGCTTGCCTGCCTCTAGCTTAAAGAAATCTGCTGGGGCGATATATTGCTCTTTAGCTGCTAAGTAGCTTGCTTGCAGCTCTGGCTTTAAGTTCTCATCCAACCCAAGGCTTGTGAGCACAGTATCTATCTGAGTTTGATAGATATCACCCTGTAAGCGATAAGCCGTGTCTTGCCTTTGATGGCTGGGAATATATCGGCTGAGGCTGACGTAGTTGCCTAACTCTTGGTTCGCAATAGCGGCATCGAGCAGTGGCGACACTCGCTCAAGCTGTTGTAGTAGTGCTTCTTCACTCGCGGCGCGTACCAGTAAGAATTGATTATCTGTGCCGCCGCTGAGTAGCTGCCTGAGCTGATTTTCAGGTTCAGTTACGCTCGCGGGGCTTTGCTGCAAATGGCGAATATCGTCATCGACGGTTAACTTGGTTACGCCAACCAGACACCACATTACTATCACTAAAGCAAACATGCTCATGCCTAAAGGCGTGGTCAATCTGTTGGATAACTGAGTGAGGTTGGCAAGATACTTCCCCGCTAACGCTAATGGGCGGGAGCCAGATGGCAAACGACTTCCCGCTAACAGTGGGTAGGCGAGAATGAGGGTGAGATAGGCCCCGAGCAGCCCCGCGGCGCAGAAAATCGCCACTTGCTGCATTCCTGGAAACGGCGCTAAACCTATGCCCACATAAGCTAACGCACTGGTGATAAAGGCAAGCGTCACAGTGGGGAAGATATACGCGACCGTCGCCTTTGCGTTGCGTTCGGTATCGCTTAAGCGCTCGCAGTAAAAATGAAAGCTGTAGTCGATGGCAATGCCAATTAAGCTAGTGCCAAATACTAAGGTGAGTAAATGCAGCTCGCCAAACACGCTTAAGGTAAAAGTTACGGCCAGCAACAGCCCGCTAGAAATGGTAACGATGGCCAACAGTAGTGGCATCACAGAACGAAACGCCAGCCAGACTAAAGCTATTACCCCGAGTAAAGATGCAAGACCAAGGATCGAGATTTCACTCTTAGCCGTTTGTGTCGCCGCAATCGCGTGAAACAGGGCACCAGCCTTATGCAGGGTAATATCTGGGTAGTTTTTTTCAACCGCATCCAACCCTAGGGTTAATGCCGTCATCTGCGCTAATTGCGCATTGGGATTAAAGGCACTTTCTTGGCCCTTTGCCATAACAACCGCAGCAACATTATCGCCTTGATTAGCCAGCAGAATACCTTGGCTGGCTCTGACTTTTGAACTCGGCGCGAGGTCGAGTAAATTGGCGGGGAATAACAGCAGCGGATCTTGGGCAAGCAAGTTGCTATTGGCGTAACTAAAGGCGTTGTAAAGCTGCGCTGTGGCCGCTTCAATCAGATTTCCAATGTCTTTCGTTGCTAACGCCTCAGCTTGTGGCGCTGTCAGTAATTTAAATCTGTGGGGGAAATAATATTGCCCCAACGCTTCACCGAGCTGCATATCGGCGCTGCGAATATCTGTAAGTGCAGCATTTTTTCCAGTAGAAACAAGGTCAGTTTCAAGCTTTTGCATCAACAACTTAGCCGCAGCGATTGCCGTGGTTTCATCCTTGGCGACGAGCGCAATATAGACTTGGTCGGCGAGCGTCGCTTCAACTTGGTTAAGGGCGCGTTCTGTGAGTTTGTCCTGCTGTAAATGGGGCAGCATAGCGAGAATATCGCTCTGCACCCGTGCGCCGTTTTGCCAGAGTTGCAACGTCCACAGACTGGCAGACAGCATTAATAGCAACCAAATGGTGAGGCGCCACTTGGGGGACGATTGTATTAGCGCTTGATTGGCGCGCGCGGTGAAGTTGGCGGCCATGGTTAAGGTTTATTCGCCTCTATCGCCACAGCATACTGCGTCAATTCGGTTTCGCTGAGTTTGCCCTGGGAAAGCGCACTAAAGTCGATGCGGGTCATATCCTGTGGGCTCACACGCGGCGCTGCGCTCAGTAGCACTAAGGATTGCAACACATCGCTCCCCTCTAACACCATATTGGCGATGGCTTTTTTCATTAAGGGATCTTTGGGCGTTAGGCCTAATTGCCATTGGCCGTCTGTGTTCAAGCTTTCTGTTATGAGGAAGTGCAGTTCGAAGTTCTCACTTAAACCGGAAATATCACCGCCGAGCATAGCGCGCACTAGGCTGGGCAATAAATCCCCCATAACGGCTGCGCTCGTCGAGGCATCGGCCTTGCTGACCTGTACTCTACCTTGGCTATCACGCTGAATCAGTTGCTTATCTTTTAAAATTAGCAGGGATTCGAAGGGCTTTATTTGCTGCCAAATAAGTCCTTGGGTCTGATCGAAGATAAACTGTCCTTGGCTGATTAGCGGCTTTTTGAGTACCTTCAACTGCCGAGATTGCACAAACTGACCTCGCACTGTTTCGCCTAGATTAAGCTTTTGGCTTAAGGCGACAAGCTGCGCGGTATCCGCACTTTGGCTAAAGAGTGTTTGATAAACGCCGGGCGCGGCAAGCTTGTCACTTAAGGTTTCTGCCTTGAGTGGCTGGCTGCTTATCAAAGCAAAAGCTAAGCAGAGAAATAATGCACACTTCGTCAGCGCAGAGCTCTTGGCGAGTACTGAGTTCATTAGTCTTCCACCTTAGCGAGCAGGGGGGCTATTTTGTCACGGAACACCTCTGGGGTGACAAAACACAATTCTTGGGTGCACATATCGACCGCAGCTTGAATGGTATAACCCTTAGTGATGCGCGCACCGGTTTCGACATCGCGAATTTGATAATTGATCTTTAAGCGGTTTTCCCACTCAACTAACTCTGCACGCACTGTGATTTTTTGCTCGAAGGTGCTGGCTTTGACGTACTTAATCTGCAAATCGATAATAGGCCATGCATAGTTAGATGCTTGCATTTGGCGGTAGTTGTAGCCCAGCTCATCGAGCAGTTTACAGCGGGCTATTTCGAAATAACGCAGGTAATTGCCATGCCAAGTGATCCCCATGGAATCCACATCGTGGAAGGGGATTTGCATTTCCATATCGATAGTGAGCAATGATTTCATCGGCACACTTCCCATTCGCCCGCTTGGATTTTAGCTATGGTTTGGCGCAGCACGGCTTCAAGCGGTCGGTCTTCGATTAAGGTCTCAAAATCACCGCGCACTTGAGCGAGGGTTTTCGCCAATGACGGGGTGAGCGAGGCTTCGTCGAGTTCATTTTGGGCGATACGCAGGCCAATACCTTGGGTCATGGCGAGCAGGGCTGCCGCCGCGACTTGTTCGGTCAATTGCAGCACGCGCATACAGTCGCGGGCGGCGATAGTGCCCATGCTCACCTTGTCTTGGTTGTGGCATTCGGTCGAGCGCGAGAATACGCTGGCGGGCATAGTGTGCTTGAGCGCTTCTGCTGTCCACGCCGATACCCCAATTTGCACCGCTTTAAAGCCATGATTAATTGCGCGGCGCGGGCCGGTTGAGCCGGATAAGTTAGCGGGTAAGCCATTATTAAACTTAGGGTCCATTACCAGTGCCATTTGGCGATCGATAAGGTCTGCTAAGTTAGCCACAGTATTTTTCAGCGAATCCATCGCAAAGGCGATATGGCCGCCGTAAAAATGGCCACCGTGGAGAATATGCTCGCCTTCGCCGTCGACAATCGGGTTGTCGTTGGCGCTGTTGACTTCGGTTTCGATAAACTGACGCATAAAGGGCAGCGCATCCTGCAACACGCCGATAATGTGCGGTGCGCAGCGGATGGAATATCTGTCCTGCAGCCTGTCCGAATTGCGCGGATGTTCGTGGTGATTTAAATCTTCCCGTATCCAAGTGGCGATTTGGTTTTGTCCCGGATGCGGTTTGGCGGCAAATAAGATTTCATCAAAATGGTTCGAGTTGCCTTTTAACGTTAACGAAGCCATAGCGGTAATGCGGCTACTTAAGCGGGCAAGATATTGGGCGCGATCGAAGGCTAAACAGGCCAAGGCCGTCATCACAGCCGTGCCGTTCATCAGGGCTAAGCCTTCTTTTGGACGCAGGACATGCGGGATAATGTTGAGCTTAGCGTACACTGCTTGAGTCGCTTGGCGCTCACCTTGGTAAATCACTTCGCGCTCGCCGACTAACACGGCGGCTAAATACGACAGCGGTGTTAAGTCACCGCTGGCGCCGACCGAACCTTCTTCTGGGATTACAGGGACTATGTTGAGATTGAGCAAAGTTTCGATGCGCTTTAATAGTTCATAGGTCACGCCAGATTTGCCAATAGCTAAGGAGTTTAAACGGCAAGCCATCACAGCGCGGGCCTGCATTATGCTTAAGGTCTCGCCTAAACCGCAGCCGTGGAAGCGGGTTAAATGCAGTGGTAATTCGTGGACCAGATCTAAGCTCACATTGACTGTGCAAGAGTCGCCATAACCAGTTGTTACACCATAAACCACGCCTTCTTCGTGCAGCAGGCTATCGATAAAGCGCGCACCTTTTTGGATATATTCTTGATAATCCGCATCGTCACAGAGCTTGACTGGTGCGCCCTTGGCGACGGCAACCACTTGTTCTAAGGTAAGAAATTGACGGCCGAACTCAACAGTCTTTAAGTCTGATTGATTCTTTGAGTCGGCGGCTTGGGTGTGGCTCATGAATGACTAGTCCTGTCTGTCTTATGATCCTGCTCTGGGATCTGCGGTGATGCTGATTCTGTTGTTACAGCATCGGCTTGTACTGAATTGGCTGATGCGCGTTCTAACTCGCTGTCTTTACACCAGAAATCGAAGAAGTTAAACCATTGCAAAGGCTCGCGTCTGGCAAAGTATTCTAAACGTTCGCTGTAGCGATTTACCGCCTGCTGTAATCTGTCCATTCTGCCCGCTCGCGGGCCTTTTAGTGTTTCTGCGAAGCGCTCTAAATGCACCCGATAACGGCCCTGTTCCCGCAGGCAAAACATTAAAAATACAGGGCAATCGAGTAAACCTGCCAAAATAAACGGCCCTTGGGGAAACGCTGCGTCTTGCCCCATAAAGGGCGCGTACAGGACGCGACCTTGGGTATTCGGCGAGGTTCTATCGCCCGCGATCACCACCAGTTCACCGGCTTCTATCTTTTGCTGCAACAGCATAGACGTCGCGGGGTTAAGCTCGGTCACTTGAATAAGATTAAGCGTGCTATCAGGGTTTAACTGCTTGAGTACCTTATTGAAATTTTCCGCATGGCTCGTTAACACCATGACATTCACTTTGACTTTGCGCTGGTGGATTGAAATGGCGCGGCAGAGTTCTAAATTGCCAAGGTGCGACACTAATAACACGGCGCCTTTACCGCTTTCGAGTTGGTCGGCCAGCACTTGGCGATCGGGGAAATCCACTTGGCTCAATTGGATGCGATCGCACCAGGCATCAATTCTATCGAGAGCGGCATTTCCAAAGGCTAAAAAGTGATTCAGGCTATCGCGCCAGCCTACGGGCTGATTCAGCTTAGGATGTTGCGGCTCAAGCGTTTGCACGCGGCGCAGGAAATCTAACGAGGCTTCGCGGGTGACTTTGCCCGTGAGGAAGAAATAGCAAATCACAGGATACATAATGGCGCGGCACAACCAATGGCCGCCAATACGATAGCTCTCGGCTAACAGTTTGATGCCCCAGTAACTGCCGCGCTCCTTCATGCCCGACCAATGGGTGGCTGAAGTTGATGATGTTGCTGACGAGCAATGGGAGTTTTGCGCGGCTTGTCGCAACGGCTTTCGCTGCAACAGCCAAGGGAGGCGTTTGAGCATGCCGAAAAACAACTTGGTATGCAGCTGAGTGATGCGCACATTGTCGGCCACACCTTGAAAGTGACTGACGCCGCCTTCGGGATAAATCACCTTAGTCGGCTGGAATAAAATTTCCACCCCTTGCCAGTAAAGTTTGACGAGGATTTCAATATCAAAATCCATTCGCTCCGTTAATGCTTGCTGGCACAGTAATCGCTCGGTGGCGGCGAGGGGATAAACGCGAAAGCCACACATAGAATCTTTAATATCAAAGCTTAAGGTTTCGACCCATACCCAAAAATGGGTGATATAACGGCCATAAAGCCTGCCCTTAGGCACGGATTCATCGTACTCGGGTTTGCCTGAAATCAGTGCATCGGGTTTAGCCTGCGCCCTTGCTACCATAGCTGGAATATCGGCCAGATTGTGTTGACCATCGGCATCGACCTGCAGTGCATGACTAAAGCCATCGCGGTAGGCTCGGCGTAGGCCCGTCATCACAGCAGCGCCTTTACCACGATTGTAAGGATGCAGCAGCAAAGTCACCCAAGGATAGGTTTGGGCTAAGGATTGCAGTAGATAACGGGTTTCGTCATTGCTGCCATCATCAATCAAATAACAGGGCAGATTAAATTGGGCGAGTTCGGCCAAGGTCTGGGCAATTGCGGCACTGTGATTGTAATTGGGGATCACTAAGGCGAGCTTGATGGGTGCCGACTCAACTAAGTCGCTGGGAGGTGTTAGCACTGGCTCGCCCCATCGCTGCTGTTGGTATCAGAAGGCTTGCTGTTAACGGGCGAGATATCGAAGGCGATACGACCTGACGCGTAGCGGTTTTCACCATCGCTATAGGCGAAGGTGAGTTTTCCCTTAGCGGCATTATTGCTAATGCTTAAGGTGACTTCTTGCCCCGGCAGTATGAGTTGCTGAAACTTAAGCACTTCTAAGTTGGCTACGGCTTCGCAATAGCCGAAATATTGGCAGCCTAAACGCACCGCCCAATCTAATTGCGTCACGCCCGGTAGCACGGCTTGCTCGGGAAAATGTCCCTTAAAAGATTCAAGGTCGGCCGCCACTAACAGACGTAATTCAATATTATCCATGCCGATATTGGAATGCAGGATCGGCGGTAAACTCGATTTAATCATGATCAAATAACTCGACTAACTGGGCAGTGACACGCTTACCCTGAGTGTTCAGCGGCAAAATATCCGGATAACGCCAGCGGCGTGGCAGGGTGACTCGCTCAAATTGCGTCAGTAAATGTGCTTTTAGGGCATTGTTAATGCTGAGTTTCCCCTGCTCTTGGTGCACGCTGCGGCCAAGTGCTGAGAGAGTTATCACAGCGCCCAGTTGGGATTTAAACTGCGGCAATACGACAAGTGCGGCTTGCTCAACATAGGCGTGACTGCAGAGCAGCGTTTCCATTTGTGCCAGCGACAGACGTTTTTCTTCAATCTTAACGATGCGATCGAGTCGGCCCTTGAGTCTAAACTGGCCATTTTCGGTCGGCTCGATTTTATCTTCGCAGCGCAGCCATTCATCGTCCGCCAAATAGGGCGATTTTAGCAACAAGGCGCCGTCGGTCGGATCTTGGTCTATCGAGATGCGTTCAAACACTTGCCAAGGTTCATCCGCCTCATGCTGACGGCGATAGGCGATGCCGCCCGTTTCTGTGCTGCCAAAGATTTCGATGGGCAGATGGCCATAGCATTGGCTGATCCCTTGAGCCGCCGCAAAACTTAAGGGCCCGCCAGAACTGAACACTAAGCTAGGTGAGCGCAGTTGGCGCTCGTGCTCTAAGGCCTTAGGTAAACGCGATAACTGGGCAGGGCTACTGATCAAGCACAGGTTTGGCAGTAAGGCAGTGTAATAGCTTAAGGTTTCTGGGTATTCAATCTGCTCACTTAAAAACGGCCGACTGGCGGCGAGTGGCCACAAAATCTTGAATAACAGGCCATAGATATGCTGGTGGGAAACCGTTGAAACCACACTGCAATGGGGTAAATGTTCGGCAAAGGTATGTTCGAGCACTGAGACTTCAACGTCTAATTGCTGAAGTGTTTTACGGATCGCCTTAGGTTCGCCACTGCTGCCGGAGGTAAATAGCACAAGTTCACCGATAGCCTCGCTCGCCGGCCAAGGCTTGCTCGGCAGGCTCAGCTCTTTTCTCAGTAGAATAAAGGCCTGACTTTCACACAATGGCTTGTCCGACAATATGCCTTCAAACTGGTGGGTTAACTCGCTCAGCGTGCCTGTTTGGGTGTTGGCTGGTAAGATAATTTCCTTGCCTGCTAACAGCGCCGCACACAAACCCACAGCAAACAGATCGCTGGTATCACTCGCGAGCAGCCATTTTTTCTCTGGCGCGGCCAGCAGTTGCTCGTAAAAATACGCCACCTGATTGGTAAATAATGCACCTGTGACTATGTCGTGGTGATTAAAGCTGATCAGTTGTTGGGCAAAGGGCCCTTGGGTTAACCAGTTTTTGAGTAGCTGTGTCATGTTTTCTTCAACCAAAAGCTGCGATATAACCATTCCCCACCGAGGAGCAGTCCCATGAGTACGTATGCAATCAAACCGTTATACAAGGTCCAGGTTGCTAAGCTAGTAAAGCCAGCGGTGTAAGCCGCCATAGTGCCATTGAAGATAAATAAGCCGCACCAAAGTAGCGTGACTTTTTTAAGATACCCAGTGGCTTCATCCGGTAAATCGGGTTCTTTCAAACGGGCTAAACGTTCGATCATGCTAGGGCCAGTGTGCAGTGAATAACTGAACAGCGCCAGCATAGTGAGATTTATCACTACTGGGTAATACAGCAGCCAGTCACTGCGCTTGGCAAGATAACTGCCTGCCGTGAGCACAATCCCCACTAATAGTGGTAAAACTAATGTCTTAACCTTTTGCTTTTGTAGCATTAGCCGCACTATCAGCAATAAACACAGCACGAGCGCTATGGTGCCAGCAGGCAAGTAACTGAGCCCTAAATACACGGCAACGGGGTAGGCCAGCAAAGTTAGGGCGGTTAAGACCTGTAGCAAGGCTCGCATTAGGTTTTAACTAAACCTTCGATAGCATTAATCACATCGTTGATTGTGCGAACTGATTTAAATTCATCGGGTTGGATCTTTTTACCTGTCAGTTGCTGCAGTTTTATCACTAAGTCGACGGCATCAATGCTGTCGAGATCGAGCTCTTCATACAGGTTGGCCTCAGGCGTAATCGCCTCGGCATCAATTTCGAATTCGTCCACTAAAATAGTGGTCAGCATAGCGAGGATTTGTTCACGATTTTGCATATTCCTCTCCTATGGACGCTGTGATTCGATAAAGCGAGCTAAGCTGGCAACACTGTGGAAATGGGCCTTAGTGGCATCCGAATTGGCTTCGATTTTGACATCAAATTTTTTCTTGATGGCTAAGCCGAGCTCGAGGGCGTCGATAGAATCTAAGCCTAAACCTTCGCCAAATAGCGGCGCATCGGTTTCAATATCATCAATGCTGACGTCTTCTAGATCGAGACAGTCGATGATTAACTGCTTTATTTCATTGTTTAAGTTCATAATTATTTTCGAGTTGTTGTTTATAGTAATGTTCAAGATCCCGCGTCAGCTGCCGGGCCATTTTTGCATGCTCACCTAAAGCCGCTTGGTACTTCTGGTAAGAAACGATTGTGCCGATTTCAACGGCCATTCCCATGGTTTGCCTTGGGATTTCATACCAAGGTTGCTCCTTTGTCAAACCACGCACATTGGTACGTAGCACCACAGGTAAAATATCCGCTTCGGCCCTTAAGGCGATATTGGCAGCGCCGCGGGCAAAGTGGTTAATGGTCGTACCGACCACCGTACGCGTGCCCTCGGGGAAGATAATTAAATTGGTGCCTCTTGCGAGCACTTCGCGGCAATCCTCTAGCATGAGTTCGGCGCCGCGATTGGGAATATAACCCGCGCAGGACACCACACCACGCAAAAATGGATTACGCCACAAAGCTTGTTTGACTATGCAGCCCGCATTGGGCATGAGACTTATCAATACCACCACATCCACTAAACTGGGGTGGTTGGCAATGACGATAACGCCTTTGGCATCATGTAATTTTTGGGCATCGTGGCTGCTGACCTTAATCACACCAGCCCAAGTGAGCATGGCGACAAAGCCTTTGAACATTAAATGCACGGCCTTTTGTACCCGAATAATCCGCGCCTCTGGTGTGCCTGGCCAAAAACGCAGTAGCGGCAGAATGGTCAAGGAGCTTAATAAGCCGCCTAAGCCAAAGGCGATATAACAACTCACGCCACCTAGCCAACGTGGCACATAATTCAGCCCTTTGCGGCGAGTTTCCGGCAAGGTATAAGCGGCATTGAGCATTGAATCTTGATGATCCTTAGCGGCGTCATGGCTGTGGGCTGCATCAAACATGCTCAAGTCTCCAATGCCATTGGGATAAGCAGCCTGAAATATTTTGCGCCGTTGCTAGGGCGTGGATAAATGCACCATAGGTCAGCGGATTTAAAGCTGTTGCCTTAGAAATGTGGCTCACCGTGAGCTTGGCCGAAGCGGGTGTATCGAAGGGCGCGAGTTGTAGGCCTAGGGCCAAAGGTAATTCAAATTCTTGGGTAAACTCATCGTACACAGGAGGCACTGGATCATCACCGAAGACCAATAACAATGGTTCTGGCGATTGATGTAATTGGGCGAAGGCTTCGACCATAGCTTGGGACAGGGTTTCTGTGCCCGCCGCAACTGAGGTTGAAGGCGCGGTATTGGCCGCCACTATGCCAAAAATGCCGCTGGCGGTGTTGTGCACTGACTGACTAAAACCTAAGGGCGATAAGGGTTGTTTGGCGATAATGTCTTCGAGTAGGCCAATGGTGCGCTGCAACTCTCCATGGCGCGAGGCAAAAATAGAGCGACAATTTGCAGGCATTTCGCACTGAAAACTCACCTCTAACATCATCTTAGTCAAGCGACTAAAACGGCGGCGCTGCATGGCGGGAATTTGTTTGAGTGCGGGAGCGGTGGTATCCGACTGTGGTGGCGTATCGAGATTGAGCTCAGCCGAACTCTCGCACCAAGTTTGCCAACTTTGATGGTGCTGATATTGGGGGGCCCAAGCGCCCCAAGAGAGAATGCTGAATGTTAGTTGCACTACTTTGCCTCGACACTAAATTTAAGCTGTCTTAGTTATCCCTAACTAAGTTAGAACATTAATGGATTGTCATACCATAGTGAGGAGTATACGCGTTAGAAGAATGACGCTCGAAATGCCCTCTACAGCGTGGTCATTCTACACTATGCCCCTTCTTTTTATGAAGCCATTTGCATTGTGCGGGTTAACGGAATGGGATCAAGTGCTGTGATTTGCAGCGCTTATTTGACATTGAATAACAAATATCGCAGTGGCTATCTGATTGTGCAGACACTTTAACTTACAGGTTAAAATGAAAAAAGGCGCACTGAGCGCCTTTTGGCATGAGCTTGATAACCTATTGCGACAATTGACTCTCGATTTTACGCAGCGCTACTTTCAACTTGCGAGTATTTTCTGGACCCATACGGATCAACAGTTTTTGTGCACTGGGTAGTGCCTCTAAGTTAGGGTCAACGAATTGATAGTTAACGCTAATTGAATTCAGCTCAATCGGATCTTCAATAATAGGTGCTGCGAGTAACATTTTAATTGCTTGCAGCATTCTGTCGTTAAATTTGGCGTTGCTGTAGCCGAGTTCGGTAAAAGCTTCCTCTAGGAGCGGCGTCAGTTGCTTGTAAGTTGTGATTAAGCTCTGTTCGTCCATTTTGGCAATCGAGTCAACATAGGCGTCGTATCTGTGGAACCCCTCAGGATTTAAATACACTTTGTTGGTGATTTCTGAGACTGAGAACAGCTTCTCTGGTCCTTTAAGTGGGCTAACTTTACGGGTTAATTCACCCTGAGCTAGGTTATCCACGAATACCACAAATTGGCGGACGAGATCTTGCTGCACTAACGAAGAACTCAGCACATTGTTATTGATCATGGCGAGAGCTTTTTGTTGCACAAATGCATCACTTTCAGCCAGCACAGGCACAGGTTCTACGACAACTTCAGGCTCTGCCACTGCAGTGGTTTCAGTGCTATTGATGTTCGTTTCTGTAACGGCAGGCGTCGTCTCTGTGGTTTCAGGCTCTGGCGCACTTTCGAGCGTCATAGGTTCAGATGGCGGTGTTTCAGGCAATACAATAGGGGCGTTAGGAATGAGTTTAGGTGAGTCAGAATCACCGCTGTAGTAATAATATCCTCCGGCAGAAAGTAGCACGACGAGCACTATCGCAAAAAGCGCAAAGCGATTGCTGCTAGAAGAAGTCTCTTGAGGTGTTATTCTATCATCTTGATTAACTTGCATTTTACATCCTTCGCTTGAGTGTCAAGGTAACTTGGTGAATACATGCAGCTAACATTAAAGTGCAAGAGCGGGCTATTTGAAGGCCGCAGGTTCATTTTGCAAGTTTCCATGCGCTTGTCTATAGCGCTTAGCTGAACATAAACAATTTATTTCGAGTAAAGGCAGATGTTACGCCTCGTTCTTTACCCTTTAATATTTACGGCTTAAGCCTGCACATAGTGCTGTCTGTGCCCGAGCCAACGTAAAATAATTGCATCGACTTTTTCGGGAGCTTGCGCCATTACATGGCTCGCTAATTTCTGAATGTGTGGGATCAAAGCTTGATCGCGCACTAGATCGGCAATTTTGAGCTCAGCCAGTCCCGTCTGCTTAGTGCCAAGCACTTCACCTGGGCCACGAATTTCTAAATCTTTCTGCGCTATGATGAAACCATCATTGCTTTGTCTGAGTACACTCAGTCTTTGGGTGGCGGTATGGCTCAACGGCGCCTTGTAGAGTAACACACAATGGCTTGCGATGGCGCCTCGACCGACTCGTCCGCGCAGTTGATGCAGCTGTGCTAGACCTAAACGTTCAGGGTTTTCAATGATCATCAGGCTGGCATTCGGCACGTCGACGCCCACTTCAATCACGGTTGTCGCTACCAGTAGATGAATAATGCCTGCCTTAAAGTCGGCCATGATTTGCTGTTTCTCGGCGCTCTTCAACCTGCCATGCACTAGGCCAATATTGAGCTCGGGCAGGGCGAGGCGCAGTTCTTCGGCTGTGTCTTCGGCGGCTTGGCATTCGAGCACTTCGGATTCTTCAATCAGAGTACACACCCAATAGGCCTGACGTTTATCTGTGATGACGGCGTTACGCACCCGTTCAAGCACTTCGTTGCGGCGTGAATCAGCAATCGCCACTGTGGTTACTGGAGTTCGCCCCGGCGGCAGTTCATCGATAATGGACGTGTCGAGATCTGCATAGGCCGTCATCGCCAGCGTGCGGGGAATGGGTGTGGCTGTCATGATCAATTGATGCGGGTGGAAACCTTGGCTCACGCCCTTTTCCCGCAGGCCTAAGCGTTGGTGTACGCCGAATCTGTGTTGCTCATCGATAATAATTAACGCGAGTTTGCTAAAGACCACATGCTGCTGGAAGATGGCATGGGTGCCAATCACCATTTGGGCTGCGCCGGATTCAATATCCGCAAGGGATTGGGTTCTGGCCTTGCCTTTAAGTTTTCCCGCCAGCCAACCTACCTTAAGTCCGAGTGGCTCAAACCAAGCGGCAAAGTTAGTTGCATGTTGCTCGGCCAATAACTCGGTCGGTGCCATCATGGCAACTTGATAACCGTTTTCAATCGCTTGTAATGCCGCCATCGCCGCGACTAAGGTTTTGCCAGAGCCAACATCCCCTTGCACTAAGCGCATCATAGGGTGCGGTTTTTCTAAATCTTTGCCTATATCAGCCACGACTCTTTGCTGGGCGCCAGTCGGCTTAAAGGGCAGAGCCGCGAGGAAGGGATTGAGCAACTGCCCCGTGGCTTGCATGGTGACAGCGGCATCTAAATTACTGCGCTGCCTTAGGCGTAACATGCTGAGATTGTGGGCGAGTAATTCTTCCTGCACGAGTCGTTGCTGGGCTGGGTGTTGACCTAGCTCTAAATCGAACTGAGAGATCCCCGCAGGAGGGCGATGTAGCGTCTGCAGCGCTTGTTTAAGGCTGATGTTGTTAGGTTGCAATTGTGGTGGCAGAAGTTCAGTTAAGCCACCCTCTTCCAGCAATACCAAGGCTTGCTCGGTCAGCTTTAGCCAACTCGTCTGTTTTAAGCCCTCAGTCGTGGGATAAATCGGCGTTAGGGTATCACTCAGGTGAACATCTTCACCGGGATACACCACTTTATATTCTGGATGCACTATCTCAGCTTGATGACTACCACGGCGCACTTCACCATAGGCGCGGATCATCAAACCATTCTGCATGGCATTACGCTGAGCAACGGAAAAGTTAAAGAAGCGCAGGCTTAAGCTGCCCGTATCGTCGCGCACATTGCAGACCAGCATGCGCTTGCGGCCTTGGATGATTTGTGTCGATTGGATTTCAGCTTCTATAGTGCCATAACCGCCTAGGCTGAGGGCGGCAATAGGATAGATTTGGGTTCTATCTTCGTAGCGCAGGGGTAAGTGAAACAGTAGATCTTGTACTGTTGTGATGCCGAGCTTTGCGAGTTTCTCCGCGACCTTTTTGGCGACGCCTTTGAGGTCGGTGATCGGAACAAGATCCAATTGCTGCAAGTCGTTAGCACTCAATCACTGTGAATTTATACATATATTAACAGAGAATAAGCGTAAGGCAATCTCAAGGGGAATTAGGGTGTTATCAAATTTTGTTTGGAAGCATAGCTAATATCCTTCTGTGGCCTTAAGACCACAAAATTGTTGATAAGATATCGTTAGGCTGAAAGCGTGGTTAACTGTGAGTGTTATTACAACCAGCCTTTTTGCTTGGCAATGCGGGCTGCATCGATTCGATTACTGGCATTGAGTTTGGCTATGGCTTCTGAGAGGTAGTTGCGAACAGTCCCTTCGGCGATAAAAAGAGTTTCGGCGATGTCGGAGGTGGATTTGCCTTCGCTAGCGAGGCGAAGAGCGCGGCGTTCTTTGTCGTTGAGCGGGTCGACATCGCCAATCGCCATCATGGCAAGTTCAGGATCGATCACTCGTTTTCCCGCCATCACTTGTTGAATCGCGTTGACTAAGGTTTCCGAGGGCGCATCTTTAAGCAGAAAGCCGCCCACACCCGCTTCGATGGCACGTTTAATATAGCCCGCACGGCCGAAGGTGGTAATGACCACAACCTTAGTTTGGCTATGTTGCTCCTTTAACCATGTGGCCAGCTCTAAGCCTGTGCGGCCGGGCATTTCGATATCTGTTAGCAAGAGATCAAAGCTTTGCTGTTTGAGTAAGCTTAGAGCTTCGTCGCCGTCACTCGCTTGGGTGATACTAAAACCCCCTGCAAGCGTGAGGAGTGCGGCGAGTGCTCCTCGCACCATAGCTTGATCTTCCGCCAATAAAATCTTCATTAATGTGTTGCTCCCTGCAAAGGTAAACTGACGGTAAATGTATATCCCTGTTCGAGATTATAGCTCAAGCTGCCGCCTAAACTGTCGAGACGCTCGCGTATACCAGTGAGGCCATTACCCTCTATAAAAGGTTTGGCTGCGGCATTGTCTTTGACTTCGAGCTGCAGGTGGTCTGATTGCTTAGAAAAGTGGATAGAGCATTCACTTGCACCGCTATGGCGAAGAATATTATTAATGAGTTCGGTGAGGATCAAACTCAGTTGGCTTTCTGTGGTTGCACCTAGCTTGGGTAGCTCACCACTGAGCTCGACACTTAAGCCTTTATCCCTTAAGGATTTACAAAGCTGCGTCACGCAACTCTCTAGGCCCTTGTGTTTGTAGTCTGACACTGTGTGGCGGATCTGGCTTAAACTTTCCCTCGCAATTTGTCCTAGCTCAGTCAATTGGGTTGATGCGAGTTCATATTCTTGTTTTGCGATAAGCTTTTCGGCTAGCTCAGCCTTAAGGGCGATGGAAGATAGGCTATGCCCCATAATGTCGTGTAGATCCCGCGCGATACGTTCCCGCTCAAGCATAGTGGCCAAGGTGGTAATTTCTTGGGCACTTTGCTGTTCTTTCAATTTATGCCGATAACGTCTGCGTTCGGCGACACCAAACATGCCCACGCCGAGCACTAATCCCGAGCCGTAAAGCGGAAAGTAGTAACTGTTAAAGTGGTAAATCTCATTGAGGGCAAACAACAGGCCGATGAGGGCTGCAATAGCTAACAGACAGGTCCGGAGAGGATAAAAAAAGCCAATGAAGAAGGCGGCAAAGGTAAATAGCGAGATAGAGCCTGGGTTGATTGGTGTGATCGCTATTGCTATGACCACCATAATGAGAATGGGCAGATAGGCGCTACGGCTATTGCACTTATAGGTCCAAAAATAACTGGCAATAAAAGGGATTAACACGGCAAAACTGAGGGCGATTTTCCAGCTTGGATAGGGATTTATGGCAAGTGGGATCAGATAAAACACTAAGTTTATCAAATACACCCAAGCAAGTTTTCGTTCGAGCTGAAGGGGAGTGCTTATCATGATGCCTCTGTGTCACTGAGTTGGTTGTTCAATGCCTACCGATGGCATCTGTTTTAATTTATTCTTTTTAGGGATTGGCGCTATCGTCAGCGCCATAGATCCCCGTTAACAACTTTGTCTATTTTGCACTTAATTGCTGATTTTGTTGAAGCAAAAATTTTGCCCAACCATAATCGGCTTGTACTTTGATCGCTTGTTGCCAATCTTCAATCGCGCCTTGGCTATCGCCTAATTCCTGTTTAGCGAGCCCACGCCACGTGTAGGCTTCGGCTTCACCCCAGCAAATGTTGTCGCAAGGCTGAGCGAATCTTTCTATGGCTGTAGTGGCTAAGGTCTTAGCATTTTGCATGCTGCCGCCAAATATGGCTGGCGTGTTATAGGCGGCGATGGCTTTAACCAGCGCTACCCGTGGATTTTGTGGTTCTAATTGTTCGGCACTGGCAATCGCCTTGGCGGATTTCATGCCGAGCGTTGCACCTTTACTATTATCTAAGGCGACTTGCATGCCATAAACCGACGATAACAGGGCAAGGGATTCTGCATTCGCTTGGCTGGTTTCGAGTGCTTCTAATGTGGTTTGCGCTGTAGTCAGTGCGCTGCTAGCGAGTGTTTTCTGCCCCATTACATTGGCACTGATGGCTAAGCGATAGTTCGCATAGGCTTTATCATAATCTTGAGTGCTGCCGCTTAGTTGTTGTAATTGCGTTAGATTCATCGCATTCGAGGCAGCGTCTACGTTGGTGATGTTAGTGTTTGATGGCGTTGCTGCAAACGAGTGAGTACTGATAAGCAAAAAGCTGGAGGCGAGGAGTAATGTTTTCATGGTATTTCCTTATTGAGTGAGTTTCCCAATGTTTGGGTACGGGCTCATTATCAGAAATTCGATAGAAGAACTGCAGACACAAAGGTCATGGCTTTGGCATGACAAATGTCATCAGTTGAGTTATTTGCTTATATTCTTTATTAGGTGTGCTTTAAAGAAGGTGCGTGATTAATAAAGTGGACAATACCTAGAGAGCAAAACACCGGAGAGGCTCCGGTGTTTTTTATCGTAAATGAGCAGCTAAGTGTTATACCACAGCTTGAGTGCTCGCTTGGTTTATTAGGTAGCCCAAGTAACCTAAGTAGCACAGTAGTAATACTGAACCTTCGCGGCGGCCAATACGAAATCCTGTCCAAGCGAAAGGTAAAATCATGATGGCAAATGCCAACATCACGATGAAATCAAAGGGTTGGAAGCCAAGTGATGATACTGGCTGTACTATTGCAGTAATACCTAAAATACCCAAAATATTGAATATGTTAGAACCAACAACGTTACCTATGGCTATGTCACTCTGACCTTTCAGTGCCGCTAGAACAGAAGTTACTAACTCTGGCATACTGGTACCAATCGCCACGATCGTTAAGCCGATAATGACTTCACTGATACCGAAGGTCTTGGCTAAATCTACTGCGCCGTTGACAAACAAAATCCCGCCACCGACTAGCATACCAATACCGACTAAGATAAATAGGGCTGAAAGTAGCGGATTATTTGGACCTGCTTCAATCTCTTCCTCTTCATTACCATTTTTCGAGCTGATGTAACTAAAGGCTAAATAACCGAACAGTAGTGACAGTAATACTACACCGTCAATTAGGCTGAGCTCGCCATCTAACAAGAGTGCCCAGAACAACATAGAAGCCAATATCATCAAAGGGATATCACGCTTTACGACTTGAGATTGCACTTGAATAGGGCGGATAAGTGCCGTGATGGCTAAAATCAAACCTATGTTAGCAATGTTAGAGCCAATAACGTTACCTAAGGCGATACCGCTGTTTCCTGCTAGAGCAGATTTTACACTCACAGCCAGTTCTGGTGCGCTAGTACCAAAGGCTACAATAGTTAAGCCTATGATAAGTGGCGTAATACCTAAACGTAGAGCGATTGAACTCGCGCCACGCACTAGGGCTTCAGCGCCTAAGGTTAAAATAATAAAACCGCCAATAATCGATAGTGTAATTAGCATCGTTAGACTCTGTTAAACCTAATATTGAATGGAAAAGTACAAGGGAATTGCCCCTTGGCCGACTGGCGCACATGATACGTGGTTTTATCGGATTTTGACAGAATATGTCATAAAAAAGCACACCCTAGGCGTGCTTAGTTTTAGCTGATGACCATACTCGCCAACTGATTGTTTGGCCTAGTTATTTTTGAGTTAATTCATCTTCCCAGCGGACTTGGGCGCCACGAATGCCGTCAACTCGTTCGCTAAAGGCTTTTTCAAGCACATGGCGTTTGATTTTGAGGGTAGGCGTGAGCGCATCATTCTCAATCGTCCAAGGATCACTGACCACGACAATCGCATCGACATGTTCGTGTGACTCTAAGTGCGGATTAACGCTATCGAGTGTCGCTTTGAGTGAGGTGCGGACTTCTTCACGGGCTTGTAGATTTGCCCCTTCGGATAACTGCACTAGTGCGACGGGATGCGGCAGACCAGAACCAATCACACAAATCAGTTCAACATGGGGATCCTGCGCCAATTTACGTTCGATAGGCACGGGCGCTACATATTTGCCCTTGGCGGTTTTAAAGTTGTCTTTCACTCGGCCAGTAATAGTGACACAACCATCGGCATCAATTGAGCACAGATCGCCTGTGTGGAAGAAACCATCAGCATCGAATGCCGCTGCAGTAGCTTCTGGCTGAAGATAATAAGCAGTCATTAATCCCGGACTCTTGAGCAGTAGCTCACCATCCTCGCCTTGGCGGATCTGGCAATCCTCAACTGGGCGGCCAACAGTACCAATTTTACGCGCATCAAAAGGATAGTTGATGATCGAATAGGCACAGTTTTCTGTCATACCCCAAGCTTCGCAGATATTAAGACCAATACTGTGATACCAGTGGATCAGTGATGGTGGAATTGGCGCCGAGCCAGAGCCGAGTAGACGACAATGGTTCAAGCCTAAACCCTTATGGATTTTGTATTTCACAAAGCTGCTAAGCAGTGGGATTTTCAGTAATAGATTAAGTTTACTGACCCCAATTTTGTCGATGATGTTTTTCTGAAACAGGCTCCATAACCGTGGTACCGAGAAGAATACCGTTGGTTTTGCCCGTTGAACATCGACAACGAAGGAGTCGAGACTTTCAACGAAAGCCACCACACTACCTGAGTAGAAGGATGAGCCTTCAATCGCAACGCGCTCTGTGATATGGGCTAAGGGTAAATAGGATAAAAGTCTATCGTCGCCATCGGTGCGCAGGTCACGCACTACCGCTTGGCAAGTCCAGCCATAGCTGGCGAAGGTTTGAATCGCGCCCTTAGGTTGGCCAGTCGAACCAGAGGTATAGATGAGTGTCATCACTTGATCTGGAGTAGGCAGCGGGGCGTTAACTAAGGGATAGCCTAGCTTAAGCAATTGTTCCCATTGATATTGTGCTGGCATCGTATCATAGGGCATGGCAAGGCGTAGTAGCTCGCCGCCGACACCAGCCTCTTGGTCAGCCCAATGGTCAAGTTTGCCGAGAAAAATGGCTTTTGCGCCACTGTGTTGCAGCACATAGCGAATAGTATCTGTGTTGGCGGTAGGGTAAATAGGTACGCTGACATAGCCGCCGTGCATCAACGCGAGGTCGGTGATAAACCATTCGGCACAGTTTTTAGAGAGAACGGCAATTTTATCACCACGCTCTAAGCCTAAGTGATGTAAGGCACCGGCAAGTTGTTGAACTTTTTCTTGAACTTCAGCCCAAGTAAAATCAAGGAATTGACCCTTGATCGGTTGGCGTAAATAGACTTGGTCCCCCTGAGTCTTAGCCCAGTGCGCCAGCATTTCAATTGGCGTCTTAATCGCTGTATCCATTGGCAATTCCCTGTTATTTATTGTTCTTTTGGCTGTACCCAGTATGGCGAGTTTTGTGAGCTCGCGCAAATAGTTTACAAGATTGTAAAATATGAGAATGGAGCGCAAAGCCTACAAGTTGAGTGTGAAAGCAAGATGAAGAGAGTGGCAAGCAGGGTGTTGGATTGTGTTGGCAACAAAAAGGCGCCGTAGCGCCTTTTCGTTTATAGAAGGTGAAATGCTAGCGCTTACAGCTCCATCACGCCGTCCATTTCAACTTGAGAATCCTTCGGCAATTGCTTCACGCCGATAGCAGCACGGGCTGGGTATGGCTGGCTGAAGTAACGGCTCATGATTTCATTCACTTTAGCGAAGTGGCTTAAATCAATCAGGAAGATGTTGAGCTTAACGATATCGTTGATTGAACCACCCGCAGCAGTGCAAACTGCCGTCAGGTTTTCAAATACTTGCACGACTTGCGCTTCAAAATCATCGCTGACAATTTGCATTGTGCTTGGCACGAGCGGGATCTGGCCAGATAAATACACTGTGCTACCGACTTTAACCGCTTGTGAATACGTGCCTATGGCCGCTGGGGCGTTTTCGGTCGCTATGATGATTTTTTCTGCCATGACGCTCTCTCTAGTGTTGAGTTAATTAACGATTACGGGACGTGCGCAGTACTTCGGGTAGTACCCTAATTCGGCGCATCACGTTGGCTAAATGGATCCTGTCTTTCACCGAAATCCGCAGGTTGATCAAATACACGCGACCATCGCGTTCTTCAGTGCTGAGGTTGTGAATGTTTGAACCTTCGGCGGCAATGATCGAGGTGATCTTCGCCAGTGCACCTTGGTGGTTAACGATTTCGACCCGCAGATTGGCTTGGTAATCAACGCCTTCAACATTATCCCATTGTACGGGAATATATTTGTCTGGCTCGCCTTGATAACCACGAATATTGGCACAGTTTTCCATGTGCACCACTAAGCCCTTACCTTGGCTCACGTGGGCTATCACGGCATCACCTGGGATGGGGCGGCAACAGTTAGCGAAGGTAACGAGCATGCCTTCGGCGCCACGAATTGGCATCATGTGGCCGTCGCGACTTTCTTGATTCTCAAGATTATCGCCAATCAAACGCTGGGCGATAACAATACTCATGGCATTGCCAAGGCCGATATCGGCGAGCAGTGAATCGAGCGTCGTATGTTTAGTATCGCGGATCACTTTTTCTATCTGCTCAGGCGCAATGCTGTCGAGTTTGGTTTTGCCTAGCGCATGGTTGAGCAGGCGGCGACCGAGTGCAATCGCATCATCACCTTTAAGGCTTTTCAGCACTTGGCGGATTTTAGCGCGAGCTTTACCGGTTACCACAAAGTTTAGCCAAGCGGCATTAGGACGGGCGCCTTTAGCGGTAATGATTTCAACGGTTTGACCTGAAATTAACGGTTGGCTAAGCGGATACGCTTGGCGGTTAACACGGGCGCCGACGCAAGTATTACCTACGTCCGTATGCACTTCGTAGGCAAAGTCTACCGCGGTGGCATTGACGGGTAATTCCAGAATGCGACCTTCAGGGGTGAACACATAAATCTCTTCAGGGAAGAGTTCCGTCTTCACGTTTTCAACGAATTCGAATGAGGTGCTGGCGCTTTGTTGTAATTCCAACAAGCTTTGCATCCACTTACGGGCACGCACTTGAGTCGTCGTGCCTTGGCCTGTTTGCGCACCGCCTTTGTAGGCCCAGTGTGCAGCTACCCCTTTGTCAGCCATCTGATCCATATCTTCGGTACGAATTTGGATCTCAACGGGCACGCCGTGTGGACCAAATAAAGAGGTATGGAGTGACTGATAACCGTTGGCTTTGGGGATAGCGATATAATCTTTGAAACGACCGGGACGAGGTTTGTACAGTCCGTGCATGGCACCGAGTACGCGATAACAAGTGTCGATGGAATCGACTATCACCCTAAAGGCGTAGATATCCATGACTTCTTGGAATTGCAGCTCTTTACTCTGCATCTTGTTATAGATGGAGTAGAGGTTTTTCTCGCGACCTTTGACTTTTCCCGGAATACCCGCATCGTTTAAGCGCGTATACACAGCGGCTTCAATGCCTTGGATCAATTCTTTGCGATTGCCACGGGCGGCTTTAACGACTTCTTTAAGCACCCGATATCGCATGGGATAATAAGCTTGGAAACCTAAGTCTTCTAACTCTGTCTTGATGTTATGGATACCGAGACGGTTAGCGATAGGTGCGTAGATCTCTAAGGTTTCGCGGGCGATACGGCGACGTTTGTCGGGACGCAGTGCGCCTAAGGTACGCATGTTGTGGGTTCTATCGGCAAGCTTGATGAGGATAACGCGGATATCCTGCGTCATCGCCATCATCATTTTACGAAAGTTTTCAGCCTGAGCTTCTTTCTTGTCGCGAAATTTAAGCTTATCGAGTTTTGACACGCCTTCGACGAGTTCGGCCACCGCGACACCGAATAGTTCGGCTAAATCGTCTTTGGTGACATGGGTATCTTCGATGGTGTCATGGAGCAGTGCTGCCATCAGCGTCTCATGATCAAGACGCATGTCAGCAAGGATGCGGGCAACCGCAACCGGATGAGTAATATAAGGTTCGCCACTCGTGCGCATTTGCCCTTCGTGGGCATCGCGCGCAATCTGGTACGCCTGCTTGAGCAATTCTACCTGTTCAGGTTCTAAGTAACCGGAAGCAGACTCCTTTAGACCTTCAAACAGATACAAGTGGCAGCTCTCCTTTTACCTAAATAGGTTTTTACTCAAAAACTATAATGAACGACCTTCAGCAATGGCTGCAACCGCTGCAATTTCAGCGGCTTCACGTTCACGTACCGTTTGACGCTCATCGGCATCTAAGGTGTGAGCATTAACTAAACCTAGTTCGATTTCACGCAGGGCGATAACCGTGGGTTTGTCGTTCATCTCTTCAACCATAGGGTCTTTACCCTGCACGGCGATTTGGCGAGCACGACGCGCCGCAACCAAGATCATATCAAAACGGTTGCCGATTTGTTCTACGGCGTCTTCTACAGTTACGCGAGCCATGTGTTGAAACTCCAGTTTATCTAGGGAAAAAATGACGCAAAATTGTACACTATGACAGCTATCCTGCCAACAGATCGTGAAGCATATCATTTTGCGCGTGGATCTGACTAGCACCTGTTAAGCGCTGACTGCGAATGATGGCACGCAAATCGGCTAAGGCAGTGTCAAAATCGTCGTTGACGATAATAAAATCATATTCTTTATAGTGGGACATTTCCGATACGGCTTGTGCCATACGGCTGGCGATAACATCGCTACTGTCTTGTCCGCGACCAGTGAGGCGGCGCTCTAGCTCGGCTTTAGAGGGTGGTAGAATAAACACACCAACGGCTTCTGGCATCACGGCTTTAACTTGTTCGGCACCTTGCCAGTCGATATCGAGGAAAACATCGATACCTTGGGTGAGCGTATGCTCGATCACATGGCGCGAGGTACCATAGTAATTGCCAAACACTTCTGCCCATTCAAAAAAGGCATTTTCAGCAATTAAGGCTTTGAATTGCTCAACATTAACGAAGTGATAGTGTTGACCATCAACTTCACCTGGGCGTGGTGCGCGGGTGGTATGAGATACCGAAACCTGCATGTCGGCTGGCTTGTCTTTAAGCAAGGCTGAAATCAACGAGGATTTACCTGCGCCACTTGGCGCCGACACAATAAATAAATTTCCGCGTGCGGTCATGAGCTAAATATCCAATGGGTTAACGCAAGAAGGGCCCAGAAAGCCGAGCATTATACCGATTTTGACCATAGAAATACTAGGGCTTGTTGGCTGGCAATTTAAGCCTATTTTAGATTTACTTCGATATTATGTGCATTTTTATCCGACTTGGGTCGTAGGCACTGACAATTGCGGGTAAATTGGTTACGCTCGTGCGAATAAGGCAATGAGTGTCTTTTTGTATCTCGTTTTTACAACAATAAAGGAAGGGTCGTGCTGTTAAAATCTCTTTTCTGCCTTCACGGGCGTGATTCTCGTCCCCGTTTTGTCGCAATCAGTGTTGGCGTTTATGTCTGTATTGCATTTGCAGCCGCTGCTTTTGGGGCTAATTTTCTGATGTATTTGCTGGCATTGTTGGGTCTACCTTTATTAGGGCTCACCAGTTTGCGTCGTTTGGCCGATGCCGATAAGTCAAAAGGCTTGATTGGCGTATTCCTATTGCCGTTAATAATTTTCATCGGCCTGTTAGCGGCCGATGTGCATATTGCCTTAATTGGATTGAGTTTAGTGTTAGCCGCGGGACTGACATTTTGGGGCTGGCGCTTTCCTGCACCAACGATAGTGGATTATCGCTACGGTTATTTCGGTCCTGAGCTGGATGCACCAACATCACAGGCAATGCCTAGGCGCCGTGTGGAACCGACTATCGTTCCTAAAACCATCGCACCTAAAACCATAGATCCTAAAATCGTAGATCCTAACACTATAGACGCTAAAGCCATGGCATCTAAAACTGCCATAGATCCTAACATCATTGACCCTAAACCTATTGTTGCTCAAGACGTTGCCGTAAGACAATCGGCAAAATCTACCTCTCATATTCAAGCACAACCTCAAGCTGAAAGGCATGAGCCGCATGTTGAGCAGCTTCATGCCCAAACCATTAGCGCTGAGACTGTGTCTGAGCCAGAGGTCGATTTATCGACCCATGTTGAATCTGTTTTAACATCGCCGAGGGTTGAGCCGAGTGTTAGCGCGGCGGAGGCCGAGCGAGAGGCGTTGCGTCAAGATGAGCTGCGCTTTGATGCGTTAACTCGAATGACGCAGAATCCTGCCGATTTTGTGATACCAGACAGCCATGCGGATTTCCGTCCTGCTAATACTAGCCGCGTTGAACAGACCCACATTGAGTTGGTCGATGTCGATGTGGACAATGTTAATTTGAAACATGTCGACTTTACTGCGGCCCAATTAGATCCTGCCGAGCGTAGTACTGAACCCGGTTGGCGTTTTACCGCCGAAGAAGATGACGAGCCTGACAGCTTTAACGATAGAGATCATGCCGAAGAAGTGCGTCAGCGCCGCGCCGAAGCAAAAGATTCTGGTTCGATGACCGAGCTATTTCGCGGTTTATTTGAGTTTTTGGCGCCACTAAAGCGTTTCTTGGTGTTGCCTAAGATTAAACTGCCGAAAGTGGAACGCCGTTATTGGCGCCCAGCAGGAATTGGCTGTGGTGTGGTGCTCTTGATTGCCTTGGTGTGGGGCCTTTGGCCAAATGGCGACGCAGAAACGGGTGATGGTGCAGAAGTTGTCACAGTTAACGCGATTGCTCCCTATGCGGGTGAGCGGGTGACGCTTGCGTTACCAGACGGTTTTTCTGTGGCGCTGGAGGATGATATCTTGATCATGCGTTGGCTCGGTGAGAAAGGTAAAGCACAAAACCTGTGGTCCTTAGCGACGGCAAAGGGAGATAAAACTTGCAGCGTCTTATCCTTTAACAATGGCACTGACTATCGCCCTGTGACTGTGGATCTGAAAGCGGATTCCGCTTCAGAGGCGCGATTCTCACCACTCGATACTCAGGCCATCATTATTGATCTCGCCCGTCGAGGTAATATTAGCCTGTGTGGTTATAAGTTCAGTCTTAAGGGCAGCCAAGCGATATTGGAACAAAATCGTACCTTTGGCGATTATATTGCTCGTTAAAAAAGTCTGCAGCTAAGTCGATAAAAATTCTGCTTAAATGCTAGTCACAATTAGAGGGGTAGATTACACTTTTGCTCCTCTTTTTCTCAAACCGTACTTTAGGTTGTTTAGGTCGCTGCGGTTTGGGGAAACACCTTTAAATTTGAACTGAATATATCAATCCAGCATGAATACAGAATTGACCTTAGTCATTATGGCTGCGGGGCTAGGTAGTCGCTTCGGCGGCGATAAGCAATTGGCGGCACTCGGCCCCGCGGGTGAACCCATGTTGGTGCTATCAATCATGTCGGCCATTCGCAGTGGTTTTCAGCGTGCTGTGCTGGTGATCCGCCCAGAGTTAGAAAGTGAATTAACTGAGATCCTGACACGATTTTTGCCAGCCGATTTTGAATATCATTTTTGCTATCAAGTCTCAACGGATTTACCCGACGCGGCGCAGTTGGCGGATCTTAGCCACAGGCTTAAACCTTGGGGGACGGCCCATGCACTGTGGAGTGCGCGCCATCTCGTTAAAGGGCCAATGGCCGTTATCAATGCCGATGATTTTTATGGTGATAGCGCTTTTGCTTCCTTAGCCAAAGGCTTAAGCACTAGGCCAACTGAGTGGATGATGGTGGCCTATCCCATAAAACTCACGTTGTCGGAACACGGTGGTGTTAATCGTGGTTTGTGTCAGGTTGAAAATGGTCAGCTTAAATCGGTCGCCGAATGGCTCAATATCGCCGAGCAAGCAGGCCACTTAATGGGTGATGGCCCACAGGGTCATGCTAATTTGCCGGCGCACTCCTTGGTCTCTATGACATGCTGGGGCTTCTCCCCAAACATATTTGATGTTATTAAACGTGAATTAACCGAATTTATCGGGCAACAGGGTCAACAACCTAAGTCTGAATGCTATTTACCCGCCATAGTACAAGCGGGAATTGAGCAAGGTTTGCCTGTCTATGTCGATGTTGCCTGTGAGCCATGGCTTGGCGTGACTTATCCGCAGGACACTGTCTGGGTAAAACAAAAATTAACGGAGTTATTGAGTGATTAAACTCATCAGGCAGTCAGTGTTGCCTCATTTTGGTATTGAATCTGCCGAGGCGAAAATTTCTGCCCTCGGTAATGGCCACATCAATGACACCCTTTTAGTGCGCTGGCCTGCGGGTGAATTGGTATTGCAGCGAATTAATACTGAGGTATTTAAAACACCCAACGCTTTGGTCTGCAATGCCGATAAAATTAGCCATCATTTATGCGCTAAGTCATTGCAGCAACAATACGGCCTTAAAGTCGTTAGCCCATGTTTAACCCAAGAGGGTGAGCTGGCTATCGATTTAGGCGAGCAAGGATTTTGGCGTGCGATCAGTTACTTGCCCCATAGTCTTAGCATTGAAGTGGTTAAGTCGGAACAAGAAGCGGAAATGGCGGCCAAGGCCTTTGGGCATTTTGCCTCTGCCTTGAGTGATTTTGATGCGACAGAGCTTGAAGATGTGATCCCTCAGTTTCACCATTTACCGGGACGCATGGCCTTACTAAAGCAGGCCGCTGAACTCGATAGTCAACATCGCTTAGCGCTCTGCCGTCATTGGGTCGATTACGCGTTATCTCAGCAGGCTTTGCTGGATGAACTTGCAGAAATATCGCCAAAGCTGCCGCTACGAATTTGTCATAACGACACTAAAATCAATAACATGCTTTTTGATAAACGCGACATGTCCAGCATGGCGATTATCGATTTAGATACCTGTATGAAAGGTCATCTTATGTATGACTTCGGTGACATGGTACGCACTTTCTGCTCGCCAGAGGAGGAAGACTCTACGGCCTTGGATAAAGTCCAAGTGCGCCAAGACATCTTCGCCGCGATTTGCCGTGGCTACTTGAGCGAGTTGGGTGACGTCTTAACGGAAGATGAAAAACGCAGTCTATGGCTCGGTGCTCGGGTGATTTGTTTGATGATAGGTGTGCGTTTTTTAACGGATTATCTTAACGGTGATGTGTATTTCCATATCCACCGTGAAGGCCATAATCTAGACCGCGCCGCCAACCAGTTTACCTTGTACCAAAGCTTGCTCGACCAAGAGGCTGTGCTTAAAGCTAATTTTTAATTCGGCGCTTGGATATCTGTGCATTGGTATTTGTGTACTGATCCAATGTTAAAGCGTGTAGTCGAAAAACTTACGGCTTTGTGGGCCTGCGCTATTGGTGTTGACCTTGTTGGGGTGTTTATATTCGCCCCAACTTGCCACGTTGCGGCCCACGTTAAGTTTAGGGAAACTCAGTGGCTCGTTTAAACCTAATGTAACATCGCTATTCTTCGCGTTTGCTTCTATTCCCAAAAATTGCAGTAACTGACTCAAGCTTCCCGCATGGCTAACATCAATTGAAATAAAGTCTTCCCGCCCATTAAAGTAAGCGAACACTTCTTGCTGATGCTTTTGATAACAAGCAATTAAGTGCTCACTGCTGGCTGGTTCCGCCACTTTATCTATGGCGAAAGTATGCCTAAAACTGCGCTTTAATATTGGATGGAAGCGGCCCGTTTTTTCATCCAAATGGGGCGCCATTTTACCAAGTAACATCTGCATCGAAGGCAACCAAGTATTGATATCGCGGTCGAGATAGACAAACACTGCCTCGGGAAATAATAAATCCAACTGCTGATAATCGCTGAAACAAGGCGTGTCAGACACTGCATCGGCCAGCATAAATGCCTGCTTAGTAAAGGCCATGTGTGCCACTTTTAGCCCTTGCTCCAATAGCGCCACACTCACACTCGTGGTGCCCGTGCGTGGCAAACCTATGATAAAGACTTTCTGCTTTTTCACCTTTATCTGTTCGTCACTGAGCGCATTCGACTGGGCTGGATGCATTGTATCTGGCGTAGCAATCTGTGAATTGCCAGTAGGTTGAACATTGCCGATACGCTGTGCATTAGCAGTACATTGCACGTGAGTAGAGGTTGGTGAATTGTTGGCGTTATCAGGCATAGGTTAGGCTCAGAATGTGTGTCAGCGGTGCGGTAAAGCCGTAAGTTTTAACCTCGGCGTTTCACATTGGCGTGTCAAAACAGCGGCGGCAGTATATCTCAGCACGAAGGCTTTGTCGGTAGTATACCCAAACAACCTGAAGATGCAGGATTCAGCGGGAGTTTAACGCACTTTAGGCAATGCCATTTATTGCTCCTGCATAAATGGCATTCACGCCATCCATGGCGATTGCGGTTATTTGCAGACCTAGCGGGCTAAGTTAAAAATAACCAACACAGCATAAAGTGCGTTAAAACCCGCCGGGACGGAGCGCCTAGAGTACTCCACTTCCGTGTTGCATCAATTCAAAAGGTGGCCGACATTCTGTCATTGATGCGCCTTGAATTGAATCACCCTAGACGCTCTGAAACTCGTATATTCAGGTAGCTTGGGTATATACATAAAAGTCACGCACCACTGCAATGCACCCAGTAAAGGTGCACC
The DNA here is from genome assembly GCF_015767295.1 of Shewanella sp. DW31. Lineage (NCBI taxonomy): Bacteria > Pseudomonadati > Pseudomonadota > Gammaproteobacteria > Alteromonadales > Shewanellaceae > Shewanella > Shewanella sp. DW31. Next base: position 129,634 of record NZ_JADWMP020000006.1, read on the forward strand.
GTATCGTGTGATAACTGAAGTGTCGCTGCACAATAATAGTTAGTGTGGAAGCTCATAAGGCTTAGAAACTGAGCTCCCGGATTACCAACAAGGCTCATTTCCCTGCATTGCATAGCCATGTTGGTATTGATGAGGCGATTATTAGTGCCATTCGACTCATAATGTGAGGCGAATATATTTGTTAATCGCCTCATTATGTGAGTAGAATAGGCTTGTTATTCGACTCATGGGGTAGATATGTGGATTTGGCAGCAAGCCGATTGGCCTAAGTTTCATTGGAACACCAGCAGCATTGATGCCTTGCTGCGTCAGGTCTATTTCAATCAGGGCCAGTTGCTTGGCAAGCAACTGCTAAGTCACGACAACAGCCTATTAACTTCAGACGCTGCACTCGACACCTTACTCGCTAACATTATCCATTCCAGTGCCATCGAAGGTGAAAAGCTCAATGCGGCTTCGGTGCGCTCATCCTTAGCTAAAAAACTCGGCGTGACTGAAGATAAACCGTATCCGACAACAGCGCAAACCGATGGTTTGGCTGACATTATGCTCGATGCCTTAAAAAATTTAGATACAGAGTTAACCCTTGAGCGGATATTAGGTTGGCATAAACAGTTATTTCCCCAGGGTTATACGCTGTTTAACCCTGTTATTGGCGGAGCGCTGCGTGGCGATACACCTATGCAGGTTGTCTCTGGCCGCATTGATAAACCAACAGTGCATTTTGAGGCACCCTCTAGAGCGGCATTGGATGCTGAACTCTCGCAGTTTATCGAATGGTTTAATGCTTCACGGCAAGCGCAGGTTTTAGATCCGCTTATACGTGCGGCGATAACACATCTTTGGTTTGTTACTCTGCATCCACTTGATGATGGTAATGGGCGCATCACGCGCTTATTGACTGATTTAGCTCTAGCGCAAGCGGAGAAACGCTCGATTCGTTTTTACGCTATGTCGGTCAGTATTCTTGCCCGTCGCCAAGCCTACTATGACATTTTAGAGTCTACCCAAAGGGGCGATGTAGATATTACTCCTTGGTTAGTCTGGTTTTTTGAAACCCTCAATGACTGCTTACTCAATGCGATGGCAGATGTGAGCAGAACGCTGTCGAAAACTCAGTATTGGCAAAGTGTCGACCAATCTTTATTGAGTCAGGAGCAAGCCAAAGTACTCAATCGGATGTTAGACGGCGATTTTGAACTAGGGATTAATAGTAGCCAGTACCAAAAGGTCGCTAAGGTGAGCCGCGCCACCGCCACCCGTCATCTAGTGCAAATGGTCGAACAGCGCTTTTTAGTAAAAGCCGACGCCGGCGGCCGAAGTACCAGATACTTATTGCCACTCAGTATGAAACGATAAAGGTTAGGCATGTTATCAAGCACTTGCATTCCAGTGACTCGGTGAATAGAAACCTAGGGTTTCTAAGTTTATGAACGAGAGCCATGGAAGGCGAACTGGCAGTTAAATAGGGAAGTTGTTCAAGTCCATGCTCAACCGTGACGTCCTGTCACGGATGGTCACTTCCATGCGAGTGCCTGATCCTGTTAGCCTTCGCGCATATCTGTTAGCCAGTAGAACCAATCGCTTAATAGAAATTTGAGATAGATACTGGCCCAAAGCCGACGTCGGCGGCCGAAGTACAAGGTACTTATTGCCGAGTGGTTGGTAAGTAGATTGCGGAATTTGCCGTCTAAATGTAATCAGCGGCAACAATCATTTTGCATTTTGTGAGTGATTACCCTGTGCGATGTTATGTCCAAATCATTAAGTGCTAGGCATTTAATGTGACTCATAGTCCGTAGACGTATTGTCTACAAGTAAAGATCATCATGAAAACTCTTCAAAGGATTATTCATGGAAGATCATTTGCTTACCTCATTCGGTACTCATCTAAAAAGTTTGCGACTTGAGAGATCTTTTTCTCAGGAGCAGCTTGCATTAAAAGCTGACATGGACAGAACCTATGTCAGCGGCATTGAACGTGGGCAACGCAATGTTAGTTTGATTAATCTTTTTAAACTTGCCAATGCTTTAAATATCCCGGCGAAACAACTTCTTGATTTTACCGTTGAGGGATCATTATGACTCAACGAGCATTTTATTCGGCGAGTTTTAAAGATTTTCTATCTGCTGAGCCCGATGCGATTACCGGGCAGATATCACGTTTCCATACTCAGCATTTATTGCATGCACAAACTCGTGCTTGGTGTGCTGAAATTGAAGTTCTCAAACGCTCCTTGGCCGAGAGCGTTGAGCGAGAAGGGCATATTTTCATTGAGTTTATGATCCCACGAATGGGACGACGTGCGGATGTCGTGATGATATTTAAAGGAATTGTTTTTGTTGTAGAGTTTAAAGTTGGCGCAAAAGTATTTACCGCTGCAGATATGAGGCAAACTCATGGATACGCCTTAGATTTAAAGAACTTTCATCGCGGTAGTCATGATAAATATCTAGTCCCTCTGCTTGTCGCCACCAAAGCGACGAGCCAATCGAAAGATCCAGTATTCGCAGGCGATAATGTTGCTTCTACCTTGTGTATTTCACCCGGTGAATTGTTTCCAAGAATGCGCCTAATTGCTGAGCGGTTGAATCAACCTACTTTTGATTCAAACTTGTGGGCTGATTCTGGTTATTTGCCAACACCAACTATTATCGAAGCGGCGCAAGCGCTATATGCGCAGCATAAAGTCGAAGATATTGCTCGTAGTGAAGCCGACACTCAAAATCTTGGACAAACGAGCCAGCAATTACTTCAGTTGATTCACAATGCTCGGATCAATAAGCGAAAAATCATTTGTTTCGTTACCGGCGTTCCGGGTGCGGGCAAAACCCTTGTAGGGCTTAATATTGCGAGTGCGCATTCTAATGCTGACGAAAAGGAATATGCAGTATTTTTAAGCGGAAATGGCCCTTTAGTCTCTGTTTTGCAAGAAGCTCTGGCGCGAGATAGACGTGATCGCACTAAAGAGAAAATTGGCGATTGTCGACGACATACTGAGCAATTTATTCAGAATATCCATAAGTTTAGGGATGACTCGCTTACATCGAACAAACCCCCAGTAGAGCAAGTAGCTATCTTTGACGAAGCTCAGCGTGCTTGGAATGTTGAGCAGACTAGCAAATTCATGCAGACCAAGCGTAATCAAGCTGGATTCAATAAGTCTGAGCCAGAATATCTTATCGAAGTGATGGACCGCCATGAAGATTGGGCTGTAATTATTGCGTTGATCGGCGGTGGACAAGAAATCAACACCGGCGAGGTTGGGCTTTTTGGATGGTTGGATGCACTTGGCAACCGATTTACTCACTGGGATGCTTATTATTCTACGGATTTACTTAATGGTGAGTATGTGTCTACGGGTTTAACGACTCGCGACTTTTCAAAAGGTACTTTGTTACCTTGTTTACATTTGGCGACATCGATGCGTTCATTTCGAGCCGAAAAGTTGTCAAATTTTATCCACCATTTAGTTAATGGTAACAGTGGCATGGCTTTGAATGTTTTGGCGACTTTTAAGCAAAAATATCCAATTAAAGTTACCCGAGACTTAAAGGCTGCTAAATGTTGGATAAAATCTCAAGTGCGTGGGACTGAAACAATGGGAATGCTAGCCTCGTCAAATGGTATTCGATTAAAAGCTGAAGGCATTTTCGTCAAAAACAAAATTGAGCATAAAGATTGGTTTTTGGGGCCGATAGAGGATATTCGTTCTTCACATTTTCTTGAAGATGTCGCCACAGAGTTTGATGTTCAAGGGCTTGAGCTTGATTGGTGTTTGGTTGCTTGGGAGGCTGATTTTAGATTCGGTCATGCAGGTTTTGAGCATATGCAGTTTCGAGGCTCAAGCTGGGAACAACGACAACGGGAAGAAAAATGCAGGTATCTTGAAAATGCCTATCGAGTCTTACTGACGCGAGCGAGGCAAGGAATGGTGATTTTCGTCCCTAAAGGCGATGAGTTAGATATTACTAGAAAACCGGCTTTTTATGATTCGACTTATCAATTTCTAAAAGCGTGTGGAATCGAAGAGCTTTGAACTTTTGAGTGAGACACGAACTAACTTTATTATCCTATTTGCAATATCAACTTTACCCATTGGATAGATAGAGTTGCTCCGCTTTTACAGGTATCGAGCATATCTCTCATTCAACATATGGGTAAAGTAGGGATGTAATTCCTAGTCGCTTACAAGTTGAAACTTATCTGAACTCGCCAGCTTCTCCATCAAAAACTCAATCAATACATTCACCTTAGTCGGCAAATGTTTTCGCTGTGGATAAACTGCATAAATGCCATGTTCGGGGAGGGGATGGTCTGCGAGCAAGGCTTGTAGGCGGCCTGCTTGTAAGTCGGCGTCGACCATGAAACGGGGCAGGTTGGCTATGCCTAAACCATCGAGTGTGGCTTGGTGGATGGCATCACTATTGTTGACTTGATAGTTACCGTTCGGCTGGATGCGAGTGGGGCCCTGCGTGCTTAAGAAGGTCCATTCAACACCATCACGAAAATATGAGTAGAACAAACAGTTATGTTGGCTGAGTTGCTGCGGCGTTTGTGGTGCGCTGTGGCGAGCAATATATTCGGGAGAAGCGCAAATGACACTTAAACAAGGGGCGATTTTACGAGCAATCAGGCTTGAATCTGGCAGTTCGCCGATACGAATCGCCAGATCGAATCCGCCAGCAATTAAATCGGTTGTCTTATCATCCATCTGCATTTGCAGCTGTATTTTCGGATAACGGCGTAGAAACTCGGGGATTAAAGGGGCGATATGTAAGCGGCCAAATACCATAGGGACGGCGATGCGTAAATTGCCCTGAGGCGCTTGTTGTAGCTCAGAAATGGCGTCTAACCCTTCCTCTGCGAGTTTAACTGCAGGGCGAACATAGTCAAAATAGCGGGCGCCCGCTTCGGTAAGACTTAAGCTGCGAGTGGTACGGTGCAAAAGTTGAATACCCAGACTTTGTTCTAATAGAGTAATGCGTTTACTCACCGCCGATTTACTCAGTCCAAGCTTTTGACCTGCCAGCGAAAAGCTCCCGCATTCCACTACAGTGACAAAGATAGGTAGTGCTGAAAAGTGTTCCATGGTGTCCTTAGATTATCGCGTTCCCCTGCCATTATTGTTGATGATACCTCAACAGTCAGTTTTTATTATCGTGGTTATCATCGCCCTTGATGCAAGGTAGACTAATGCACTTGCTGATTGCGGGTGTCGACAGTGAAGCCGAGTTTTTTTGCGCTCATCGCTCAGGCTTAGTGTTTATGTTTGCTGCTTACTGTTGGTTGCTCATGTTGATTGCTTATCTTGATTACTGCTAGGCAGCTAGCTACTGCGTTGCCGCAATCGCCGATGTACCATTCTTGATGCCACTGAACGGCATGGGGATGGGTTTTAGCTATTTTGTCAGAAAGAGAGTTCCTATGTCCTTGCCTTACCAATGGATTTTATTTGATGCCGATGAAACCTTATTTTATTTCGATGCCTTAAAAGGGCTTCAATTGATGTTTAGTGAGTTTGGGGTCGATTTTACCCAAGCCGATTTTGATGAGTATCAGTTAGTTAACAAACCACTTTGGGTCGATTATCAAGATGGCAAGATAACTGCCGCTGAGTTGCAGACCATACGTTTCGAGCCTTGGGCTGCCAAATTATCAGTCACGGCGATGACGCTTAATAGTGCCTTTTTATCGGCAATGGCCGAAATTTGTTCGCCGCTACCCGGTGCCCGCGAGTTATTAGCCGCGCTCCAAGGTAAGGCAAAATTAGGCATCATCACTAACGGTTTCACTGAGCTACAAACCGTGCGATTAGAGCGTACAGGCTTACAGCATCATTTTGATATTTTAGTGATTTCAGAAAAAGTCGGCATAGCCAAACCTGATGTGGGCATCTTCGAACATGCTTTCGAACTCATGGGTCATCCTGAGCGCGATGCTGTGCTCATGGTCGGTGATAACCCGCATTCTGATATTCAAGGCGGCATCAATGCAGGTATTCATACTTGTTGGTATAACGTCCACGGCCACGATGTACCCGCCGGTATCGCCCCGCACTATCAAGTGAGCTCGCACCAAGAGCTGCAAAAAATCCTGTTACCGTAAATAATTGTTCACTGAGCCTAGCTCAGCGCTTCGCACTTGATATTAGTGACTCAAAGTGCGTGCTTTAACTGATACTCCCTTAATGCCATAAAATACAAAAAGCCCTTATATTAAGGGCTTTTGGGTATCTAAAAAGCGTTAACTATCATTACTCAACGTTTTGGATCTGAATATTTTTATTTACAAAAAAGTCATTATTTAACAATGGATAGCATGTTTTATCCTGTGGTAATTCGCATTGATACCCACCGATATACCCACCATATGCTAATGCCTTAACGAGATGATTCTTTGTTTTACTATTTGCTAGCCGTTTTAGCTGGTCTTGCTCGTTTTCTAGGGCGGGGACCTGAAGTCTGGTTTTGCTCACTGCTTTCTTCCGATTCTGTAGCCTCTACGGGCTTCTCTAAGGGAAGTTGCACAATGTCGATTAAAGTATGGGCTCTAGTTGCTTGAATCAGATGGTCAGCAGTGAGCTTTGAGCGGTTTTTTACAGCTTTTTCAATGAGAGCGAATAGAATTGATGAATTGTCTTTTACGGCTTGAAGTTCACTCATTAGCGCAGTCATCTGCTTTTTTAATCGGTTGTTATAATGTTTCTGTAGATGAAGCTCATCGTTAAGCTTCGTATCAGTAAACGACTGATTGTACTTTATTTCAGCTTTTTTCGCCTTTTCCGCCTCTTTACCTTTGCGCTCCTCATCCTTTAAGTCGATGAGAAGCTTATAGTTATCATCGATGAGAGACTGAAAAAGTTGAATATTCGTGATTTTTGCCTCTTTTGCCATCTCCTTGAATTTGTTCTTATGCTCGATTGAAACACTGATGTTGAGCATCTTTGCTTTGCATGCAAGCCTCCTATTGTGTGCTTCCCATGCTTTTTCCATTTTTCGATAAAATTCGAAAGTGGCTCTTTCATTACTGTCTTTAAACCAATTGAAAAGCGTCGATTTAACTTCAATTATTGTTGGATTCTGGCTAAAAAAAATCCCTTTTTTGTAAAGGTATTTAGTCACCCAAGCCAGTAGCAATTTGTGCGTTTTGTTTCGGTAAAAGAAGTCAAACTTTGCTTCAAATTCGGCCTGGCGCTTAATGTCCATCATGCAAACAACCTTTATCACTTAATTGTAATAATGTAAATACTTTTTAAAATTTTATTTACTGTGATTTTAACACTTTTTTGTTTTCAATTACTAGTAATTTACTAGTAATTTTAAATTGCAATTACCTACCTGTTATGGAAGTATTTATTAATAGTTCTCTATCATTGAAATTCAAATGAAGCGCTTACTTAGTTCGCTCAAAGGTGCCAAACCAGAATCCAGATTTTTTATTTCCCTATGGTTTAGATTTTTTGCACCTGAAGCTGGGGTCCCATTACCCGTAGCAGAGATAGCAAAAATGCTAGGCATTTCTAAGAATGTTGTCATGTCGTCTCTTGCCTACATGACTACTGAAGGTTTTTTTGAAAGGAGTCACATTCATCTAGGAGTTAGGGCTGGCAGACCCACATCACAGTATTTTGCGACCAATAAACTGCTTGCTATTTTATGTGATGATGAACATCCAAGATTTCACGCTGGTCTGATCGAAGAATTACATTACAACAATCACCAACATTTGACGTTGAGCAATCGTTTACTGCTTTGCGTCTTCTTGCTTCACGCAAATGAGTACGGTTTGGTGGAAAACTTGGGATTCTCAGTCATTGCTCAGATGACCGGAATGAGTAATGACCAATTCAATTCACAGCTAGATAAGCTTTCTAGGCTTAGATATCTCAGGAAGTTGAGTTCTGGGGTCACTTCAAAGGTGATTTTTGGATCCAGGCCTTCAATTTATCTGCTAGATATTACAAATGAGCGGTTTTCTAGTGCAATATTCCGCTCCGTTACTTGTGAGCAAGCTATTGGGTATGACTACGAGGAGATGCTAAACAGCCTTATAGCTCGCTCGTTGGGGGGCTTAACAGGGTATCGCAATGCACAGCGAGAAAAAGATGCCGATAGAAAGGAGCGGCAACTAAAAATCTATGAAAATGCAAAGGAAAAATTTGATGGCCTTGCATGTACAGGGAACTCAGAACGTAGTTGGATGCTGTTTGCTGAGCTGAAGCGTCGACCAGTGTTGAAATATTTTCTGTATGAAAAAATACTGCTCTTAGCCGCTCAGAAGGTGTTTTCCGGAGAAAACCGTGATGAGACTTGGTTTCTTCAACTGGCAGCAGAATTTCGCATGGAGCTTGAGCCCAGATTTGAAAAAGGGGCTGTCCTTGCCAAGGACCGAGGTAGTGAAGCTGTTGCTGAAGTGGGAGATGCTGAATGTCGGGAGCTCGCATCACAAAGTCGTGAGGATGGTGACTCGCTTGATTTTTGGGATCTGGAGGTGTTTTCTCAAATCTTAGCAAATCGTATTATTTTGCCAGTGATTGAAGCCTTGGAAAGCAAGATAGCCATTCTCGAACAGCATTTTGACATGCCGTTTTCATCTGCTTTTGTCCTGGAAGATAAACAGACAGAAGGAGTCAGCATTAAGCCCACCCGTTCTATTCTTGGCCTGTATCCTGTTTCGCAAGCTCAAGTTGTGAAACGAGTGTACGTCAACACGGGCAAAGTCCATGACCTAGATGTTTACAACTCGGAACAATGAGGTGATGTTGACTTCAGTGGTTTAACTATCGAGTGACGCAATGCCATGATTTCCCTGCTGGCCTGATCATTTGTGCCTTGGGCGCTGGCGATTTAGTGCAGCGATTTGTCTGTTTGTTATTACTACAGGTGTGTCATTACTTACATTTTAACCTTTAGTATCAGTGCATTGATTGCTGAGTAGAGTTAGTCGCTCTTATAGGCGAGCTAACTCTTGCAAGTGATATCAAGCCCTTTGGGGCTTTTGAGTTATAAATTACACAAACCCCATACGTTATGTAACTTAACCAATATGGGATATCAATATGTACTCACGTCACACCTCAAACACTAACCTTACCGTCATCAGCAATGGCCAATACCAAGGCCTCAATGTTTATCCAAGGCCACTCAGCGCTGAATACTTAAGCGCCATTCTACAGACCTTACAAGCTGCTCTGACTGAGCACCCTCGTACCTTTATGGTGCGGTTTGATTTGCATCTACCACAGCTCAATTTTCGTGACTCACCTATAGTTTATGATTCAACGGTAATCAGCAAATTCTTTAAATCTCTGAGTGCTAAAATCCAGCATGATAGGCTTATCAAGGGCCGTGAGGGTAAGCGGGTGCATCCTTGTACTCTGCGTTATATTTGGGCAAGGGAGCGAGCTGATGCCGATACAGACCATTACCATATCGCTATCTTCCTCAATAACGATGCCTATAACCATCTCGGTAATTACAATCGAAGTGGACAAAACCTGAGTACTAAGATTGTTGAAGCCTGGGCCAGTGCCTTGGGATTAGATGATTACAGCACTCGGCATTTAGTCCATTTTCCTGAGGATACGCCAGTTTATTATCTCAATCGTAATGCTCCGAATTATCCTCAAACCTTTGCGAGTGCTTTCTTCCGCTTGAGCTATTTTGCCAAGCTAGAGACTAAGCATTATGGTAATAGAACACGTTCATTTGGCTATAGTAGAGTGTAGGATTCGCATTAAGTCTGGCTGCTGGTTGGATTAAATATTGAGTTATTACACAGCTTGCTCTCTCAGGTTTAAACGCTTGATGTATGTCATTGGGCGTTTTTATTTTTAACATTGTTGGTTAATTGCTGTTTTAGTGTGGGTACTGTGTGATGGACGCAGGTGTTCATCGGCCAGCTAGGTCTCTTTTAGGGAGGCGTTGATATCGTTCGTTGGTGCGGATAATAAGTTACCATTCACTAGTTGCAATTATGATTACAATTTGTTGGTGAATTGTTTTGTTTTGTAACTTTTTGTTTGTGTGTTTATTACTCACCCTGCATTTCGTAAGGGTTTTATTTGTTATTAGAGTTAGCTTAATTGTTAATCGAGGTTGCATTAGGTTTTCATAGGGGTTACAACGCGTTATTGCTGTTTCAAATGGAGCTTGATGATGTATACCAATCCCCTCAAAACCCTATTATTTTTCCTCACACTCACCACCACTTTCTCTATTTTCGCAGATACCGAAACAGTGGCGTTAACAGGCGCTTTCCGTGTCAATGAGATGGGAGCTGCAACCTATTCTTTGCCTATAGATGCTTCTGCTGGGCGAGGTGGAATGAAGCCCTCCGTGGCGATTTCTTATTCATCCTCTGGAGGGGACGGTTACTTAGGCTTAGGTTGGGGAGTACAAGCGTCATCTGCGATAACTCGCTGCCCTAAAACCATTGAGCAAGATGGATTCCTTCAGGGCGTGCAATTAAAAGACACCGATAGTTTCTGTTTAGATGGACAGCGTTTAATGCTCGTGAGTGGCCAAAATGGCATCGATGGCGCTCAGTACCGAAAAGAAATTGATGATGCCTCTGTCATTACCGTAGTAGGTCAGGCCAATGGCGGTGGCCCTGGTGCATTTAAGGTTGAGACCAAAGCTGGTGAGACATTTTATTTCGGCGATGCGTATACGCAAGCTGGCAAAAACTTCGTTACGGCTTCTAATACAAACAACCATGATGATTCATATCAAGTTGCGCTAAGTAATGGCAATGAGGTCATTCATTCTTGGAGCTTGAAAGCCATTGAAGACGTAGTTGGCAATTACATCAGCTTCCATTATGTTAAAAACAATGAAGAACAGTATTTATCCAGCATCGATTACTCGGGGCATGCTAACGGTGCATTACCCTATAAAAAGGTCAGCTTTGAATATACCGATCGCCCTTTTCCTAAAAAGGGCATCGTTTACGGCTCAGCCGTATCACAGACAAAGTTACTCAATAAAATTGTTCTATCAACAGATAATCAAATTGAGCAAACGTATTACCTAACCTATAAACTAGCGACGTCATTGGCTGAGTTTAACTATCTCGATAGCATCCAAGCTTGTGTTGGAACGAATAACGCGGATTGCACAAGTGTTATTCAGTTTGATTGGGAGCGGAGCAGTGCACCACAATCGCCGACCTATAGGCCTTACACAGGCATTCTTCCTGCAAAAAATCTAAACATTCCTTCTGGTGAGAATTTAACCGCCAATATTTTTGATATGGACGGTGACGGGCTGGCAGATATTGTTTATGTCAGAAGTGGTACTTGGTACAAGCGCTCTATTGCGTCAGGTGTTGAGACGCAAATGACAAGCATAGGTGCATCTCAACATGCTTATGCTCAAACTATCGATTTTGACGGCGACGGGCAACGCGACTTACTTGTCGCTGCAAGCAACACCTCTCCTTGGCAAGTACTCTCTTTCAAGCCGTCAGAAGAAAAGACCAGAGATTGTGAGCCTGATGGTCGTGGGGGGCAGCTTTGCATTGATAGCACACGTACAGTGCAATACACCCAAACATCTTTAGGGCGAACAGCGATTGGTTTGAACGGCAGTGCGATGGTCGCCGATGTGAATGGTGATGCCTTAGAGGATATCGTGTTTCTCGATGCAGGCCAGATTAAGTGGTACAAAAACTTGAGCGGCGGGAGTTTTGCTGCTGCGGAGAGTTTGTTTACGTTCCCAACAGGGAGTGATGCAAGTCCAGGTATACCGCGTATAAATCATACGGCAAAAGGCTTTGAATCAAGTGCACTGTTAGATGTCAACGGTGATGGTTTGACTGACCTCATTCTTAAAGTAAAGAAGACCGTTAGCTACTGCTCTACTGGGATGGGGCTTATTTATGATATTTCACAGTCCGAGTGTGTTGCAGATTTTAATGGTCGCTGGGGACAAAATATCACGGATAACTGGATACTTTATGTATCAACAGGTAGCGGGTATAAAGAACAGCAAATTATCACCATCACATCGGGGATGGATACCTTACGGGCAGCTGATTTTAATGGCGATGGGCTAACTGATATTGCCTATGTCAGTGGTAATCAGTGGTATATCCAATTATCGGATGGCACTGCGTTTCTACCATCAATCAATACAGGGATAACGACTGACGCAGATAAGAAGTTGAACACCTATTTTATTGATATTATGGGTAATGGTCGTGCTGATATTCTTGCTAAATCAGAGTCGCTCAAATCGACACTCTACATGTCTGAGCCAAGTTCAATCAGAGGTGTCTCATCTTGGAAAGCATCCGGGATAATAGACCATGTCATTAATGAACGTTTGTTCTTTGCAGATATTGATGGTGCAGGCAAATTGGACATTGTCGCTAACGCCGGCGGTTGGTTTCGCTACGCTCCCGTCTCACCCAAATACAACAATACTATCAAAGCTATTACGGATGGCTTTGGGGTGACGACTAACATCAGTTATGCCTATTTAACTGAGCAGTTTAATGGTCAAAGCCGGGTATACAAAACCCAAACCTCCAGTAATGTTGATCATTCAAAAAACTTCTCTATCATCGCGCCACTGCAAGTCGTTGCTGAAGTAAGCACACAGGCAAGTAGTACCGGTAGTGTCAGTGTTACTTACGAATATGGTGGATTACTCGTTAACCGTTTAGGGCGAGGTGGTGCAGGTTTTGAATTACTGAGAACCATTGACAACCAATCTAAGGTTGTTACTGAAACCATGTATGACCAGATATTTCCACGTATTGGGTTACCTATTGCCTCCAAGCAAAGTTACCAATCGCAAGCATTATCAGAGGCAAGAACCAGTGTTGATTTTGTGCGCGATAGCTATGGGGTATATCGGCAAACCAGCATGAACAGTACTGACATTACTCGTCAATACGGAACGGATAATGTGGTTCGTGAACTTACGCAAGTTGATACTCAAAATAGTTATGATGATGCCGGGAATATTCTCAGCAGTGAGGTGGTTACTCGTGACTTACAAACCAACACTGTCGTCTCTACTGTTTCTATCATCAGCGAATACAACGGTGCGGGAGGTGGCGTCAGTAAGGGGCGGCTGAGTCATTCTGTCGTGACAAAGTCTCGAGCAGGTCAACGAGATAATGTCCCTGATATCACCAATGAGAGTAGTTTTACGTATTATGAAAATGGCTTAATTAAAGATTCCATTATTTCGCCTAATGACAATCGTTATAAAGTCACTACCTCTATCACCTATGATGTTTATGGCAATAAAACTTCAGAATCGATCACTGCAGGCACTAAGGCTGATGGTTCTGATCCCCAAACACGTAGCAATTACAGTACCTATGATGCGAGAGGACGCTATTTAAAAACCTCTACCAATCCCCTTGGTGATACGGCAACCTATGGTTATAACGGCACAACGGCCGATAGTGTTACTGGGTTGATTACTAAAGTCACGCTAACGGATGCAAATGGCCAAAGTTTGACTAAGACCTCTGATAAATGGGGACGGCCTGTCGGTGAGTTAACGCCAGATGGCGTATTAACCCAAATCAGCTACCAATCTTGTAGCAGCGGTGGATGTTCTTTGTTTGCTGATGGTTACCTTTTGACGACCACATCAAAAGCCGGAACGCCGAGTGCAAGTGTAATTACCGACAAATTTGGGCGCACGGTCGGTAATTTGCTGGTGGGATTTGATGGTAAGACGATTGCCACTGCAAAAGAATATGATGGATGGGGTCGTCCAATTAAAGACTATGAGCCTCGGTACGATGCCGTATCCACGTATTTTACTGAGCTTAGGTATGACGGTTTTGGCCGAGTCATTGCGCAAGTCAATCCTGATGGTGGTGAAACATTAAATGACGTGCAAGGTTTTGAATCTCTGACCATTGACCCGTTAGGAAATCAAACATCCGTGGTCGTGGATGCCCTTGGGCTTCAGTCTGTTGTAACTGATGCCTTAAATAACCAGTTGCATTTTGTCTATGATGCATCGGGAAATTTACTCAAGTCTTATGTGTCGGGTAATGGTACCGAGATTGTCAGGACGCAGCTGATTTATGACGATTATGGTCGTAAAACCACCTCAATTGATGTTGATAAGGGAACATGGCGATATACCTATAATGCATTTGGGGAACTGCTTTCTCAGACGAATGCCAATAGCCATTCTACTTTCTTCTACTATGACACACTCGGGCGGCAAATGCGTCGAACTGAGCCAGAAGGCACCTCTTGCTGGGTATATGGTACTAAAGCGGCTAAAAATGCGGGCTTATTGGTTGCTGAAAAACGTTATGACACCATTGTAAGCGATTGCAGCGCGGCAGGTGCTGTACATCAAAAGACCACGAACTATGATGAATTGGGGAGGTTAAAATCCACAACCACCACGATAGGTGCATCGAGTTATACCTCAAGTGTCAACTACGATACCCTTGGGCGAGTCGCTGAACAAAGCTATCCTGAAAATCTGCTTACCGTTGTTAACCATTACAATGAGTCTGGCTATTTGTATAAACGTACCGACAAGGCGACGGGTATAGCCTATCAAACCATCGATAAAATGAATGCTAAAGGTGGTGTTGAAAAGGTTATCTATGGCAATGGTACAGAGGAATTAACCGCTTATGATGAAAAGTTGGGGTGGGTGAAAAGCATTCAGTTAACAAGCCCCGGCGAAATGCTTCACGATTTAGAATACGTCTTTGATGGTGTTGGTAATCTTACTCAACGCAAACACAAATTGTCTTCAGCATCAACGACATTTGCAGAAACTTATAGTTATGATGACCTTCATCGTCTATATAGGCGAACGAAAAGTGTTGACTTAGACAACATTATTTTACCAAGTGAAGTAAGTACTCTTCAATATGACGATTTTGGGAATCTCACTTCAAAAACAGGGGTAGGTACTTATCGTTATGATGCGACTAATCCTTATCGCTTATTAGATATTTGTGGTGAAGGAGGCTGCGGCACACCTGAAACAACACCCGCAAGTAAATCCTGCCCAACGGGTTATGCACTCAATGCGGCTGGTACAACCTGCCAAAAGAATGAATCGCAATCCGCATCGCTAAGTTACAACTATAGTTGCCCAAGCGGCTACAGCCTTTCGGGAACGACATGTTCGAAAACTGAAACGAAAGTGGCACAGGTTAAAACCGAACAAAGTTGCTCTCGAGGGGGAACCTTAAATACCGCTACGGGCAAGTGTTCTCGACGTTTTAGTTTTACAGGGTTAACTAAGCCATCTGGAGCAGGAGTTGTTTGTGATAACGGTGAACCTATGGGCGGTGGACGACGCCTTTGGGATTGCACCGAAACTTATCAATCAACCGCTAAGCAAGTATATAGTTGTGAAGCGGGTTGGACTGTCAGTGCTACTAACTGCACTCGTACCTTGTCTCAGGCCGCTACTCAAATACCAGTCTATTCCTGTCCCGCAGGTTGGTCTGTTTCAGGGAGTGCTTGCAATCGTACACTCACCGCGTCTATCACCTACAGCTGCCCTGCGGGTTGGACGCAAAATGGCGCCCAGTGCAGTCGTGCGCGTCAAGCCAGCTACGCGATGGTCTATGATAAGAACGGCAATATCACCAATGATGGCACCAGAACGCTTACTTATAGTTCCTACGATTTGGTCACCAATATTGCTAAAGGTAACGAATCCAGTCGGTTTAAATATGACGCCGCAAGACAGCGTTATGAACGCTATGATGTCAAATTGGAAGACGGGGTTTTAGCCTACTACACCACCTATTATGTCGATGGTGCTTATGAAAAAGTAGTGCGTACCGGCGGTGGTAAAGCTGCGCTCACCGAGCAAAAACTGTATGTGGGTAATTTGGTCATTACTAAACGCAGTAACAATAGCACGGATAGTTTCTTGTATTTGCATAAAGACCATCAAGGTTCTACTACGACCATTACGGATGCGGCAGGCAACAGTGTTCAGCAGTTTGTTTATGACCCTTGGGGTAAACAAACCGCAGTATTTGATACTGGGTTATTGGCCAACTATACCACTCCAGCCACCACTAAAGGTTATACCGGTCATGAGCATATTAGTCATTTGGATTTAATCCATATGAATGGTCGTATCTATGACGCGACTATCGGGCGCTTTATGCAAGCAGACCCGTTCATTCAAGCGCCAAGCGATACGCAAAGTTATAACCGTTATAGCTACGTGAAAAATAACCCCATGAGCTATACCGACCCCAGTGGCTTTTTCTTTAAGCGTCTTTATAAAGCGTTGATGGATATTGGAGGGGTGACTTTTATTCATCGACAGATTGCCAAAGTGGAAGGGCTTGGTTCGGCAATTCAAATTGGCCTAAATTATATTCCATTTTTTGGACAGTTGGCGTCAGCACACTTTGCCTTTGATGCTTCATTTGTCGCTACGGGGAGTTTAAGTTCAGCCTTTAAATCTGGTGCAATATCTTACGCAGCTTCAAGCTTGGCAACTAGTGGAATTAACGGTGTTGAAGGCTTTGTTGTTAGAGGTGTGGCTGGTGGTATTTTCAACGTTGTTCAAGGAGGGGAGTTCGGTCATGGATTTATCGCCGCTGGTGTTGGGATGCTTGGAGCTCAAGGTGCCAACGCTTTGGGTATTTCAGGATTTATGGGGCAAACCTTGGCTGCTGCTATTATCGGAGGAACAGCCTCACAGCTAAGTGGCGGTAAATTTGCGAATGGAGCCGCATCAGCAGCGTTTGCAATGATAGCGCATAGAATAGGTAATACTGTTAGTACCGGAGGGAGGAACACAAATAAAAATAAGATTGATAAGGCTGGAGCTGAGGATGCAATAGCAAAATTAAAAGCAGACAAAAAAATAAATACGGTGAAATCTTTTGATTCCTCAGATGACGCAGCGAGAGAAGTTTTGGGTTTGGTATCTCCAATATCAAAGGCATTTAATGTAGAAATTGGAGGTAGTATTTACCATGATAGACTGGGATACCATTATAGTTCCCCAGTAGTAGGCAGTTCGACCTCTGTCAATATAACTTTTGGTTTGGATGGATACCATACGCATCCAAATGCATTTTTTGAATTTTCAAATAGCCATAATGCTGAAAGTGGTGGTTCAGGAGATGTTGGCTGGTTAAATGATTCGAGAAATAGGAACGTAACATTGTATCTAGGAACGCAAATTGGCGGTAAAACTTTTATAGGAAGCTGTACTGCAGCAACTTGCTTTGATAGTCCATATAGAACTGAACCCAGTAAGGTATTGTAACTATGCGTTTTATTTTATTAATAATTATTCTTATGTTTCAACTTGGTTGTGCGGACCAGAGGGCTAGGCCATTTTTAGATCCATTTCCGCCACTAATCGCTTCTTGCTTGAATGCATATAGTACCAGTGGCGATGACGGACAAGATATTGAAGATATTGACCGAGTTTTTGTTGTGTATGTTGATAAAGGTAAATTTGTGGATATCTTTTTCTCTCATGGCGATACTGGCTCTTTTGACAAAAAAAAAGATGACTACAAAGGCATTTTATCTTGCAGTGGTATTTTAGATGGGGGGTTCAATATTTATCAGCTTCGTGACCCTTATGGATCTGCGTATTTTATCGATAAACCTGGTATTGGTAAGGGTGTTATCAATGTGGATACTTGTGGAATAGCAAGAGAACGAATGTATCTCTTTGAGTCAGGAAAGTTAAATTATCAGGGAGAAAAGATTTTTGATTGCCATTAATAAAGTTAAACTGTTTAAATTGCAGATGGACGTTATTTTCCCTATAGGGTTATTTTAAACTGCAAAAACACATGCAAACCGAGCGGTTTTATCTCCACGGGATAACCAGATTCGGTTTGCATGTGTTTTTGCCTTAAGGTTTACTTTGTGAGTTTTAGACCGACGATACGGCTTAGGACCTTAGCCAGTGCCATGCATCGGCTATTAGCTCTGCACCGGCTTTTACGCCATTGATGCCCACTTCTGCTGTCATCAGCATGGTGTTTAAGCCGGTTTCTAAACTGCCGGTGACGAGTTTGATCCCTGCATCGGCAATCTCACCTTGGCTTAAGCAATCATAACTCTCACCCAGGGTTTGCGTGGTGCCTTTTAGTAGGCATTCAGCAGGCTTAGCAACAAGATCCCCTGGCGTCCCTAGGAGCGTGTTGAGGTTGTCGGGTAGCCCTAGGTATTCGCCAGTCATTTTTACTGCGGTAGAGGCTAACACGACGTTTGCGACGGTTCCCGTGGCCAGCTTTGAAGCAGTACTTCCCAGTAAGCCTGCTCTGGCAGAGCCTTGCAGGGCAACGTGAGTGAGATTACTGACTTGATTGGAGGTGCTGGTTCTTTCTAAGCATTCGTTGACGAACTGCTCACAATTGTTCGTAGCAACGCCGTATGAGGTATAACCCAGTTGACTGCGTGCAAGCTCAATAGCTTGATGGGGAAACAGGCTGGACTTTTTCACTCTGATCTTATGGCCACCATCAAATTGCTGCAGATCGATTTCTTCGATGATGCCCTGTTTAGATAAGTGAATGACATTGCCATGGCCAACATACAGGCCATGGTGTTCGGTTAAGCCAAGAAAATCGATATTGGTGACGAGATGATCGCCAGGTTGTAATGCTTGCATGAATGTTTCCTTAGCCAAGGTTCTATCATTGCGACGCGCCATTACGCCATGCTGACTTAAGCTAGCTGTAGGTTGTTCGCGTTGATGGTCTATTGGCTGTGTGGGGGGATTAAAGGGGAGACGCTATTCAGTAAGTGATAAGCGCGGGTTAGATTTCCAGTTCGACAAAGTCCTTATCGATATCGTCCTGCTCAATACCGATATACCGAAGGGTGGTTTCTTCGGCGCTGTGCCTGAGCATCTTCATTACTCGACCAATATCTTTGGTTTGTTGATATAGCAGATAGCCACGGGTTTTGCGCATCGAGTGGGTGCCTAAGGCGATTTTGAGTTCTTCACCAATCATCGCCAGGGCGCGGCAAATATAGCGGCGTGACAAAGGCGCGGGTTTGATGTTTTTCGCTCGTTGATTGCGGTAAGACTGAAACAGGTAAATGTGATTCGGATGCTCACGCGCAATTCGCTGTATCCGTTCCATCGTTTTCGAGTTGAGCTTGATATTGGCGATTTTGCCGGTTTTGGATTCCTTAATGATGAGTCTGTCGCCGTGGATATCACAGAACTTAATCGAGAGTAAGTCAGAGATCCTAAGGGCGAGATTAAGGCCGATATTCCACACATCGGCCAGTTGCTGGCTAAACTGTCTTTCGAGCAGATAGCTGATAAGCTTAACGGTGTCTTGATCTTTAACGGCTTGAACTTCAGGCATGGTCATGTTCCTCTTTTTTGCTATAGCGTGGTTTTGGGAACTCTCATCACTGAAAGCCCCGTGGCACAAGGGTTTGACTGTTCCCGTTTTAGGATTCTGGGAACTTCATTTGGCTAAGTGGGTTAATCCAAACTGACCTTCACCTTGTAAACGCCCATATCGAAATAAGTGGCAAAGTTTTGGGTAAATAAATCGATTAATGCTTTGCATTCCCGCTCACCAATCCAGCCACTAAACAAGCTATAGACCTGCTTACTGTTAAAGCAGATATCGATGTCTTTGACGAGTTCAGGGAAGGGATGACCGCGAAAAGCAAAGTCGGTGACGTAGACTAAACGCCAGTGCTCTTGCTGTTTCTCAAGCCGGACTTCGACAGGATGAAAGCCACCATCTTCGGCGCTGTAATCTGGATCTCTAAAATTGAGCGTGATCGCATTGGCATCTTTTGGATCGACGTCAGCCAGTTCCTTTTCAATGACTTGGTAAAAACGATTAGGCATTAATGGCAGTTGGTTACGGTTAATGATTAACTTCATGGGATATTCCTTCTTTGATTTACGCGCACACGCAAGAGCCTAGGAGCTAAAACTCCTGGGCTCTTGCTGTTTGCTGGTGGGGTAAAAATTGCGTGAAACGAGTCTGATGGAGCGTGATGAGGTATTTAGGATGCGCTTTGGTGCTACAAGGTTATTGAAGGGCTGTGTGTTAATGCGGGTAGTGGTTTGTCAGCGGTTTGATAGACAGCAATATACAAATAACCATGGTTGCCTAATGTATCGGCCTCACAGGTAAAGTCATCGTACTCAATGGTGACGCAGTGCTGCTCTCTTGCATCGATCTCACCGGTGACGACTAATCGCTCAAGTTGTTTAACTAATTTTGGGAAAGCGTGATTGAAGCGTTTGCGTACTTCAGGGGAAAACTCACCGACAAAACTTGCTCTGTCATTGAGATAATCCAAATGCAGACCACGCAAAATCAGTCTCGCACCAAAGCGGGGAGATACTTTACGGGGCAGACCCCAGGCGTGCTCAATATCAAAAAGTTTTAGGGTTGTCATAGGAACCTCTATGGTTGAAAGGGTGAAACTTTGGGAGTGGGTTGTTTGTTAGCTGGCGAGCTAAAACAGCTATAAATACAAGTGGCTAATACAAGTGATTAGTGGACTAGATGACACGTAGGTAACGGCTTGCAAAATTAGGTATGGACGCTCCAATGGGGTTGCTCATTGCTGCCATGGTTAAAGTACACGCCGTTGGTCACCCGTTGCCATTCACCCATAGGCACTCCATACGCATCACAGGGGCAAACATAGCGGCAGAAGGCAATCTCCTTAGGCAAGTGCTCAACTACATCACGGTGAAAAACACTCAATACGGTTTTATGCAGCTTTGGATTAGGTGCCACAATTGGCTTGCCAATCACTTGGCCCATGGCATTAAGTGGCCGCACAAACATCGGCAAAATCAGTTCAATCGCCAAACGGTTACGCAGTTCAGGAAAAGCGGCGCAGGCCTCGGCAACACAGGCCTGTGAAAAGCTGTCGGTAAATTCAATCATGTTGGACTCCTTGGGAGGGATGAAAAGCGGCTTGAATGCGGGGCTAGAGTAAGCCTCGCTCAGCAAAGGACACTGGCGTGCGGCCAACCACAATATGGTCAAGCACTCGCACATCAATAAGTCCCAATGCATCGGCTAACCGTTTAGTGATGTTTTTATCTGCAACCGAAGGCTCAGATTCGCCGGATGGATGGTTATGGGCAAAAATCACCGCTGCCGCATTGACGGCCAACACCGCCTTAACCACTTCTCGGGGATAAACACTGGCAGCATCTAAAGTGCCAAAGAATAACTCTTTAAACTCGAGTAATTGATGCTGATTATCGAGCAGCATCACCGCAAACACCTCCCGCTCATATCCTCCAAGTTTGTAAGTTAAAAAATCCTTAGTGGCTTGAGGGTTGGTGTAGGCGTCCTTCTTTACATAGCGTTCGGCAATGATATTGGCGGCAGAGGCAAGAACCTCTTCGGTCGTTTGTGGCCAGTGACTCACGGAGTTGGTAACTGGTTCTATGTGCGTCGTTTTTGTTGACATATCTGACTCCTTGAAAGCGTTAATGGGCTTATGCAAAGGAGTGATATATATCTGAAAGGATTTGGAAATCGAGAAAAAAGTTAAAAATTACTAGAAGGACATATGTGATGAGACAATAACCGAGAAACTCATCATGAAACTAATTCGCCTTACAAAAGTTATGGATTACACAGGACTAGCGCGTTCCACTATCTACAAGTACATCGCAGAAGGAACATTTCCCAGACCTGTGTCACTCGGTAGCCGAGCTGCCGCTTGGGTAGAAAGTGAAGTGCAAGAATGGATTTTAACAAGAATAGAGGAGCGAGATGCCCAAAGTGCAACAGTTTAAGCCCATATCAACATCCGTTTTACTGCACATTAATTAACTTCAGAATATCCCTTACAACCTCCCGCCTTCAAAGGCTAAGAGTGTCCTCCATTACTAGATTGAAATGCTTTTTCTTGGCTGAATCCCTCTATAAGTAAGCCTATGAGCAATAACTAAAAATAACCTAACTAAACTAAGGGAACGACCGAAAAGAAGCTAGGGTAAGGACAAAATTCAGAGCTTACAGAACTTGCTTAGTTACTATTCCTAGAACACTACCAGCCTAGCAATCACGATGCATTAAGCACTGGAATGGTAAAGATAATTCAAACAGGGCACTCACTGACGTATAGACAAGCGCATCGCCCTCACCGGCATGCGCCTGTCTTGTCGCCCTGATGATCAACACAAGAGGTTGAGACATCCATCCCTTAGTTCTTCATCTTCAAAGCGGTTAACTCCAGCTATGTTTCAAAAGACGAAGAGAACGTATTTACATGGCCAAATTACCTGAAAAGAAAATCTGCAAAGGCTTTGAAGAGACCGAAGGGATACTTCCAGACAGCTTATACACGGCCACTTTTTCCACCCAAGGCAGTCTCACTTTGTAGTGGAACTGCAGCATGGATAGAAAGTGCTGTGCAGGAATAGATTTTGGAGAGGATAGGAGTAAGAGATTGTTAACTTAAAGAATTTGAATATGACCTAATAAGTTAAGTCTTAAATGAAATCAGTGATTAGGGATATCGGTTTAGAGATGATTTAGTTGCTAAATATGACGTAGGTGTCACAACAACGTTATGGTGAGTAAGCGCTTATGAATGTAGTATGTGTTTGAAACGGAGAGCATACTAAGGTTTTTTATGGATGATTTTTCACCTTCTGATTTAAAAACAATTCTGCACTCAAAGCGCGCCAATATGTATTACTTGGAATATTGCCGTGTGATGCAAAAAGATGGCCGTGTGCTCTATTTGACCGAAGCTGACAAAGAAAACCTCTACTTCAATATTCCGATTGCCAACACCACAGTACTGATGCTTGGAAACGGTACCTCAATTACTCAAGCCGCGATGCGTATGCTCTCACAGGCAGGCGTATTGGTTGGGTTTTGTGGTGGCGGTGGCACGCCACTGCATATGGCTTGTGAGGTGGAATGGTTTGCGCCACAGAGCGAATATCGCCCGACAGAATACCTACATGGCTGGCTTTCATTCTGGTTTGATGACGACAAACGCTTGGCCGCCGCGAAGCAATTTCAAAACGCGCGGATTGATTACTTGCAGCGCGTTTGGCGATCAGACCGAGAATTGACTATTGAAAAATTTAATCTGCAAGATGAAGTGATAAAGCAATCCCTTGCAACTTTCCACCAGCGTACCGAAGCCGCGAGTAAACAATCCGAGCTGTTGCTCACGGAAGCACAACTCACCAAAGCGCTATACAAGTATGCAGCCAATAGCACAGGCAAAGACGGTTTTACTCGCCAGCATCAGCCAGACAAAAAATGCACCGACAAAGCCAACGATTTTTTAAATCATGGCAACTATTTAGCCTATGGACTCGCCGCAAGCTGCTTGTGGGTGCTTGGCATCCCCCATGGTTTTGCTGTTATGCATGGCAAAACCCGAAGGGGAGCCTTAGTTTTCGATGTGGCAGACTTAATCAAAGATGCCATTGTGCTGCCGTGGGCGTTTGTTTGCGCTAAAGAAAACGCCACCGAACAAGAGTTTCGCCAACAAATACTGCAAGCTTTTATCGAGCACAAAGCACTCGATTTTATGTTCGATACAGTGAAAAGTATCGCTCTGCAAGGCCAGACAGAGTCCGAGAATGAACCTGAGATCAAGCCAGAAAAGCACCTAGAGAGTAAGTCAAAGATCGAGCAAGAGAGTGAGGTGAACCCGCGATGATGGTCACCTTTGTCAGTCAATGCGAGAAAAACGCCCTCCAGAAAACCCGTCGCGTACTCGATGCCTTCGCCAACCGAATTGGCGATAACACCTGGCAAACGCTAATCACCGAAGAGGGCTTGTTAACGGTCAAAAAAATGCTGCGTCAAACCGCCAGCCGCAGCACCGCCGTTAGTTGCCACTGGTTGCGTTCCCGCTCCAGAAGTCAATTGTTGTGGGTGGTGGGTAATAAAAAGAAATTTAATGCACAGGGCATTGTGCCAGTTAATAGTACAGAGAAAGACTTAATCAACAGCGACTATGAAAGTGACTGGAAATATCTACCGCTTATCAAAGGTTTGGCTGGGATGGCTGCTTTACTTCATGATTGGGGTAAAGCCTCTTTACTGTTCCAAGAAAAATTAAACCCCGAAAAGAAACCTAAGCATAAAGGTGACCCGCTACGCCATGAGTGGGTATCTTGCCTGCTCTTTCACCAATGGATTTCTTGTCAAACTCACGAACGTCTTGATGAGGTTTGGCTAAACTCACTGATAAATCAAGGCATAGATGAAGCTTGCTTTAATGCCAATGCATTACCAAGAGAAAAGGCGCTAGCCGAATTACCGACAGCGGCAGCTCTAATCGCTTGGTTGATCGTTTCTCATCACCGATTACCGTTGCCAAAAGAAGAGGCTCTATGTAACGACCAACGAGAGTTGGGTAACGCTTCTTTAGAGGAACTGTTGGCTAGAATTACCCCAGCATGGGGCTACGAAAACCGCTTTGATGAGTACAACGCGCTGCTGCCGAAATGTTTTGAGTTTCCGTTAGGGCTACTTTCCAATTCCTCGATTTGGCTTGCTGAGCTAAAACGCCGCGCGAAAGACTTATTACATCACCTGCCTTTACTAGAACAGGCAATGAATGATGGTAGTTGGAGAGGGATTTTACACCATGCAAGGTTGTGCCTGATGTTAGGTGACCACTATTACTCTTCACAACCTAATGATCATCAATGGAAAACGTCGATAGAGCTGTACGCTAACACCGATCCCGTCACCAAAGCGCGAAAACAAAAGTTGGATGAGCACTTAGTGAATGTTGCTAAAGTCGCGGTGAACACCGTGAAGTTACTGCCGTTTTTTGAAACCGAGCCGCTAAAAGCCACCGATCTCAGCGAGCTTGCACCTAAGGCCAACACGCCTAAAGCATTCCGTTGGCAAGACAAAGCGGTACGCAAAATCAATGAGTGGCGTGAACACACGGAAGATAAAAGCCAAGGCTATTTTGTGGTGAACATGGCCAGTACCGGTTGTGGCAAAACCATCGCCAACGCCAAAATTATGCAGGCGTTATCTGAAGATGGTGAAAGTCTACGTTTTATTCTGGCACTTGGCTTGCGCACACTCACTTTGCAAACCGGTGACGAATACAAAGAACGGCTCAAACTGCAAGAGAGCGACTTGGCAGTACTTATAGGCTCTAAAGCCATTTCAGAGTTACATAAATCGGGCAAGACGGTTGAAAAAGACGACATTGAACCTGAACAAGCTGACGCTGGTTCTGAGTCTTTGGAGAGTCTGCAAGATGAAAACGATGTTCTGGATTGGCAAGGTGTGTTGCCTGAAGAAGAACTCACGACCGTTTTAACCAAAGAAAAAGATCGTCAACTACTGTATGCCCCAGTACTGGTGTGTACCATCGACCACATGATGGCCGCGACCGAAACCAAACGTGGTGGGCGTTATATACTGCCTTGCTTGCGTTTAATGTCATCGGACTTGGTGATTGATGAAATTGACGATTTCACGGGCGACGATCTGATTGCGATTGGTCGATTAGTGCATTTGGCTGGCATGCTGGGGCGCAAAGTGATGATTTCCTCGGCAACCATACCACCAGATTTAGCACTTGGTTTATACAATGCCTATCGTCAAGGGTGGGCAGTGTTTGCTGCCAGTCGTGATCGAGCCAGCAGTATTAATTGTGTTTATGTCGATGAATTTAGTACCGACGCACAGATGGTGGGCTGTAATGATCTAGATTTAGCTGCCTATGAAGTGTTCCAACAAAGCTTTGTTTTTAAACGCGTTGGTAAACTAATACAGCAAGGCGCGAGGCGAAAAGCCGATATTATTCAATGTATTAAACAGAATGAGCTACCGCTAGATAAACAGTATTTCGAGATAGTTAAGCAAGCGGTTTGGGATAAACACCAGCACCACAATACGTTAGAGCCAGAAAGCCAAATATGGGTGTCTTTTGGCGTGATTCGAGTTGCCAATATTCAACCTTGCGTTGAATTAACCCAATATCTACTCAGCTGTGATTGGCCACAAGATACCGAAGTGCGCTGCATGGCTTATCACAGCCAGCAAGTTATGTTGCTGCGTCATGCGCAAGAAAAGCATTTGGATGAAGTACTCAAACGCAAAGAGAAAGCGGGTGACCTGCCTAATGCTTTTGCTCATCCAGTGATTAGTGAACACCTAACTGCTTGCCAAGCGAAAAACCTGATTTTTATTCTGGTTGCGACCCCTGTTGAAGAAGTCGGGCGTGACCATGACTTTGACTGGGCGGTGATTGAACCTTCTTCTTTCCGTTCGATTATTCAAATGGCAGGCCGTGTACGCAGGCATCGTGATGGAGAGATTATTGAACCTAATATTGGCTTGTTGCAATACAACGTTAAAGGCTTCAGGGGAGGAGCAGAGCGAGTATTTAATTATCCTGGCTATGAAACAGACAGCGCCACTCAGCTCGCCACTCATGATTTATCCGAGCTGGTGGATGAAAAGTCACTGTTGCAATCGGTCAATGCCATTGTCCGTATTCAAAAGCGATCAGTGCTAGAGCCACACAACAACTTGGCGGATTTAGAGCACTTTGCAACAGCGAAAACCCTTGGCACTGATCAAATTGGCAAACTACAGCAGGCCAATACCAGCCGTCAGGATAGATATAGCCGTAATCGTCGCAACAGCTCGCCGCAGTCATTTTGGAATGAGCATCTACACGGTCATATTCATGGCTACTGGTGGCTTACCGCACTGCCGCAATACTTCAAGCGCTTTCGTAAAAGTGAGCCGACAGTGCAAATCTACTTAGTCAAAAAAGAGCGCGGTATAGAGTTTTGCTTGCGTGAAGTGCAGGGTGGGTTACATCCGATTGAACGCACCTTGAATATTGAACATCAGCCGCTTGCGCCGGAGCATCAACAGAAGCTTTGGTTACAGCGTGATTACAGCGAGTTAGTCAGTTTCTACAGTCCAAGCGTTGAGCTGGAGTTTGCCACGTCAGTGCGGTATGGCGAAATCAGTTTTATCTACAGTGAAGGTAATCAGCAATACAGCTACAACGACCAGCTAGGGTTGGTTAAGGTCAAATAATGGAGGTGAGTAGCATGTTAGACCCAGCAATAGCTACCTTTTTTGCCGAACGTAAAGAAGCATGGCTAAAGAAAAATATCAGTGCAGCAATGCCAGAGACAGAAGTATTGGAAAAGCAGCAGGAGTGTGAGCAAAACTTTCTATTAGTTAATTGGTTGCCTGATGCGGCGCGAAAAATATGCAGTAGAGCGTTAACTACTCATCCAAGTAAATTTAGCCATCCAAGTACAGGCGTTGGAAAAACAAATATTAAAGATGGCACATTTGTAACCCCTGTATTATTTGAAGGAAATCAACGTAATGATGGTTTTGTCAGATCTGGCAATGTGAGATTTGATTTGACTGATTCAGTTGGCGACGCTGGTGCGTTGGCTGCTGAAGATTTCCTTCGCGTTATTCTTTCTGATGGTGTGAGTGTTCTTCAACACATCGAGTCTGAGACTAAAGTAGCTAGAGAACTTTTAACAATTAAAGGTGCTGACTATGAACAACTCAGGTCAAGTTTCTTAGCTATTAAAAGTAAAAGTGAAGGAATATCTACGAACTCAAAAATCAAGCAGGTTTATTTTCCTGTCGCAGATCAACAGTATCACTTATTTTCTTTATTGACCCATTCTGGGCATTTGTTTGAACTCCGACAACGACTCGATGCTCTTCGATTTAGTAATGAAACGAACGAGGCAAGAGAGTGTAAGAAAGTAAATCGATTTCATCCTGCTGGTTACCAAGAAATATTTGACCTAACCACGATAGGATTTGGGGGAACTAAACCTGCAAATATAAGTGTGTTAAACAATAAATTTGCAGGTAAAGCGCACCTTTTGGCCTCTATGCCACCGGAGTTAAAGCCCCACGATATCCGTCTACCTAAAACGGATTTTTTCAAAGAGAGTTTTACTGCTTGGCAAGCGAAAGAGGTGCTTGAAGCACTGCATCGACTCTTTCTCACCGATTACAACAACATCAATATCCGTGATGGGCGCGACTACCGCATTCAGCAATACGTTGATTTGGTGCTTGAAAAAATGTGGCAAGTACGCCTGTTTCTTGAAGAGTATTCAGGTGAATTATCGAGTGCGTTGCCTTTAGAGCAAAAAATCTGGCTCTATCCTGAATTTGCAGAGCAGCGTCATAAGGAAGATGAGTGGCTCGATAAAATCACCCGCCACATTGCGCGTAGCTTAATCAACCACTACTCCCGCAGCAAAGTTATCGCTAATCCCATCACACTTGCTGACCAAGAGCTGCTGGCCTTAGAAAAGGTGGTTGCCAGCAATAAGGAGAACTTGCGATGAATGTATTGATTCTTCCGCATCTAAAAATTCATAACGCCAATGCACTTTCAAGCCCATTTACTATTGGCTTTCCGGCGATGACGGCATGGTTAGGCTTTGTGCATGCCTTAGAACGCAAGCTGAACCAAGCAGGTTTGTCTGAACTAATGCTACACAGTGTCGCTGTGGCTAGCCATCACTGTAATTTGCAAACCCACAAAGGTGAGGGTGACTTTGTTCATTCAATTATCGGTACTGGCAATCCACTCGATAAGGATGGTTCACGCTCGGCATTTATCGAGGAAGCACGCTGCCACTTGGATATATCCCTCGTCATTGAGTGGAGTGGCGATCAGGAGCAAGTTCAGCAGCCAGACTTTACACAGCAGTTGCAAGCAGTGATCGCGACGATGAAAGTCGCAGGAGGCGATGTTCTTTCCGTTGGGAAGCCCTCAATCAAATCTGTGATTACTGAAGATAATACAGCTCAAGTCCTACGCCAATTAATGCCAGGTTATGTGCTGATCGAACGCCGCGATTTAATGATTGAAGCCATGCAGCAAGGCGATGACGCCTTAGATGCGCTGCTCGGCTACCTTTCCGTACATCACCAATGTGAACAGTTTGAAGACCAAAGTGTTGTTTGGCGTAGCCAGCGCAAGACGAGTGGCTGGATTGTGCCGATTGCCACCGGTTTTCAGGGCATTTCACCATTAGGTGAGGCAAAAAATCAGCGAGATCCATCAGTGCCGCATCGCTTTGCCGAAAGTGTGGTCACACTGGGTGAATTTGTAATGGCGCACAAAATCAAACACCTCGATGACATCCTTTGGCAATACCACCCCGATTTAGAAAACGATCTTTACCTTTGTCAGCAAGTTAACGCTATTAACGAACATCAATAAGGAACAACCTCATGGCTAAAAATAACGACACCGCCTCAGTACTCGCATTTGAAAAAAAATTAGTGCCATCCGATGGTTACCTCTTTGGATGCCAGTGGGAAACAAAAGAGCAAGCAACCCCATTAGCCCTACAAGAGAAATCGGTACGTGGCACGATTTCTAATCGATTCAATAAGAAAGACGCAGGTGATTTCACAAAAGATCCGGCTAAACTGGATGCAAAAGTTGAAAGTCCAAACTTACAGCGAGTGGATGCCTGTGCTTTGGGGCAGGAACAAGATTCTTTGAAGCTACATTTCACGCTCAAAGTATTAGGGGGGATTGCCCAACCGTCGGCGTGTAACAATGCGTTGTTCAAACAGAGCTACAGTGCTGCGGTTTCGCAGTACATTGCCAAATATGGCTGTTTTGAATTGGCGAAACGCTATGCCACCAACCTTGCTAATGCCCGTTTTCTATGGCGCAACCGCGTTGGCGCAGAAGAGATTGAAGTGCAAGTCAGGGCATTAAACAAAGGGGCAGAGCAGGCGTGGACCTTTAATGCCAAACAATTCAGTACTCGACACTTTGATCATAATGATTCACACATCAATAGTTTGGCCGACAGAATTGCTCAGGTGCTGGCCAGCGAAACAGATCATTTGATGCTGCAAATTGACTGTTACGCCAAAGTCGGTAAAGCCCAAGAAGTTTACCCCAGTGAAGAGTTAGTGCTCGATAAAGGCAACAGCAAAACCAAGAAAAGTAAAATTCTGTATGCAGTTAATGAGCATGCTGCGATGCACTCTCAAAAAATTGGTAACGCACTGCGCTCAATTGATACTTGGTACCCAGATTATGCATCTGAGGAGCAAAGTGCAGGAGCCATTGCGATTGAACCCTATGGCGCAGTCACAAACTTAGGTAAAGCGTTTCGTACCCCTAAAGACAAGCAAGATTTTTACACCTTCTTCGATAAATGGGCGCGTGGTGAAAGCTTGCCCCGCGAAGAAGATGAGCATTACGTCATGGCGGTATTGGTGCGTGGTGGTGTATTTGGCGAAAGTGACAAATAGGTGGCAGTGATGAACTACTACCAAGAGATCACTTTATTGCCAGATGCCGACATTGCCTTGGGCTTTCTTTGGCAAAACGTCTTTCAACAAGTGCACATTGCCTTGGTGGAGCACAAAGTGGGTAGCAATCAATCGCTCGTTGCGGTGGGTTTCCCTGATTATCGTCAAGCGAAATTTCCGCTGGGCAGTAAGTTGCGTGTCTTTGCTAAAGAGCAAGCAACACTGGAAAAGCTGGCAATTCATCAGTGGTTAACTCGATATGAAGACTATGTGCACATCAAAGGGATCAAACCCGTACCAAGCGATGTAACTTACGTAAGCTTTGTACGCAAGCAGGTGAAATCGCCTGAACGTATAGAGCGGGATATGCAGCAAAAAGCCGCACTATGGGCAGAAAAATCCGGTAAACCGCTGGTGGAATGCTTAGCGGATTTACAACAAAGCAAGCCGACAGCATTGTGCTCTTTGCCCTTTATTTACTTGCATAGCCAGCAAACGAAGCAACGATCCCCAGATAAAAGCAGCAAGTTCCCGCTGTTTATTCAGATGCAGCAACAAAGTACATCACAAAATGGGAGCTTCGATTGTTATGGTTTGAGTGCCAAAGTGAATGGACAGTCAGTATTGGGTACCGTACCGCACTTTTAAATTGAACGAAAAAGGGTAAGTTTTACCCTTTATTTTTGCTCTTTAAAAATATGGTTTAAATACAATTAGTTGCAATAGGTGGTTTTAAATAAGGTTAAAAGTGATTTTTATCCTAACTGCCTGTTGTAACTTATTTTTATTGATTTATTCTATTGTTCACTGCCGTACAGGCAGCTTAGAAAATGCTATCGACCACCTCACGGGTTTCAGCATTGTTCACTGCCGTACAGGCAGCTTAGAAACAATATTAAGTCAGATGATGACGGGGATAAATGTTCACTGCCGTACAGGCAGCTTAGAAAACTTAGCAGCCCACATAAACAGTGCTTTAACTGTTCACTGCCGTACAGGCAGCTTAGAAATAGTGATGATCAAGGGTGAACCCTATCAAATAGTTCACTGCCGTACAGGCAGCTTAGAAACAGCCCTTTAATCAATTTAGCGGTATCGAGCAGTTCACTGCCGTACAGGCAGCTTAGAAAATCACCACCAATGACCGCTTTGGCCTAGTGATGTTCACTGCCGTACAGGCAGCTTAGAAAATTTACGGGGTGAGGCATCGTGGCACTATTTTGTTCACTGCCGTACAGGCAGCTTAGAAAATTATGGTGTTTTTCATTTTCATCGTCGGCTTGTTCACTGCCGTACAGGCAGCTTAGAAACACAGAGACATCAGGAACCTCTTCACCAGTGAGTTCACTGCCGTACAGGCAGCTTAGAAATTAACTATGTCGAAACTAAACACTCAATGTTTGTTCACTGCCGTACAGGCAGCTTAGAAAAGCATGAGCAACTGGCTAGCGGTTTTGTTAGGGTTCACTGCCGTACAGGCAGCTTAGAAAAAGATGTAATCTGGTTTTTCCGATGCGCCAAAGTTCACTGCCGTACAGGCAGCTTAGAAATATATGGCAAGCCGGGAACTGTCAAAATGACAGTTCACTGCCGTACAGGCAGCTTAGAAAATATGGTTCACAATTCTGCCAGCTTTAGAAGCGTTCACTGCCGTACAGGCAGCTTAGAAAGATTGTCGACATCCTCAACAAGATTAAAGGCAGTTCACTGCCGTACAGGCAGCTTAGAAATTGGCCGCGCCGGAGTGCACTCGCTATGAGCCGTTCACTGCCGTACAGGCAGCTTAGAAAATACAGGCTCGTAAACGAGGCAGATTCTAACCGTTCACTGCCGTACAGGCAGCTTAGAAATTATTGGTCACAAAAACACGCAATTGCGTTTTGTTCACTGCCGTACAGGCAGCTTAGAAAATCTTAGTGGATGATATAACTTTTAACAACGAGTTCACTGCCGTACAGGCAGCTTAGAAATACCCCACTTAAATCAACTGGCTTGCTCGTTTGTTCACTGCCGTACAGGCAGCTTAGAAAGCTTGAGTAAGCCGCTCCACATCACCGATATGGTTCACTGCCGTACAGGCAGCTTAGAAACCTTTTCGTGGTCGAATGATTCTTACAAAGAAGTTCACTGCCGTACAGGCAGCTTAGAAATTTAACTGGCATTAAACCCCCAAAATATAATCGTTCACTGCCGTACAGGCAGCTTAGAAATGAAACAGTTGGTCAATTCACTGGATTGCTAGGTTCACTGCCGTACAGGCAGCTTAGAAAAGTTTCAAGCGGGAGATTCAACAGGTTTTGGTGTTCACTGCCGTACAGGCAGCTTAGAAAATAGCCTTGCCTAACTTTGATTCGCTTTTATTGTTCACTGCCGTACAGGCAGCTTAGAAAGTATAGAATGGTTAAAGTCGGCGCAGGCTGTGGTTCACTGCCGTACAGGCAGCTTAGAAAAACGAGAAACATCAAAATAGTAATACACAAAGGTTCACTGCCGTACAGGCAGCTTAGAAATGAGCAGATGATATCCATTGATGTAGATGATAGTTCACTGCCGTACAGGCAGCTTAGAAACAGCACTTTGGCGAAAATATCTAACACAAAATGTTCACTGCCGTACAGGCAGCTTAGAAATTGAAAACATGCTTAGCGTTCAGCGCGAGGCAGTTCACTGCCGTACAGGCAGCTTAGAAAATTGCGGCCTTCGATGTACGTATCAGTGATTTGTTCACTGCCGTACAGGCAGCTTAGAAATAGGTGCTGCTGGTTTTAATATTGACCTAACCGTTCACTGCCGTACAGGCAGCTTAGAAAAGCATAAGGGGATCGACAATGGCTCGTTACAAGTTCACTGCCGTACAGGCAGCTTAGAAAATTCGGATATGTGATCCCATCCGCCTTGTTTTGTTCACTGCCGTACAGGCAGCTTAGAAAAGTCAGACTTCCTCTATTCATCACCAAGTGATGTTCACTGCCGTACAGGCAGCTTAGAAAAACTGAATCAGGTAGCAGCCTCACGACTGCCCGTTCACTGCCGTACAGGCAGCTTAGAAAACTCCTGAGGATTACACTAAATACGATTGGAAGTTCACTGCCGTACAGGCAGCTTAGAAAGGTAGAAAATCCACCATGACCTGTGCCGAAAAGTTCACTGCCGTACAGGCAGCTTAGAAAACGGAAGCATATACAGCGGCTTATGCTGGCGTGTTCACTGCCGTACAGGCAGCTTAGAAAGTTAGTGAATGAGCTATCAGACTGCGTTAAGTGTTCACTGCCGTACAGGCAGCTTAGAAAACTACGCAAATTAACTACATCACGCAGCTAACGTTCACTGCCGTACAGGCAGCTTAGAAAGTTATTTGAACGGGCGTTCTTCTTAGAAGCGTGTTCACTGCCGTGCAGGCAGCTTAGAAATGCTTCATTAATTGCTACGCACTGAGACATTTGTTCACTGCCGTGCAGGCAGCTTAGAAATGCTTCATTAATTGCTACGCACTGAGACATTTGTTCACTGCCGTACAGGCAGCTTAGAAAGCCACCCGTAGAGCCGCCAGAAGTCTGTAAAGGTTCACTGCCGTACAGGCAGCTTAGAAAAAGCATTGGGATCGGCTCTGCGAATGCGCTAAGTTCACTGCCGTACAGGCAGCTTAGAAATCCAAGCACGATATCAAATGCTGCAGCAGCATGTTCACTGCCGTACAGGCAGCTTAGAAAGCCACGAAAACACCGTAAAAAAGATCCGCAGAGTTCACTGCCGTACAGGCAGCTTAGAAATGTTTTAAGATGCGCTCAGATAGATAAAGCATGTTCACTGCCGTACAGGCAGCTTAGAAAGCTAGAGACAATGGCAAAGGTGGAGTTTGGAAGTTCACTGCCGTACAGGCAGCTTAGAAAGTCGCTAGGCGTTGAATCAGTTTCAACATCAGGTTCACTGCCGTACAGGCAGCTTAGAAAAATAGATGAGTATTCACCTATTTTCGTCCAATGTTCACTGCCGTACAGGCAGCTTAGAAATTGTACAGCTTTCTCGCCTGCAATGCGCTTGGGTTCACTGCCGTACAGGCAGCTTAGAAATGTATTACTATCAGTTTCACCTTCAACCCATTGTTCACTGCCGTACAGGCAGCTTAGAAACACGAGTTACAATAGTCTAACATCATTGTCTCGTTCACTGCCGTACAGGCAGCTTAGAAAGTACTGGAACGCGACTGAGGCGATCACTGTTTGTTCACTGCCGTACAGGCAGCTTAGAAATTACGCGCAGATTGACGCCCTTGCTGCAATATGTTCACTGCCGTACAGGCAGCTTAGAAATTGCTTGTCTGTTCGGCGTGGTAGCCGAGCACGTTCACTGCCGTACAGGCAGCTTAGAAAAGTACGACCCCAGAATCTTGCCTGACTTTGGAGTTCACTGCCGTACAGGCAGCTTAGAAAATATTAAAACAAGCATTCATCAATGGCGGATTGTTCACTGCCGTACAGGCAGCTTAGAAAATGTACACACTGGAGAACGGATATGGCACTTTGTTCACTGCCGTACAGGCCGCTTAGAAAAGTTTGCAGCAGTTACTCATGCAAAGCGCAGAGTTCACTGCCGTACAGGCAGCTTAGAAATTATGGAAATGTAAGGCAGAATATTTAATATTGTTCACTGCCGTACAGGCAGCTTAGAAACACTGGATTTATGAGCAGCAGTCTTAATGCCGCTTCACTGCCGTACAGGCAGCTTAGAAAGGTATTGCTAGCTTTAATTATGAGTTCAGCAAGTTCACTGCCGTACAGGCAGCTTGGAAAATAATCAGTTTATTACCTGCAACTACGTTAAGGTTCACCGTCTCACAGGCGGCTTAGAAAGCTAGCCAAGTTTGGCTGCAGTTAAAAGCACAAGTTTGATTTGTTGTTCGTTGAAGCGACCCAATAACATTAAGCCTCTTGATTGAGGCTTTTTTATGCGTTTTTCAGGATAGGGTTCTTTTAACTCTTTAAGATTGCCAGTACTGAGGTGCTAAAGTTACCGCCTAATTAGTTAGGTGGCATAAGGGGTTAGCACCTCCTGTATCATATTAAGGCTAACTCAGTAGGTAACTGTCCAACTCCCATTATTGGTTACTACGTCAACTTGCGTTAGATCACACGAGCCTCCATAAGAGACAGAAGTAGATTGACCAAATTTAAGCTGTTTGGGAAAACCTTTTTTCTCGAAAAGGCTTTCACAGTTGCCTCTGTTTACAATGATGTCGTTTATGATGACATCATCTTCAATAGCCTTGACCTTCACTTCGATTGATTTCATATACAAGCCCGCCCTGTCGTAAACTTCAATTTCAACATTCGGTTTAGAATCACTGCAAGCACTAGTCATTCCGAGCAGTGCAAAAGCAAAAAGCAATTTATTCATTTTAAATACACCTTAAATTAGTGATAAACCGCTAACGATGATGGGCATTAAATGGAATATTTATATTGTTTAGTCTGCTGTAAATTGGCATTCGCATTTATAGCTCTAATCTTCGCTATGGACGGTATTGCACTGTGCTACTAGCTGATTGGTAATCAGTAGATTGAGGCCCCTATCCATACAAGGGGCACAATTGAATGTTTAAGTTGCGCTATTAGCTGCATTTTTAGTTTTAACAAAAACAGTGATGGAATACCCAATCCCATACATGGCGGCAAAGATCCCCCATCCAGCTGAAGCTTCTAGATCGATTTCTGCAAATGCAGAAGCAAGGATTAAGCATAATGGGAAAAACACCATTCCTATGATTGACATGGTTTTAACGACTGACATGTGTAACTCCTTTTTAATTCGCGTGTTTGAAGACACTGTTTGTTCCGAAAGAAGACATTTACTTTCTATCGGTGGGTGTTCTTAATGTAAAATGGCTAAATGACCACTATACAGGTCTAAATGTAATGTTTGTAGCGTGGTTTGTCTATCATGTGTCCGTGAGAATTATCCGGTATTCAATATCCTGGGGTTCTCTAGTGAATGATGATGAAGTGTTAAAGATGGGGGTGGCTTTTGGTCGGGCAGTTAAGTTACGTCGAGTCGAGCTAGGCTATAACCAAGAGGGGCTTGCTGATAAGGCTGAACTTGCTCGTTCGTTTGTATCAAGCATTGAACGTGGTGTCGCGAAGGCATCTATAGCTTCTGTGTGGAAACTAGCCCAAGCGCTGAATTGTAATCCATCGGATTTATGGATAACGGCAGAGAGGCTTTATGATGCGCGTTGAGGTCGGTGTAAGCCTTGAGGATTATGCTTCGTAACGCAACAACATGGAGTTATCATCAACCCAATTAACTATAAATTGGGTTAGTCAAGACGCAATCTGTCACTTGTAATTCAAGGTTTAATCAGAGCTGACACCACTTAATATACTAAATACTAAAACAAAAATACCCCAAAGTTTGTTAGCGACGAGCCTAGTTTGGTACATGTGATCTATCTAGATGACCAAATTTTAGCCGATGAAGGGGGCGTGTAGCCGTCTGAATCTGGATAGCAATGAACCACGCGCATTAGTCAGTCAAACGTGAGTTAGAGAGAATTAAAAGCTATTTAGTATCAAATTTTTACGTGCAAAATTGTATGGTGTGCCGCAAAAAAGCAAATTCTTATGACATCATTTATACCAATCTATATTAAGATTTTAGCGGTCAAGTCCAACAAGCGATTTATGCGCTGTAAACAGCGTAGCACATAAATACTAAAACGTTATGGGGGTAAACAAAGTTACCCCCAGAGTTACTTAACTAGTGTGGCAAGGATTGCAACAATAATAGCAACCGTTGATTTTTGCTTCAGGCCACGTTTTTCTAGCAGCGAGTACAGCGCCTGAGCATGTGAGATGAGAACCTAAATCGATTTGATTTTCTGCGTTTGGCATGTAGGAGCAACCAGTTGTTGTATTGTGAACTTCATGATCGCCATTGCTTTGCGCATTTTTGTTAATAATATAATTAGACACATTAACCTCCTTTTTTGTGAGCCTTTAGTTTATACCGTATTTTGCATTGTAAGGTTAATGTAACATTTAAATGTCGAAAATGATAAGTAGGGCAGGGGGTCATATAATAATCGCTTCAGGAGGGACTGGGAATGAGTGGCATTTCCTGTCTCGTTGAATCGCAATAGTTATTGTTGTGTGTCTGATGCGTTGCCAACCTCTTAAGTGCGTGTTAGCGCTCAATACACAGGGAATTTTAGTTGATCGATTTCATTCTGAAGAATAAAGAATGGCTATTCTCCGGTGTAGGAGTGAGTGCTATATTGGTAATTGGAGGTTGGCTATTAAAGCATTCAAGGTCTGAGGCAAATTCAACTCAACCAAGTCCCACTTCAGCAGTGCGTGTCGAAGTTGTTCAAACGCAATCTCTACCTGCAAAAAACATTCAGCCGAATTCAGAAGTCGCGAACATCGTCAAGCGATTCAACCAAGTTCTCGAACTGCTGAACGAGAAGAGAACTTATGGTAGATACACTATTGCAGGCTTGGCACAGCTGATGAAACTTCATTCCGTTGGCGAACTTGAGAGTGTGTTTCTTGGTCGACAAGAACCGTCATTTGAATTTATTGACCATTTCTGCGTCACATTTGGGGTAAATAGAAACTGGCTTATTGAGGGAAAGGAAGCGCCTTTTAGAGAATCTGAGATAACACATTACGATCCGCTCGATTACTTGGATGAAATTGAGGCTCTGGCACCAAACAGACTCTATTTCATTAGGTCGTTATCGAAAGTGGGTGAAGTCTTTCTGCTGCTTAAGTTGTCCGACTACAAGTACAAGATTTTTAGTCGAGTCTGGCACATTAGTGACTATGTTGGCGCAGGTGGCCAAAGTCAAATATTCAGCATGTACCGACTAATATTGGTTCTCCAAAAGAGCCTACTCTGCACCTCCTGCGGGGGAAGGATTCTGCCGGAAGATAAGTTCAACGATCTTCTCAGTGGCAATGTATTTCCTGGATCGGTAATCGAGTTTCCAGCACAAGAAAATCCATGGTGGGATGACTTCGTTGATGTTCACCATAAATATCCGATTTCATCGAGCTACGAGTCGTGGTACGGAAAGGGGTTTATCGCTGCGCAATCAATAGTTCGCTGGAAGCTAAAGGAGAATTCGGAGCGTCAAAGCGCTAACAATTAGCTCAATTCGGACGTACCTGTTAGCTAGTACGTTAACCTATAATAATCTTAATCTGAGACTTACTAGTTCGCATTTTAACACTAAATTATTTTTGTCCCAAAATGACTTTGATGGTTCTCGCTTCTACGAATCGATCTAACAGCACCATCAGAGCTGTCAGATCGTTTATGAGTCATTGCATATAAATAATTATCAATTAGCCTTTTTAGGCGTGTTGATAATATCCTTCAAATATTGCGACAATTTTTCTAACGCTTCCCTTCGTTCATCGAAATAATCATGCTGGTTATAAATCCCTTCAACACCCTTCAGTTTGTGGTTGAGGCAACGTTCAGCAACGTGTCCTGGCGTACCTTGTTTGGCAAGCAGGGTGCGGCAGGTACGACGTAGATCGTGCACTGTGAAGTGGGGCATATCACCCATTAAGTTTGGGGGTTGTTTTTTCTTACCGGCTTCGTGGCCAAATAGTTTAGTGATTGCTCGGTTTAGCGTATCAGGGCCCATATGGGGATTTTTACTGGAGCGTCTGCTTGGAAAAACATATTCGGAACCACAGGCTCTGATTTTTAACTCATTTAGCCATTCCATCACTATGGGAGGCAATGGAATCGCAATACCCACTCCTGATTTGCTTCTGTCTTTGGACAGATTCCACACCTTCTCATCAAGATTAAACTCCTTCCAAGGCGCTTCAGCTAACTCAGACTTACGTACTCCCAATGTAATCAGTAGTGCGCAGGCTAGGTAATTGTCACGGCTAAAACTGTCACTATTTTCCCTAGCGATCTTAAAAAACGTTGTGACTTCCTCTAGCGTTAAAGCGCGGTCTTTACTTTTTTCTAAGCCACCAGCATCTGATATAGAAAATGCACTGGCTGGATTTGCACCAAGTAAATCTAGTTTTATGCCGTGATTAAAAAGCTGCTTACAGTACATTAGAGCATCGTTTGCGATGGCGGGGCGGCCTGTCGCGGCGATAGTTTTGAGGATGTCTCTGATATCTCTAGCTGTAACAGTATCGATATTAAAGCTGCCTATATGCGGCGCGATATCCTTGCGATAGATACGTTCTGGAATATTGGCGTATTTAAGTCGATTGATGTTACCAAGGTGCCAATCAGCAAAAAGCTCATCAACAGTTTTGATTTGAGATTGCTCTGCACGTTTTTTGGCTACGAGCGGGTCGAGACCATCGCGAAACTGTTTCATTTTGGTAGCAGCTTCTGCACGCGCATCAGCAAGAGACATATCACTGTATTTTGCTAAGGTCATTTCTTTGCGTTTAGATTGCGCCGTGTAACGGAGCATCCAATATGGAACGCCAAGTTTTGGGACAACAAAATACAGACCGTTTCCATCTGCATACCGGCCTGGCTCTCCTTTTGCCTTGGACTCAATCTCTTTTACTGTCAGTTTTCCCATAAATCCATTCCCCATCATGACCTTAAGGTTGCTTTTATGAAAGCCAATAATACCCACCGCTGATGATCGGGTTTATTGTAGCATACCCACCAATATACCCACCATATAGTTGTGGGTAGTGGTGGGTATAGATGGATGTTAGTAGACGGTTTATATATTAAAACTGATTAAAAACAATAATTAATGATGATTAATGGATGGTTGTGGATATCATTCGACATTTTGGATCTGCTCGCGCATTTGCTCGATAAGAACTTTAAGTTCCACTGCGGCTGAGGTGATCTCAGTGCTGATGGATTTAGAGGCGAGCGTGTTCGATTCGCGGTTAAATTCTTGCATCATAAAATCTAAACGGCGACCTTCGCTGCCGCCTTTTTTGAGGATGCGGCGGGCTTCGGCCACATGCGCTTCGAGGCGATCCATTTCTTCGGCCACATCTTGTTTCTGTGCCAGTAGCACCATTTCTTGCTCGATGCGGGCTGGGTCGAGTTCACCTTTGATTTCTGCAAGGCGGTTGGTGAGCTTTTCGCGTTGATATAGCATCACAGTAGGCATGTGCTCGCGTACGACGGCGATTTGCTCGCTCACGCCATCTAAGCGACTTAGCAGCATGTCTTTGATGGCTTCGCCTTCACGGCCACGGGCTTCGATGAATTGATCTATGGCTGAATCGAAGGCTGTCATCAGATCGGCGCCGATCGCATCCATATCTTGTTCACCGCTCGCTAGCACG
The DNA here is from genome assembly GCF_015767295.1 of Shewanella sp. DW31. Lineage (NCBI taxonomy): Bacteria > Pseudomonadati > Pseudomonadota > Gammaproteobacteria > Alteromonadales > Shewanellaceae > Shewanella > Shewanella sp. DW31. The sequence continues at coordinate 170,191 of NZ_JADWMP020000006.1, forward strand.
CCCGGCCAGCGTAGGATGTCGGTAAGATTGACATCGCCTTGTCCCGCTTCTTGCTTGAGCCAAGTGGCGGCGCCTAATAGCTGTTTTGCTAGCGCTTGATTCAACTGCAGCTCGTTATTGCTGTTGTCTGCCAGCTCGTAGCGCAAATTGACTTCCACTTTGCCGCGGCTTAAACGTTTACGAAGGCGGTCGCGCAGTACGGGTTCGAAGCTGCGGAATTGCTCGGGTAAACGTAGGTAAGTTTCGAGATAACGTTGATTGACTGAGCGAATTTCCCAGGAGGCAGTGCCCCATTGTGCTTTGTGCTCGATGCGAGCGTAGGCTGTCATGCTTTGGATCATGGGTTGTCCTAATGGTGTAATCGTCATAATGAGAGGCGATTATAGAGTCAATGGCTTTAGGATTAAAGGCATACCGCCAATAGCGACCGGGATTAGGTGTTTGAGTGTGATGAGTTTGCCAGAGAATCACCCTAAGCATGGCATCCTAAGGCTCAAGCCCTTATAATATGCAGCCAAAATCGGTCAATGACTCAGAATACAGGAATCTCGCATGCGTCCAAGTAACAGAACGCCAGCACAAACTCGTCCCATCACTATCACTCGCCAGTTTACGGCCCATGCCGAAGGTTCTGTGTTAGTGGAATTTGGCGAAACCAAAGTGCTTTGTACCGCCAGTTTTACTGAAGGTGTGCCACGTTTCCTTAAAGGTCAGGGTCAAGGCTGGGTGACGGCGGAATACGGCATGTTGCCACGTTCGACCCATAGCCGTATGGATCGTGAAGCCGCTCGCGGTAAGCAATCTGGCCGTACGCAAGAAATTCAACGTCTTATCGGTCGTGCCCTACGCGCCTGTGTGGATATGAAAGCCCTAGGCGAAAACACTATCGTGATCGACTGTGATGTGATCCAAGCTGACGGTGGCACACGCACTGCCTCTATCACTGGCGCCTGTGTGGCCTTAGTGGATGCGTTGAACTGGGCGCGTGGTAAAGGCATCATTAAATCTAACCCGCTGAAATTCCTTATCGCTGCTGTCAGCGTAGGTATTTACAAGGGTGAAGCGATAAGCGATCTAGAATATATCGAAGACAGCGCCGCTGAAACTGACATGAACGTCGTGATGACAGAAACGGGTAAGATCATCGAAATTCAAGGCACCGCCGAAGGCGAGCCATTCAGCCACGAAGAATTACTCGAACTGTTGGCATTGGCGAAGAACAGTATTCGTGAAATCGTCGATGTGCAGAAAGCCGCACTGAACTAATATTGTGGTGATGAAAAAGCCCCGTCATGTTATAGAGTGCGGGGCTTTTTATTAACTGCAGCTTTTTATCTGCAGCAAGATGCTAGTGTAGTGCAAGCTCTGTACCGAATAAAAATTCCCCATAATACAAAACCAATAAAGACAAAGTCGTAAGGAGATATTGTGAAAGCTTATCAACGTGAGTTTATTGAATTTGCCCTAGAACGTCAGGTGTTGCGATTTGGCGAATTTACCCTTAAATCGGGCCGTATCAGTCCTTATTTCTTCAATGCGGGTTTGTTCAATACTGGCCGTGATTTAGCACGTTTAGGCCGTTTTTATGCCGCTGCGTTAGTGGATTCTGGCATTGATTACGACTTGCTGTTTGGCCCTGCTTACAAAGGTATTCCAATTGCTACCACAACGGCGGTTGCCCTGTGTGAACACCACGATATCGATATCCCTTACTGCTTTAACCGCAAAGAGAAAAAAGATCACGGCGAAGGTGGCAGCTTAGTCGGAAGCGAGCTGAAAGGCCGCGTTATGTTGGTGGATGATGTGATCACCGCAGGTACTGCAATTCGTGAGTCGATGGAAATCATCGAAGCCCATAAAGCACAATTAGCCGGTGTGTTGATTGCTTTAGACAGACAAGAGAAAGGCAAGGGCGAGTTATCGGCCATCCAAGAAGTTGAGCGTGATTTTGGTTGTGGCATAGTGGCAATTATTAAACTCGCCGACCTAATCAGTTATTTGTCTGAAAAACCAGGGATGGAAGTGCAACTTGCCGCCGTGAGCCAGTACCGCGAGCAATATGGCATTTAAGTCTAGTGTTTGACGGCTGGTATTGATCAAGCGGCTATCGCAGGCTTGGTGAAATCAGTTAATCAGCCAGCATTGATCTTAGCTAGGTTGAGAAAGGTTTGATTGAGTTGGTATGAAAACAAAAAAACGCTGCGATTCTATAGAAGGAATCGCAGCGTTTTTTATTGAGCTGTATTGGTTGCTATTGATTTCGACACGTTTTAAATAGCGTTAAGTTTCAATACATTTATTTAGACTGGTGCAAAAATTCGGCGCGGGTCGCAGGGTTAGATTTGAAAATACCACCCAGCGCTGTGGTAGTGGTCGAACTGGTGGAGTCCATCACTCCACGGGATTTGACACAGTAATGCACGGCATCCATTTTAACGGCAACGTCTTTGGTTTCGAGTAAGGTTTGCAGCGCGACTAACACTTGCTGAGTCAAACGCTCTTGCACTTGTGGACGTTGGGCAAAGAAACGCACAATACGGTTAATCTTTGATAAACCAATGATTTTTTTGCGTGGTAGATAAGCTATGGTCGCAGTGCCATCGATCGTCACTAAATGATGTTCGCAGGTGCTGGTAAGGCTAATGTCTTGCACTCGCACCATTTCATCGAAGCCCATCTTATTGTCGATCACAGTTATCTTAGGGAAGTTCGCATAATCTAAGCCGGAGAAGATTTCATCGACGTACATTTTAGCAATGCGGCGCGGCGTATCGGCAAGGCTATCGTCTGACAGATCCAATGACATTAATGTCAGGATTTCTTTCATATGATGTTCAATCTTGTCTTTACGTTCTTCACTGCTGTAAACGCTTGGGAGCATTGGGGTTTCAAGTCCACGTTCTAATAACGCGGCTTGTACTTTTACTGCTGCTTCACTTAATGCCATCTTATCCTCCACTACGTCGTAGCGGCTATAACAGAAAACCTATGCTGATCATCGTGTAGTACTAGGGCTGTTCAGCATCAGATACAAATTATTGTTATTCTCGCTAGGGCAAGAATAGGGGGAGGAGGATAGCGCGAATTGCAGACAATTCATACCGAAAACGCGCATAGGCCACATGAAAAAGCCGATAGTCCTTATCGGATATCGGCTTTAAATCTGCCACTGCCAATCGAGTTTAGCCTAGCAGTGTCGGCAAGTTTGAGTTAATTCTAAAGTTTCAGATTGGTTTTTAGGAAACTGAGCATTTTTTCATAGTATTTCGCTCTATGCTCATCGTTATAAAAACCGTGGCCTTCATTGTCCATCACCAGTTTTTGGTAAGGATAATGGTGAGCTTTTAGGGCTTTTTCGAGGGATTCGAGTTGCTCAATTGGCGCTCGATCATCTTCACCACCATGCACCAATAGTATGTTTGCTTTGAGTTTATCGACGTTTTCAGAAGGAGACATTGCTTTAAGTACCGCTTTATCTTGGCCAAGCACATCCTTGAGATAGCTAGTACCAGAACGGCTGTTGGCGACATCGCCTTTATTAAACATCAATTCAAGATCATATACGCCAGCTACACCTATGGCGCATTTAAACATATCTGGCGCAAGCACAGCGCTCTGCAAGGCGCTGTAACCACCAAAACTGCCGCCAACGATACAGATGCGCTCCTTATCGGCAAAACCTTGGTCAATGACGTACTGGGTTGCGTCGATAATGTCATGCTGAATATCTGAGCCCCATTTTTGATAGCCAGCGCGTTCAAATTGATCGCCATATCCGCCTGAACCACGGAAGTTGACCTGTAGAACGGCTATGCCTTGGCTTGCTAGATATTGGTTTTGTGGGTCAAAGCCCCACCAGTCACGGATACCGTGTGGACCACCATGTGGATTGACGACTAAGGGTAGGTTTTTAGTTTCTTTACCAAAGGGAAGCGTTAGATATCCATGGAGTTGTTTGCCATCACGGCTGGTGAAACTGATGGGTTTAACATCAGCCATTTGCTCTGGGTTGAGCCATTTTTTAGCGGCGGCTAGATATTCAAGTTTTAGTGTTTTCGTATCAAATATGTAGTAATCGCCAGGGTTTCGATCGTTAAACGCAAGTACGACGAGTTTTGCTGCATCTCGGGTTTCGCTAACAATTCGTACTTGGTGACCGGGGAGAGCACCCAGCAGATCTTTTAGCAATTTAGCGTGCGAATCCTCATTATCGACAAAGGCATAACTTGGGTAACCATTTTCAAACTCGACGGCGTAAAGTTGTTTATTGGTGCCGTTAATCCAAAAGTTGCTAGGGTCAACGTTTTCATCCTGAATGATTTCAGTTTTATCGCCCGTTTCGAGATTAATTTTATAAACCCCTAAGGTTTCACCTTGGGAGCGTCCTGCTGCATAAATTGTATTTTTATCATCGGCAAAGGAGAGTGGTTTAAAATCAGCAAGACCTAGATTTAGTTTATCGGTATTTACCCAGTTACCGTCTTTGCGGTAGAACACTTTAGTAATGTTTTTATTGTCCTCACCGGCAACGAAGCGGACTTCACCTTGATGGTCTGTCATAAAACGGGCTCTGCCGATAGGTGAGCCTGTGATGCGTTTACGTGTGCCATTGAACAAGTCTACGCGATAGACATCTTGTGATAGTTCAAAGTCAAGATTGATCCTATCATTCCATGGAATAGCATTGACTAACATGTAGCGTTCATCATCTGGCAGAGGATCGAGGATAAACGCGCTCGCCCGCATAGGGGTATTTTTCTTGATATTTGAACCTGTTTGTTGCTCGCCACTCTCGAAGCCGAATAAATACGCTTTTCGTGAACCATCGGCATTTACCGCCATCAATTCACCGTAGTAGATAGGTGTGTCTTGCCAGCCTTTTAGGTATTCTTTTGCCAATACCAATCGCTCACTGTTGGCCCATTCATAGTCGCCGACTTGAGCATTATCGGGAAAACGTATCGCATTGAGGAGTTTTTTGGTTTGGGTATCTAAGACTAAGAGAACGTTTTTACCTTCGACACTTGTGATCGCGCTTAAGTATTTACCCGTAGGCGATATTTTTACATCCGAGTACTCATCACCTTTGCTGAATAACTGTGCTTGCGATAACGCATTCGCGTTGGAGCTATTGGCTGCAAAGGTGGATATTGGAAGTATTGGTAAGCAAAGTGTCGCCAATGCGGCTAATCGGAAGAGTTTCATCTGACATCCTTGTAAAATCATTGTGTTTTTTGTTCTTAAAATGTTTTTCGAGGATAAAACAAAAGATGGAGTGAAACAAGGAAGGAATATCGAACATAAAGGACGATAGTTACCGTCCTTTATGTTGAAAAATCATTAGCTTTGTAAAAGTTGGTGCTGGATAAAACGCCACTGTTCATCGAAGTGTGTCGTCGGTTTGAGTTTGAATTCACTTCGTACAAATTGGGCGATGCGGCCTTCGGCAAAGGCTAACAGTAAATTGGCTAATATGGCTTCGTCTAAGTTGAAGCCTTTACCTTCTCGCAGGGTTTTTTCCCGTAAAATTTGCTTTAACTGGGTTTCAATTTTGGCAAATAAGTTACCAATACGGCTTCGCAGGCGTTCATTTTCACCGAGTAGAGCATCACCGTTGAGAACGCGGGAAATTCCTGGGTTACGCTCGGCAAAGATCAGCAGCAGTTGCAGTACCAACTGGCAGCGCTTCATGGTGTCTTTTTCGTCATCCATGATTAAATTGATGCGCGACAATAACGACTCTTCGATAAATTCGATTAAGCCTTCGAACATCCGCGCTTTACTCGGGAAGTGGCGATACAGTGCGGCTTCCGATACACCGACTTCTGAGGCCAGTTTCGCTGTGGTGATCCTTTGTCCTGGGTTGGTTTCTAGCATCTGCGCTAGACATTGCAGAATGTGTTCACGACGATTAATTTTTGGGCTTACAGCCATTGCAGTATCCTTGGCTCAATAACGACTTAGGGGATTATTTAGTGCCTGAATGGCCAAATCCGCCTTCACCACGGTCTGAGCTGTCGAACTCATCAACGAGTTTGAATTGTGCTTGTACCACAGGAACAAACACCAGTTGCGCGAGACGATCGCCCATTTCTAAGGTGAATGGACTGTCACCACGATTCCAACAAGATACCATTAAGGGGCCTTGGTAATCTGAATCTATGAGTCCGACTAGATTCCCCAGTACGATACCGTGTTTATGGCCCAGGCCTGAGCGCGGTAAAATCACCGCTGCAAGTCCTGGGTCGGCCACATGAATGGCAATCCCCGTGGGAATGAGCACTGTTTCACCCGGTGCTATGGTTAAAGCCGTGTCTATCATGGCGCGAAGATCCATGCCTGCACTGCCTGCGGTGGCGTAAGCGGGCAAGGGAAATTCTGAGCCGATACGGGAGTCGAGAATTTTTAATTCAATCGGTGTTTTCATGTATTTGTTTTTTCTTTCACTATCAACGAAAGTAATTGCCGTGCCAACGTGAGTTTGTCAGTAGCAGGCAAATCTTGACTGCCGTGCGGCCAGAAAACACGCAGGGCATTAGCATCGGCATTAAAGCCTAGGCCAGCAATGGAAACGTCGTTTGCGGCGATCATGTTCAAGTTTTTACGTTTGAGCTTATCGCGCGCATAGGCTTCTACATCATGGGTTTCGGCGGCAAATCCCACCACAAAAGGACGGTTAGGTAAGCTCGCAACCGTGGCTAAGATATCAGGATTCCTCACCAGCGCAAGTTGCATTTCTTCGGTCGATTTTTTGATCTTACAGGTAGCAATATCGCTAATGCGGTAGTCTGCAACGGCGGCGCAGCCAATAAAAATATCTTTTTTATCAACGTTATCCATAACAGCATCGAGCATATTTTGCGCCGATTCAACATCAATGCGTACCACGCCTTCAGGAGTATTTAAATTTACGGGGCCTGAGACTAAGGTTACTGCTGCACCCATATCTGCCGCGGCTTTAGCCAGTGCAAAGCCCATTTTTCCAGAACTGTGATTTGAAATGTATCTGACGGGATCAATTGCTTCACGGGTTGGTCCGGCGGTGATCAGCACCGACTGGCCAGCAAGAGGCAGCGCAGAGACTTCTTTTGTTGCAAAAAAATCACTGGCTAGCTCGGCAATTTCTAGCGGTTCGAGCATGCGTCCAGGCCCCACTTCACCACAGGCCTGACTGCCACTGGCGGGTCCCCAAAGTGTAAAATCACGTGATGCTAGGCTAGTTAAATTCGCCTGCGTAGCCAGATTGCGGTACATCTGCTGATTCATTGCTGGACACAGGGCAATTGGCGCCTCAGTGGCAAGACATGTGGTGGTGATTAGCTCATCGGCCATGCCTGCATTAATCCGCGCCAATAGGTTTGCGGTTGCAGGGGCGATGATGACGAGATCTGCCCAACGAGCAAGTTCTATATGACCCATGGCTGCTTCTGCTGCGGGGTCGAGCAAGCTAGATGCCACTGGATGTCCAGACAACGCTTGCAGCGTCAGAGGCGTGATAAATTCCATCGCACTTTGGCTCATCACCACGCGCACATCAAAACCACGCTCTTTCAAGCGACGTACTAAATCAGCACTTTTATAGGCCGCAATACCGCCGCCAATGCCCAGCAGGACGTTTTTATTTGTCAGACTCACAGACATCATCCGAGATAGAAATAATGCTGGCAACAATATCACAAAGTGGTGAATTTTAGTGACTATCCCAGTTCAAAAAATCTCGTCCATACTCAGTAAAGTGAAAATATGTGAGATGACAGGGAGGTCACATGGGGATTAAAGATTGGCCTGAGGGTGAAGGTCCCAGAGATAAACTGTTACAAAAAGGAGCTGCGCATCTCTCGGATGCTGAATTACTGGCAGTATTGCTGCGTAACGGTTTAGCTGGATTAAACGCGGTTGACCTTGCTAGGTCGCTTATTTGCGAGTTTGGCGGCCTCAGAAACCTGCTCTGTGCCCCAAGAAATCAGGTGTGTCGACTTCCGGGCGTAGGACCTGTAAAATACGCCCAGCTTCAAGCTGCGGCCGAATTAGCGCGGCGTGTAGCGCAGGAAAATCTGCAAAGAGGTCAGGTTTTGACAAATCCCGATTTAACTCGGGACTATTTAATGCGACAATTGGCCGATCGCTCCTATGAAGTGTTCGCAGTTTTACTGCTGGATAGCCAGCATAGAGTGATTCAATTTGTCGAATTATTCCGCGGCACAATAGACTCAGCCTCAGTATATCCACGTGAAGTGGTGAGCTTAGTGCTGGAGAAAAAGGCCGCAGCAGTTATAGTTTGTCATAATCATCCGTCTGGTATTGCCGAGCCCAGTCAGGCTGACCGACGAATAACTGAGCGATTAAAAAATGCGTTAGCAACCATAGACGTATCCTTATTGGACCATATGGTTGTAGGTGATCGAGAGATAGTTTCTTTTGCAGAACGAGGCTGGATTAATTAATCTAACACTTGATCTTCACTCTGTGATCGTGTATAAAATGCGCCCTCTTTGTGCCTCGGGCGACGGCCATACGAGGCACATTAATGCTCGAGCGTTAAAATTGTTTTTGGAGAAGATTGACATGTCAAGAGTATGCCAAGTTACTGGCAAGAAGCCGATGGTTGGTAACAACCGTTCGCATGCAAAAAACGCGACCCGTCGTCGTTTTTTACCTAACCTACAAAACCACCGTTTTTGGTTAGAAGAAGAAAAGCGTTTCGTACAGTTACGTGTATCTACTAAAGGTATCCGTCTGATCGACAAAAAAGGTATCGAAGTTGTTGTTGCTGAACTTCGTGCCCGTGGCGAGAAGGTATAATAGATCATGGCTAAAGCTAAAGGTAATCGTGAGAAGATCAAATTAGTTTCTACAGCTAAGACTGGTCACTTCTACACAACTGAAAAAAACAAGCGTAACATGCCTGAAAAAATGGAAATCAAAAAATTTGATCCAGTTATTCGTCAGCACGTTATCTACAAAGAAGCCAAAATCAAGTAATCCTTGGTTAGTGTTTCGAGAAAAGCCCCTTATTTAAGGGGCTTTTTTTGCACTTTTTTTAGTGGCTAGTCATCAAGTTGAGATAATTGCCTCGCAAACTTAAGCAACTGAATCATCCCTTGTGAAGTTAAAAAAGTGTGAACACTTGCTGAAAATATAAAACAGTGCGGTTCTAAGCACTTTAAATCATTAAATCTGCACTTTAGTGAGAATAAATTCTTTATATGTGAATTAAAATGCAATACCATACGCGAAAGTTAGCGATTCATTCCTGGTGTGTCATAGTGACGCTGCCAGCTCAAAAATGAGGTGTAAATAACGCGTGCGTACCACTGAACTGGTTGATGGATTTCGTCATTCTGCCCCCTATGTTAATGCTCACAGAGGTAAAACTTTTGTGGTCATGCTTGGCGGTGAAGCTTTGGCTCAAAATCAATTCCGCGCCATCTTAAATGATGTCGCCCTGCTGCACAGTTTAGGGATCAAAGTGGTGTTGGTATATGGCGCTAGGCCGCAGATTGATGCTGCATTAGCCGCCAACGGTATTGCGCCTGCCTACCACGACGGTGTGCGTATCACGGATGAAGATTCGCTCAAAGTGATTAAGCAAGTTGCGGGTGCACTGCAATTCGATATCACAGCGCGTTTATCCATGAGTTTAAGTAATACGCCGATGCAAGGTGCGCAAATTAACTTAGTGAGCGGCAACTTTGTGATTGCTCAACCACTGGGTGTGGATAATGGTGTGGATTTTTGCCTGAGTGGCAAAGTGCGTCGTATTGATGTGCAAGGCTTAAAACGTCAGTTAGATAATCACTGCATCGTATTGATGGGGCCGATTGCGGCTTCGGTTACTGGTGAAAGCTTTAATCTCACCGCTGAGGAAATCGCGACTCAAGTGGCAATTAAGCTTAAAGCAGACAAGATGATCGGCTTTAGCTCACAGAACGGTATTCTCGATCGTAATGGCGATGTAATTGCCGAGTTGATGCCAAATGATGCGCAAAACATCATGAACAAGCTGGCCGAGCAAGGGTCTGCTTGTGTTGGCACTATGGCGTTTCTCAAAGCCAGTATCGATGCTTGCCGCAATGGTGTGCCACGTTGTCATTTAGTTAGCTACCTTGAAGATGGTGCTTTACTACAAGAGCTGTTTTCCCGCGAAGGGATTGGTACACAAATCGTCACTGAGAGTGCTGAGCGTTTACGCTGTGCGTCGATCGCCGATATTGGCGGTGTGTTGAACCTTATCCGTCCATTGGAGGAACAAGGCATTCTGGTGCGTCGTAGTCGTGAGCAGCTTGAGATTGAAATCGAACAGTTCATGTTGATTGAGCGCGACGGTTTAGTGATTGGTTGCGCTGCGCTCTACCCTTTTGAAGAGGACAATGCGGGTGAGTTTGCTTGTTTGGTGGTGCATCCTGATTATCGCGATGCCGATAGAGGGAGCTTACTGCTGAAGAACATTATCAATCAGGCTAGAAACCGCGGTTATTCACGCTTGTTTGCGCTGACAACTCGGAGCATTCACTGGTTCTTAGAGCATGGTTTTGTGATTGAAGATGTTGAAGCACTGCCACAGAAGAAAAAGCAGTTGTATAACTATCAACGCCGCTCAAAAATTCTCGCGCTCGATCTTTAAGCCGTTCTAAATCAATCCAATCAATGCCAGCCTAGTACTCATATTAGCGCTGGCATTTTTATTGACATAATATGTCTTTATTGGCAGATTAAGACTTCACTGCACGGGAGATACTGCCAATGAGTCCTCAATTTTTTGAACTCGCCCCTTTAACCCAAACCTCTATCTTCAGTTTTATCGTCTTATTGCTCGGTTTAGCGGGTATCTTGCTGATGTTATGGCTAAAAAATATGCCTAAGATAGCGAAGTCGGCGAGTTTAGGTATATTGCTGGTGGTGATGGGCGGATTTTCTTGGGTCTTCTATCAATCGAATAGCGCCGAATTAGTGTTAACCGATACAGAGCTCACAGTGGATGTTCCCTTCTATAAAGTGCAGTTATCTCGCGTGGATTTATTGCCTGCCGAGGCGCGCATAGTCGATTTGCAGCAAGAGGCAGATTTAGCGCCGAGCTTTAAAACGAACGGCATAGGCATGCCAGGGTTTCAATTAGGCTGGTTTAAGTTGCAGGGGAAAGGCAGGGCATTTTTGGCGATAACAGATAAATCGCAGTTAGTGTTAGTGCCAACGACTAAAGGCTACAGTTTATTACTAACAGTACCGCAAGGGAGTGAGTTTTTAGCACAGTTACAGAAGTAATCATCATATGTCATCACTTCTGCCACTGTGTTTATCGGCGTGATAATGCTCACGCCGTTTTGCGTTTATAGGCCATATCTAAGGTAAAGACGAGCAGCGCGCTCCAGATAAAGCCGAAGGTCACGCCTTTTTCGGCATCGAAGGGCTCATTGAACAGACTCACCGCGAGGATGAACATAATACTCGGACCAATATATTGGAAAAAGCCGAGCATAGACAATGGAATACGTACCGCTGCCCCTGCAAAACACAGCAAAGGAATGGTAGTCACTATCCCTGCCGCCATTAACATCAGATTCAATTGCCAATCGTTAGTTAGCATGCTCGCCGTGGCTGTGTCTAAGGTTGCGACGAGATAAATCAGCGCTACCGGTAATAACACTGCGGTTTCGACCAATAAGCCGGCCTTAGCATCCACATTGACCTTTTTTCGCAGCAGCGCATAGAAACCAAAGGTACCCGCGAGTGCCAGTGAGACGATGGGAATTGAGCCAAAAGAGATTAACTGGATCAATACGCCAGCGCTGGCGAGTGAAACCGCAAACCATTGCAGTTTACGCAATCTTTCGCCTAGAAATAACATACCGAGTAAGACGTTGAGTAAAGGATTGATGAAGTAACCTAGGCTGGCATCGAGCATGTGATCGTTATTTACCGCCCAGATAAATAGTAGCCAGTTTCCCGCGATCAATATGGAAGTAATGGTGAGAACCATCAACTGTTTAGGCTGTTTAAACAGTAAGCGTAAGCGAGAAAAACCGCCGATAAACTGCATAATGATCAGCATAAACACGAATGACCAAATCACTCGATGGAGCAAAATTTCGGTGGCGGAAACATGGTTGAGTAATTTGAAATATAAAGGCGCAAAACCCCACATACAGTAAGCACTGACGGCAAGTAGGATCCCTTTGCGGTATTCAAGATTTGGCATGAGACATCTTCGAAGAACAACAAGGTGGCGATTGTAGGTGTGTCTGACCGCTGACTCAAGGGATTCGCCGCGTTCTTTTCGTTACAGAATATCTCCACAAAAAATTGAATGGGCGATTAAAGTCAGTAAACATCCTGTTGATCAAGACGTTTACCTTAGTCAGTTTTGAGCCCTAAGGCAGTAATACACATCTAAATTTAACCGCCTAACCCACCATATAAGTCCCTGTTCCAAAAGCGATATGCGTGCCTTGCTCATTATGTAGCTCCATACGGCATACTGATACTCGATTACCCGCACGAATGACGCTGCCCGTGCCCGTAAAGGTGAGGCCGCGTCCCGGCCGCAGATAATCGACGCGCATATCAATCGTCCCTAAAGTTTGGAGGCGTTGTTGTAATTCTTCAATCGTCCAATCTTCACGGCTTGCGACCAGTCCTGCAAATGCGGTAAGTCCGCCGACCACATCTAGTACTGTAGCTGTGACACCGCCGTGGAGGATCTGTTGATGGATATTGCCAATAAGTTCTGGTTTCATATTGATGACCACTTCGACACCGTCGACATCGTAACGTTTGATATCGAGCCCGAGTAGATTATGGAAAGGGACATGTTGATCAAATACTGCTGCGACTCTTCTCAAAGCTTCGGCTTGGATTGGGCTGGTCATTTTGGGGTCCTTGTCACTGAGTGACGGTATTAGGCGTAATTGGATTTGTTATCAACACTGAGATAAACAAAGTGCGGCTTAGAGCAATTAATCTACAGTGAAGCTTACGGCTAATGCAACTCCGTCGCTAAAATGACGACACCGTTTCGGCAGTTTTTAAAGTATTTTACCCCGCGTTCGTTATTTTTGGCTTAGCCCACTAGGGTTAAAATAGCTGCAATCGTGGTGAATTGCCTCGTCTAAAGCGCTTTAAATTACCGTTGAATCCTGCATTTTGAACTAGTTTGGGTATAGAATAGGCCCCCTCACTTTTGACATAGAAGATCCATGGAAAAGCTCGTACTCGACACGCATGATGATCCGCTCTCGCAACGCCTCGCGCAGGTGTTTGGTTACCGTGACTTTAGGGACGGTCAGCGGGAGGTGATAGAACGTGTCTGCGGCGGGCAAGATTGCTTAGTGATCATGCCAACGGGCGGCGGTAAGAGTCTGTGTTATCAGTTACCCGCCTTGATGATGAATGGCATCACTATTGTCGTCTCCCCATTGATTTCTTTGATGAAAGATCAAGTCGATAGCTTATTGCAAACCGGTGTTGCTGCGGCTTATCTGAATTCTTCTTTGCCGCGCGAGCAGAGTGCCGAAGTATTAAGGCAGCTACGCCACGGTGAGTTGAAGTTACTTTATGTGTCACCTGAGCGCTTATTAACCGCTGATTTTATTGAGCGTATGCAGTCTATCCAGCTGGCGATGTTTGCCATCGATGAGGCGCATTGTATCAGTCAGTGGGGTCATGATTTTCGCCCTGAATATGCGGCGCTCGGCCAGTTAAAGCAACTCTTCCCCTTTGTGCCCATGATGGCGCTGACCGCAACAGCAGATCAGGCGACTCGACAGAGTATTTGTGAGCGGCTCGGTATTGACCCGTTCCGTTTACTTTCAAGTTTCGATCGGCCCAATATTCGCTATACAGTCGCCGAAAAGCTTAATGCAGCTAATCAGTTACGACATTTTTTAACGCAGCAGAATGGTACTAACGGCATTATTTATTGCAGCAGTCGTCGCCGTGTCGATGAAGTGGCTGACCGTTTATGCCTGCAAGGTTTTAATGCCAAGGCCTATCATGCAGGAATGACGCAGGAAGACCGTGGAGCAGTACAGGACAGTTTTCTTAAAGATCAAATTGATATCGTGGTTGCCACTGTGGCTTTCGGTATGGGAATTAACAAGTCGAATGTGCGTTTTGTGGTGCATTACGATATCCCGAAAAGTATCGAAGCCTATTATCAGGAAACGGGCCGAGCAGGCCGTGATGGGCTCGATGCCGAAGCTTTTATGTTGTTCGATCCCGCCGATATTGGTCGGGTCAGACATTTGATTGAACAGTCTGAACCTGGGTCGCAGCAGCAGGTCGAATTCCATAAACTTAATACTATGGCCGCCTTTGCCGAGGCGCAGACCTGTCGCCGCCAAGTGTTGCTGCATTACTTTGATGAGAGCGCACTAGAGCCCTGTGGCAACTGCGACATTTGCCTCGATCCACCTAAGCGTTATAACGGCACCGAAGATGCGCAGAAGGTGCTGTCATGTATTTTCCGTTTAGGCCAGCGTTTTGGTATCAATCACTTAATTGAAGTGTTGCGCGGCTCGAAAGGCGCACCGATAGTCGATCGAGGGCATGACAAACTCACGACTTGGGGGATTGGTAAAGACAAGAGCCATGAGTATTGGCTGAGTGTGATCCGTCAATTGATCCACTTGGGACTGGCGAGTCAAGATGTGACTCGTGGCTCCTCTATTACCTTAAACCCATCGGCACGGCCTGTGCTCAAAGGGGAAGTGGCGCTAATGCTTGCTGAACCGCGTATTCAGTTAACAACCACAAAACGTAAGGCGAGTCAGTCTAAAGCACCGTTGAATTATGACCGTAAATTGTTCGCACGGTTGAAGTTATTGCGTAGAACCATTGCCGAGCAGCAGGATGTGCCGCCGTATTTAGTCTTTAACGACGCTACCCTCGCAGAAATGGCAGCCATGATGCCAACGAGCGCGGGGGAAATGCTCGCCGTTAACGGGGTTGGCGAGCGTAAACTGAGTCGTTTCGGTGATGCTTTTCTCGATGAAATTACGGCTTACTTAGCGGGAGAATAATGGTTTGAAGTATTCTCATTGATTTTAACCTTGCCCAATTGATTGATACTGGCTCTCTTAATTAAAGACTCTAACGTATCAAACTGTTGCATCGCCGCTATACCAATATTGACCTTACTTGAACCCTGCCAAGGCTGAATGCAAGCAACCAACTGACTAACGACTCTTTTAGCACCAGTTGCCGAGGTATGCGGCAGGATAATGGCAATTTCATCCATCGAATATCGGATTAACTTATCTTGCTCCCGTAGTCTGTGTTGTAGCTCATCCTGTAAGAGAGGTAGGTCAACTTGACGGATCTGACTCGCATTAAACAATAATAAAGACAGTGGGTAATTACCTTGTTTGGCACTGTTTAATGTTGATGTGACTTGTTGGAGCAGCGTTTCCGCAGGTTCATTACCTTCAATATGTGGGGCACGATTATTCTGTTTATCAATCAAATACCAAATAGCTCCGCCCAATAATGCCATCGCGATTAAGAACAGTGTGCTATAGGCCCAATCGACATTTAACTCTTGTAAGATTGAATCTTTTTCTGGTGCAGTGCTATTTGGCTCCTGCTGCAGATCTTGTTGATTTAGACGGGCCTTAAACTGCAATATCCGAGCATTATTCATCGCTTGATTGGTGAGCTCGGCCGCTCGATAACGTTTGAGCAAGAAAGAATAGGCTTGTTTAAAATCCCCTTTTTCTAAGTAGTGATCGCTCATGATCCCGTAAAACCCTTTGAGATCTGAGTATTGTTTTAGGTTTTCAGCTTGCTCAATAGCGTGATTCATGAGGATTAAAGCGGCATCTTCTTGATGCTGAGCAAAACGAATTTGGGCGAGTAGGCGAGTTGAACGCATTGTTGCTAATTGTTGATTTTGTTTTTTAAACGTATTAATCGCGATAGAAAGATATTCTTCGGCATTATCGATGCGGCCTTTATCGAGCGCGATTGAGGCCAAAATGGCATAACTGTAGGCGAGTTCAAGTGGCGAACCGAGCTCAGGTAAAAGCGCTTTAGCTTGTTGTTCGAGTTTATCACTGTAATCAAACTCTTGATTATCAAGCGCTATCCGAGCTGCATTGCGTAAAATAAAGTGTAAAACTTTCCCTTTTGCATCGGCACTTTGTATACCTAAGTTGGTGTAATACATGGCTTGGGGGAAATCATGGGTGGCATAAAGTAAATTTCCCATCGCGGCATACACATAGGCCTGTGGTGGCCAAATCCAATTTTGGGTTTGAGCATGAATATCCGGATAAATATCAATCGCGAGGCGTAAATCTTCGATAGCAGAGGAGAAGTTATCAGTGTCAGTATCGAGTTGGCCACGTAAGCGTAAAGCATCGACTAAGGCTTGTGGTTGCTGGTAACGTCGCGCTAGGTTAATGGCTGAATCAAGCAAAGGTAGGGCATTTTGAACATTGTTATAGCTAAGGTTGGCGTCGGCTTGGCAAATCAAAAAGTAAGGTCGTACTTGATCTAGCTTAAGTTGTTTAGCGTTTGCTTCGCCTAATTGAGCGACGTTGATAGCGGCTTCATTTTCCCCTATTTGTAGTAGGTTTTGGCATTTCAATACACTTAATCTGAGTCGATTGATATCTGAGCTTGCACTGGTCGCAAATTGTTTTTCTAACGCTGTTATTTGAGTGAGTGCTTTACTGGGATATTGGTAGACGAGTTCAGTGAGTTCATCTAATTGGTCTATAGCACTGGCCCCAAAGGGAAACAGCCATAACAACAGGCTCAGTACCAAGACGCGAAAATCCATTTTGTGCTCCATATAAAATGCGTAAGTTCTAATATCCCTAATCACTAAGGTGGGATTATAACTTTTCTTAATCGTTTTTTGCATAAAAAACTATTTTTTTCTAAGGGGAATAAGTTAACACATCCCAGTGATTTCTGAATCCAAACAGCCGGTTAATTCTGTGGAATCGATCACTAATTTGGGGATGAAACTCACCGTTATTAGCCTTAAGACAGGTTGAATGAGTGGAACATGAAAAAATTAGGGTTGACACTATCGGCTAGGCAAGTTAAATATTAACCGTCCTCAATAATTCAAACAGAATAAATATACAAATTAAATGAATATTATTAGCCGCAAACTCGACCTCCTCCTTCTCTCTCTCGCGGTTTATACGCGGAGGTCTTAGTGTTGCACGCTCGATAAAAAGGCAAAGCATTCACAAACCCCGCACCGATGTTGCGGGGTTTTTTGTATCTGAATACGGCAAAAATTAACTAACGAACGGTGACGTTCCATGGAGAAGCGAGATGTCTAACAGAGTCATAATATTTGATACTACCTTGCGTGATGGTGAGCAGGCGTTAGCCGCAAGTTTGTCGGTCAAAGAAAAACTACAGATCGCTATGGCGCTGGAACGTCTGGGTGTGGATGTGATGGAAGTGGGTTTTCCGGTTTCTTCACCCGGTGATTTTGAGTCAGTGCAGACCATAGCGCGTACCATCAAAAATAGCCGTGTTTGTGCCTTATCCCGTGCATTGGAAAAGGACATAGATGCAGCGGCGCAGGCCTTGTCTGTCGCAGATCAATTCCGTATCCATACGTTTATCTCGACCTCAACGATTCACGTTGAGAGCAAGTTGAAGCGCTCCTTCGATCAAGTGTTAGAGATGGCGGTGGGCGCAGTGAAATACGCCCGTCGCTTTACCGACGATGTGGAGTTTTCCTGTGAGGATGCGGGGCGTACGCCCATCGATAATCTATGCCGTATGGTAGAAGCCGCCATTCGTGCGGGCGCACGCACCATTAATATTCCCGATACGGTCGGTTACACAGTGCCAAGCGAGTTTGGCAATATCATTCAGACTTTGTTTAATCGGGTGCCGAATATCGACCAAGCAGTGATCTCAGTGCATTGCCACGATGACTTAGGTTTATCTGTGGCAAACTCGATTACTGCTGTACAGCACGGTGCGCGTCAAATTGAATGTACGATCAATGGCATAGGTGAGCGTGCGGGTAACTGTTCACTGGAAGAGATCGCTATGATTTTAGCGACGCGTAAGGGCATGTTAGGGCTAGAAACTGGCATTAATGCCAAAGAAATTCACCGTACTTCTAATTTAGTCAGCCAGTTATGCAATATGCCAGTGCAGGCGAACAAGGCGATTGTCGGTGCGAATGCCTTTACCCATTCGTCGGGCATCCATCAGGATGGCATGTTAAAAGCACAAAATACCTATGAAATCATGACGCCAGAAAGCATAGGTTTGAATCGCAACAACTTGAATATGACCTCGCGCTCGGGTCGCCATGTGATCAAGCATCGCATGGAAGAAATGGGCTATAGCGAGCACGATTACAATATGGATACTCTGTATGAAGAGTTTCTAAAATTGGCAGATAAAAAAGGCCAAGTATTTGATTATGATTTAGAAGCCTTAGCCTTTATGGAAGCGCAGGCCGAAGAAGACAATCACTATCAATTGCAGCAATTAGTGGTGCAGTCTGACTCAACTGAAGGCGTTGCTACGGCGACTGTGCGTATCGAAGTGGGCGGCGAAATTAAAACCGAAGCCGCAACGGGTAATGGTCCTGTTGATGCTGCCTATAACGCGATTGCTCGCGCAACCGATCGTCGAATCGATATCATCAGCTACAAGCTAGGCGCTAAGGGCGTAGGTCAAAATGCCTTAGGCCAAGTGGATATTACTGCGGTTTACCACGAGCAAAACTTTCACGGCGTAGGTTTGGCAACCGATGTGGTTGAAGCCTCGGCACGCGCTTTAGTGCATGTGATGAACTTAACGTGCCGCGCAGACAAGGTTGCCGATTACAAACAAAGCATGCAAAAAAATCGAGAGCTAGGCGGCGTCTAGTCGCTAAAAGCATCCAAAGAATAGCAAGGTCGAGCATAAAGCATTCACATTTAAAGGAGTTAGCTGGCGTATGAGTTATCAAATAGCAGTATTAGCAGGGGATGGGATCGGTCCTGAAGTGATGGCAGAGGCGCGTAAAGTGCTGCGTGAGGTTGAAGCGCGTTTCGATTTGAATATCGAATACACTGAATTCGATGTTGGCGGTATTGCCATCGATAACCACGGTTGTCCCTTACCCGATGCCACGCTAAAGGGCTGTGAAGCGGCCGATGCGATCCTATTTGGCTCGGTAGGCGGTCCTAAGTGGGAAAAGTTACCACCAAATGAACAACCTGAGCGCGGCGCGCTATTGCCTCTGCGTGGTCACTTCGAACTGTTCTGTAATCTGCGCCCAGCAAAATTGCATGATGGCTTAGAACATATGTCGCCGCTGCGTAGCGATATTTCCGCCCGTGGCTTTGATGTTTTATGTGTGCGCGAGTTAACCGGCGGCATTTATTTTGGTAAGCCGAAGGGCCGTCAAGGCGAAGGCGAAAATGAAGAAGCCTTCGATACCATGCGTTATAGCCGTCGCGAAATTAGCCGTATCGCCCGCATCGCCTTCGAAGCCGCCCGTGGTCGCCGTAAAAAAGTGACCTCAGTGGATAAAGCCAATGTGCTCGCCTGTTCAGTGTTATGGCGTCAAGTGGTTGAAGAAGTCGCAGTAGATTTCCCCGATGTCGAGCTTGAACACATCTATATCGATAATGCGACCATGCAGTTGCTACGTCGTCCCGATGAGTTCGATGTGATGCTATGTTCTAACCTGTTCGGCGATATTTTATCCGACGAAATCGCCATGTTAACTGGCTCTATGGGCTTGTTGTCATCGGCGAGCATGAACAGCACTGGCTTTGGTTTATTTGAACCAGCGGGTGGCAGTGCGCCGGATATCGCGGGCAAAGGTATTGCAAACCCTATCGCCCAAATTCTGTCGGCGGCATTAATGCTGCGCCACAGCTTAAAGCAAGAAGAAGCCGCCTGTGCGATTGAGCGTGCCGTCAGCAAAGCATTAAATTCTGGCTACTTAACCGGTGAGCTATTGAGCAGCGACAAGCGTAGCCAAGCTAAATCAACCGCCGAGATGGGTGACTTTATCGCCAATGCTATAAAGGAAGGTGTGTAATGACGACTGTGCCAAAAAACGCGGTGGCAAAAACGCTGTATCAAAAAGTATGGGATGCCCACGTTGTAGCGACTCCAGAAGGTGAAGCGCCGATCATTTATGTCGACAGACATTTAGTCCATGAAGTGACTTCTCCCCAAGCATTTAGTGGCTTAAAAGTGGCGGGCCGCAAACTGCGTGCACCGGAAAAAACCTTTGCTACTATGGATCACAACACTTCGACCCGTAGTGCCAGCTTAGATGCGCTAAGCCCAATGGCGCGCACACAGGTTGAAACCTTAGCGCAAAACTGTAAAGACTTTGGCGTGCGTTTATACGACATTCATCATCCTAATCAAGGGATTGTGCATGTGATGGGGCCAGAGTTGGGTATTACCTTACCCGGCACTGTGATTGTCTGTGGTGATTCCCATACCGCGACCCATGGCGCCTTTGGGGCATTGGCGTTTGGCATTGGTACGTCCGAGGTTGAGCACGTTTTAGCAACCCAAACCTTGCGTCAACTAAAAGCTAAGACCATGAAGATTGAAGTGCGTGGTCATGTCACCGATGGCGTGACCGCCAAAGATATCGTACTCGCCATTATCGGCAAAATCGGCATGGATGGCGGCACAGGTTATGTGGTGGAGTTCTGCGGTGAGGCGATTGAAGCACTGTCGATGGAAGGTCGCATGACAGTGTGCAACATGGCGATTGAGATGGGCGCTAAGGCGGGCATGGTCGCGCCGGATCAAACCACTTTTGACTATTTAGCAGGCCGCGAGTTTGCACCCAAGGGCGAAGATTGGGCAGAGGCTGTCGCTTACTGGCAAGCCATTAAAACCGATGACGGCGCCGTGTTTGATGCTGTCGTTGAGTTAGATGCCGCCGATATTGCGCCACAATTGACTTGGGGTACAAACCCCGGCCAAGTCGTAGCGATCGATGGCAAAGTGCCAAATCCTATGGATGAAGCCAACCCAAGCACCCGTGCCAGCATGGAAAAGGCCTTAGAATACATTGGCCTGAGTGCGGGTACGCCTATGACAGACATCAGTATCAACAAGGTATTTATCGGTTCTTGTACTAACTCGCGGATTGAAGATTTACGCAGTGCCGCAGTACATGCCAAAGGCCGTAAAGTCGCGAGTGGCGTCACCGCGATTGTCGTACCCGGTTCTGGTCAAGTGAAAGCCCAAGCCGAAGCCGAAGGCTTAGATAAAATCTTTATTGAAGCGGGATTTGAGTGGCGTTTACCGGGTTGTTCTATGTGTTTGGCGATGAACGATGACAGATTAGAGGCGGGCGATCGCTGTGCTTCGACCAGTAATCGTAATTTCGAAGGTCGTCAAGGCCGCGGCAGTCGTACCCATTTAGTGAGCCCTGCAATGGCCGCCGCCGCTGCGGTGGCTGGGCATTTTGTCGATATTCGTAAACCTTACTAATTACCGTAAACCCAAGAGGAGAAGTTAATGCAACCTTTTACGACCCATACCGGGCTTGCGGTCATGATCGACAGCACCAATATCGATACGGATCAGATCATTCCGAAACAGTTTTTGTCTAAGGTGACGCGCGATGGTTTTGGCGTGCACTTATTTCATGACTGGCGTTATTTAGATGATGCGGGCTATGTGCCTAATCCTGAGTTTTCATTGAACCAGCCTCGTTATAAAGGCGCTTCAATTCTTTTGTCGCAGGAAAACTTTGGTTGTGGTTCAAGCCGCGAACATGCGCCTTGGGCGCTGGCGGATTTTGGTTTGCGCGCCATTATTGCACCGAGTTTTGCCGACATTTTTTACGGCAACTCAATCAATAACGGCCTATTGCCTGTGGCGTTAACCCACGTGCAGGTGCGTCAGTTGATGGATGAAGTGGCGGCAGAAGAAGGCGCGCAAATCACGGTTGATCTCACAAGCTGTAAAGTGATTTCACCGTCAGGTGCTGAGTTTAGTTTTACGCTGGCAGAGTCGGCGAGACATAAGCTACTCAATGGGTTAGATGCTATTGGGCTGACCTTGTCCCATGCTGCGCAAATCAGTCAGTACGAAACTCAAATCCAAGGTTGGCGCCGCTAAACTTTCAGCGCACATTTGTACTCGTGTTGAGTCTATATTTAAGCGCCTAGGTTAATACCTAGGCGTTTTTGTTTTAAATCTCAATACACTCTTAATTTAATTAATTGTATTTTAAAGCATAAATTTTTATTGTCGTTTTAATACTAGAAAATTTTATTCTCCTCAGTGATTTATGCTGAATTTGTCGAGTTTAAATGATTTACAGGTGTTCCAAAGTTTTTATTTTTTATCTTATTGTTTAATATTAGTATTTATTGAATTCTTAATTTAAATCTCACGACTGTTGTGAATGATTTTTGAATGTTTAAAGGTTGGCTTTTGTTTTAATGGTGATGTATGTCACTAAATCTGTTTTAAAGTCGCATTTCTTTAGAGTTTCTGTCTGTTTTATCTCCTTTGGTTGCAAACATCTTCTGCATAAGTAAACTGCTGCGCATTCAATCTGGAGTGTTTGCTCTATTTTGCCTGAACGCCTCAGTACTCATCTAAGTAGTACAGATAACAATAATATGATTAGAGAATAATAATGCAAAAACGTCTTCTGACTTTGGCTGTCACTGCAGCTTTGTTAAGTTCAACGACTCAACTCCATGCCGCGGGTTTTCAACTTGCGGAATACTCTGCTACAGGTTTAGGTCGCGCCTTTGCGGGTGAAGCCGCTATGGCGGATAACGCTTCGGCTCAAGGTCGAAATCCTGCCATGCTCACTTATTTAGAAGGGCGCCAGTTGTCCGCGGGTGGCATTTACGTTATGCCAAACGTCGATGTGACTGGTGATGTGAGCCTTAGCTCACCGTTAATTGGTCCAAATCCTGTTGTTATGAAAGGTAGCGACGCACTGGATGTGGCCGATGACGCACTCGTGCCAAATTTTTATTATTCAAATCAGCTAAATGATCAATGGACTTGGGGCCTAGCGGTAAACTCTAATTATGGTCTAGCCACTGAATTACCCGCTACTCACGCAGCGGCTATTTTTGGTAATAAGACTTCGGTTACGACCGTTGAATTTAATCCAAACATCGCTTATCGCATCAATGATGCTGTCAGCGTTGGTGCTGGTGTACGTATCGTTTATGGTGAAGGTGAAATTGGTGCCTCATTACCAGGTTGGGTCGATGGTATCAAACCTGCTCTGCCGGCTCCGGTGCAGGCAGTGTTACCTCCTGGTGGCACTGAGCTGAAAAGCATGAAGGGTGATGATGTGGGTTATGGCTGGCAGTTAGGTGCAAGTTGGCAGATCAATCCTGCTCACCGTTTGGGCTTTGCTTATCACAGCGGCGTGCAACTGGACTTGGATGGTCATGCTTCTGGCGTCTTGTACACTGGCGGCCAAGATGTGTCCATTGAAGGTTATTTACCGCTTGAATTGCCCGCTTTTGCAGAGATAGCTTCCCATCACCAATTGACCGATAACTGGGCTATGCATGCGAGCGTGAACTGGACCGATTGGAGCGTATTCGATCAACTAGTGGCTTATTTCCCTGGTGAAGTTAAGCCCAAGGGCGGCTTAGAGTCTGATTTAGTTAAAGAAGAGCACTTCGAAGATAACTGGCGCTTCGCGCTAGGGACGACTTATCAAGTGAATAACGACTGGTTAGTGCGTGCCGGTGTTGCTTTAGATAAAACTGCGGCAAATGACGAGTGGCGCACAACCACAATTCCAGACTCTGATCGTCTGTGGTTCTCTGTGGGCGCAGGTTATCAGGCAACTAAGAACCTGAACGTTGATTTTGCTGTGACTTATATTAAAGCGACTGGCGATGCGCCAATCAATGAACAGCAAAACCTATTGAACCTCGCGACTGTTAACTTTAACGGCGAAGCAAGCGGCGATGTATGGCTTGCGGGTATCCAGATGAGCTATAAGATGTAAGTTCTACGTAGTTTAATTACGCCCTGAATCTTCAGGGCTTTTTTATGGCTATAGCATGGTGGCGTTATCTTGTTTTACGGCTTGCTTGCTGGTCACGGCGGTAAATTCCGAATATATTCACTGCATAAGTCGGTGGATCACGTTAATTCTCGCCAGCATAAAAAGGCGGCGGAGAGTTCAGATAGGATAGTAGCGTGCAGAAAAAATACGTGGTGGCCTTAGATCAAGGCACGACCAGCTCAAGAGCGATAGTTTTCGATCACGACGCAAACATTGTCAGCGTGTCCCAGCGGGAATTTACCCAGTTGTACCCTAATCCGGGTTGGGTCGAGCATGATCCCATGGAGATTTGGGCAAGCCAAAGTTCAGTGTTAATTGAAGTATTGGCGCGTGCGGGTATTCACAGCGATGAA
This sequence comes from Shewanella sp. DW31, assembly GCF_015767295.1. Taxonomy (NCBI): domain Bacteria; kingdom Pseudomonadati; phylum Pseudomonadota; class Gammaproteobacteria; order Alteromonadales; family Shewanellaceae; genus Shewanella; species Shewanella sp. DW31. Next base: position 194,560 of record NZ_JADWMP020000006.1, read on the forward strand.
GTGGCCGCTATTGGCATTACCAATCAGCGGGAAACCACTGTTATATGGGAGAAGGCCACAGGTAAACCTATTTATAACGCGATAGTGTGGCAGTGCCGTCGCAGCGCTGAGATTTGTGAGCAACTCAAAGCTCAAGGGTTAGAAGAATATGTGCGTGAGAATACTGGTTTATTACTAGACCCTTATTTTTCAGGCACTAAGATCAAGTGGATTCTAGATAATGTGCCCAATGCCCGTGAGCAAGCCGATCGTGGTGAGTTGTTGTTCGGCACTATCGATACTTGGCTCGTGTGGAAGTTAACCGAGGGCAAGGTGCATGTCACCGATCCCACCAATGCTGCCCGCACTTTGCTATTCAATATCCATAGCCTGACTTGGGATAATAAGTTACTCGAAGCCTTAGATATTCCCTTGTCTATGTTGCCTGACGTTAAACCTTCCTGCAGCGTGTATGGTACGACACGGATAGCGGGGGAAGGCAGTGAAATCCAAGTCGCAGGAATGGCGGGCGATCAACAGGCTGCGCTTTTTGGTCAGTTATGTGTCGAGCCCGGCATGGCGAAGAATACCTACGGTACTGGTTGTTTTTTGTTGATGAATACAGGGACCAAAGCGGTGCGCTCAAACCATGGCTTATTGACTACAGTTGCCGTGGGGCCTAAGGGTGAAGTGAACTATGCCCTCGAAGGTTCAGTCTTTATGGGCGGCGCGACCATTCAATGGCTGCGAGATGAACTGGGGCTTATTCGTGATGCCAGTGATACTGAGTACTTTGCCTCTAAGGTCGCCGATACTAATGGCGTGTATCTGGTGCCCGCTTTTGTGGGACTCGGTGCGCCCTATTGGGATCCCAATGCCCGTGGTGCGCTATTTGGTCTGACACGCGGGGCGAATCGTAATCATATTATTCGGGCGGCGTTAGAATCCATCGCTTACCAGAGTAAAGATTTACTCGATGCCATGATCAAAGACAGTGGCGTCAGCCTTAAGCGTTTAAAGGTGGATGGCGGCGCGGTCGCTAATGATTTTTTGATGCAATTTCAAGCCGACATTACCGATGTCGAAGTGTTAAGGCCAAGCGTTTGTGAGACAACCGCTTTGGGTGCGGCATTTTTAGCTGGGTTGGCAGTGGGCTTTTGGGAGAGTGTGATAGAGCTTGAGCACAAAGCCTGTATCGATAAGCATTTTATCCCTAATATCGATGCCCAGACTCGAGTACAGCTATACGCAGGTTGGCAGGACGCGGTGGCCAGAACTCGAACTTAAACAATACGCCTTGAGGCGGCATTGGTTTGAGATAAAACTTAATTTGAGGTATCGCATGATTCGAAATCTGGCCTGATTTCAGACATGCTCGATAGTGCTGCTAAAAAGAGGCTAATAAAAAGGCGCTAATCCAATGGGATTGCGCCTTTTCCGTTTTATATCAGTACGGATTTATACTTCTACATCAATGATATGTTGGCTCGGTAGCTTCTTGATTTCTGCGGAATCATCGGTCACTTCAAGTACGACACCTTCTTTTAGTTTTAGCGTTTCGGTTTCATCCGATGCACGGCGTTTCTTATTTTTATTGTTATCTGATTCTTTGCGTCTTTCCCTGACTTTAGTATTGCGGCTTTCTAACGCTGGAGGTAACTGCGACTGCGGTGTTTCATGGCTATCGGGGGCATTTGCGCTTGCGCTGCTGACTTGGTCAACAACCCGTTTAGGGTGAAACACGGCTTTTACTGGCTGTGCCAGCATGGCATAAATGCTATCCAATCCACTCATAACGCCTCCTTGTTATTACACCTCTTAATATGATATCGGCTGAAGTAGGTCAATATTTAGACTATACGCCGTTTAACTTGTTAAGGCGAATAAGGCGAGTCATTAGGTAGCTAGTGCGGGTATAAGGTGAATGTGTAGGGATAAAGTGGTTCTTTTGGTGGATTTTACGTGGGATTTTTGATCTTTCTCGCAATCGCGACAGTAATATTCAGCCATTAGTAAAAAGATGAACGTCTTTATTTGGAATAAAAATTTAGATTTTTATGCTGATTTCAACTCTTTTTTGACTGTCGAACAAGAATGGACGTAAGTTTGTTTTGTTGCGTTTTTGAGTTTGACGTTATTTCTCGACCCGTAAAATCCCACAAATACAGAAATAATTCCCCATTTTTTTCATCGCAAGCACCTGAAAGCAAAAGGTTGCTGAATATATCGGCGCTATTTATTCCTGTTGTTTCCTCTGTTTAGTCAATCTCTAATGGTTTTTCTTGTCAAAAGTTTGTCGCGAGGTTAAGTGCTCAACATGCAGCTAACCCGCTTGCCGACTGGATTTATAAAAGGATCCCATCCCTTGACAATGCTTGTCGACTGTCCCTAAACTTAGCAGTTGTGGGAAATAGTGGATATTTGTGGATCAAAAATCAAAGGATAGGATGAATTAGCGTGTTTCGTGGAGCCAGTGCTATCAACTTAGATACAAAGGGACGGATCGCTATTCCAGTGCGATACCGCGAACCTTTGCAGCTTGAGCACCAAGGCCGCATCGTGATTACCGTCGATATCCAATCCGCCTGCTTACTCTTGTATCCCATTCACGAATGGGAATTGATCGAAGCTAAGTTGTTGAAGCTTTCAGATACCGATAAAACCCAGAGATCTTTAAAGCGCCTGTTACTCGGATACGCCCACGAAGTGGAGCTCGATAGTAATGGGCGCATATTACTGCCGCCACCGTTAAGGCAATATGCCAATTTAGATAAGCGCATCATGCTAGTGGGGCAATTGAATAAATTTGAGCTGTGGGATGAGCAATCTTGGCTGCAGCAAATTGATGAATGTCAGGAAACGATTCGAAGTGAGGATCTCGTTAATAATGAGCGTCTCGCGGATTTTTCACTTTAACGAGTCGTGATAACTAAATAAGAAGAGAGTAATGAGTCAAGAATTTGCCCATTTATCCGTACTGCTAGCAGAAACGGTTGGCGGTTTAAACATCAAAGACGATGGCATCTATATCGATGGCACGTTCGGCCGCGGTGGTCATTCAAGACAAGTATTACAACAACTCGGTGAACATGGTCGATTGATCGCCATCGATCGTGATCCTCAAGCGATTGAAGCGGCCAAACAATTTGCTGACGATCCACGCTTTCAAATTGTGCATGGTGGCTTTGGTCAATTAGCCGATTATGTCGAAGAGCTTGGGCTTGTGGGCAAAATTGATGGCGTATTACTCGATTTAGGTGTGTCTTCACCCCAGCTAGACGATGCTGAACGCGGTTTTAGTTTTTTGCGCGATGGTCCACTCGATATGCGTATGGATAACAGCCAAGGCCAAACGGCTGCGCAATGGTTGGCTCGTGCCGAAATTGAAGATATGGCTTGGGTATTTAAAACCTACGGTGAAGAGAAAAATGCTCGCCATATTGCCCGTTGTATTGCTGCCGATCGTGAGAAAACGCCGTTTTTACGTACCAAAGATTTAGCCGATTTAATTGCGCGTATCACTAAAAATAAAGAACGCAATAAGCACCCTGCGACTCGGGTGTTTCAAGCAATCCGCATTTATATCAATAGTGAATTAGATCAAATTGATCAGGCACTTGAAGGAGCCGTCAATGTGCTCGCACCCCAAGGACGGTTGTCGGTCATCAGTTTCCATTCTTTAGAAGATCGTATCGTGAAGCGTTTTATTCGTCGTCATAGCCAAGGCGAAAGTGTACCGCACGGTTTTCCGGTTACTGAAGATCAAATTAACAAGTCGCGTAAGTTACGTGCCGTGGGCAAGGCGATTATGCCATCCGACGAAGAAATCGAACGCAATGCCAGAGCTCGCAGCTCAGTGTTACGCATTGCCGAGCGTTTAGATTACTAAGGGGCGCACTGTGAGTAAGCCCTCGATTAATCTGCCACGGATCGTTTTACATGATTTATGGCTGCACAAATGGATCTTGTTATTAGCCTTGCTTGTGCTGAGTAATGCGGTTGCCGTGGTTTATGGCAGTCATGTTAGCCGTCAACTGACAACCCAGTGGGACCAGTTACTGCAGGAGCGAGATAGATTAGATATTGAGTGGCGCAATTTATTATTAGAAGAGCAATCGCAGACTGAGCACAGTCGTATTACGCGTATTGCCTCTAAGGAACTCAACATGAGTCGTCCGTTACCCAGCGAAGAAGTTGTGGTAAAGGTGCCGTGAGTATAGGGAAGATATGACTAGGCAAGCGAAAATCAAACGGGTAAGCAAACCGCAAAAACCTCAATTGATCCACTGGCGTTTATACGTAGTGGTCGGGTTTGTGTGTGCGTTGTTTTGCAGCCTAGTGGGACGCGCAGCTTACATTCAAATTATCGAGCCCGACAAATTACGTCACGAAAGTGACATGCGAACATTGCGGACCACAAGTCGTGAAGTGCAGCGTGGCTTGATCACCGACCGTAATGGCGACATGCTGGCCGTGAGCGTACCTGTACGAGCCGTCTGGGCCGATCCAAAACAAGTCAATGATAGTAATGGTTTTGCCGATATGCGCCGCTGGCAAGCCTTAGCCGATGTGTTGCATGAGCCCCTCGAAGATTTGTTAGAGCGAGTGCGCAGTAACCCCACCAAACGCTTCACCTACTTGAAACGCCAAATTACCCCTGCGGTTGCGGACTATATTACTCAGCTTAAATTACCCGGTGTATTTCTAAAGTCTGAATCTCGCCGTTATTATCCTGGCGGTGAAATCACAGCTCAGTTAATCGGCATCACTAACATAGATGATGTTGGGATTGAAGGTGTTGAAAATGCTTATAATAGTTGGTTAACAGGTACGCCTTCCAAACAAAAAGTGCGTAAGTCACGCGATGGTCATGTCGTCGAGCGTCTCGATATAGTGCAGGAAGGTGAGAGCCCTAACGATCTCGTGCTGAGTATCGATCATAGGATCCAACAATTAGCCTATCGCGAACTAAAACGCACCACTGAGATGAACCAAGCGACTTCGGGTTCGATTGTCGTCCTCGACATTCATACGGGTGAAGTCTTGGCTATGGTGAATACGCCTTCGTATAACCCCAATGCGCGCGACAATCTGCAAACCTTCAGAATGCGTAACCGTGCTATGACAGATACCTTTGAGCCGGGTTCGACCATTAAGCCATTTGTGGTAGCCGCAGCGCTTGAAGCTGGCACAGTTAAATCGACCGATATTATTGCCACTTCACCGGGTTGGATGCGTTTAGGTGGTCGCCAAGTACGTGACCCCGCGAACTATGGCGATATGAGTTTGGCGCGTATTTTGGCTAAATCCAGTAACGTCGGCATCAGTAAATTGGCTTTGTCTATTCCGGTGCAGCAACTGCTCGGCACTTATCAATCCATGGGACTTGGTAGTTTTTCGGGAATTAACCTCACGGGTGAAAGCGCTGGCTTGATTCAAGATCGCCACCGTTGGTCAGACTTTGAACGTGCCACCTTATCGTTTGGTTACGGCTTAACGGCAACAACACTTCAACTTGCGCGTATGTACGCCACCTTAGGCAATGGCGGCACTTTGTTCCCGGTCTCGATAATGAAACTGAAAAAGCCACCTGTCGGTGAGCGAGTCATTTCTGAAAATGTGGCCCACGATGTGATGCAAATGCTAGTCGGTGTAACGGAAAAAGGTGGCACTGGCACCTTAGCACACATCGACGGTTATCCAGTTGCAGGTAAGTCTGGCACAAGTCGTAAGGCAGTTGCTGGTGGTTATGGTGATGATTATGTTGCTTTATTTGCGGGTGTTGCTCCTGCGAATAATCCTAGATTAGCGATAGTGGTGGTAGTGAATGAGCCTAAGGGCGATCTCTATTATGGTGGTTCAGTGGCGGGGCCTGCATTTGCCAAAGTCATGTCTGGCGCACTGCAAATGTTAAACGTTGAACCCATTACCGATAAAGAACAAGTGCAATTGGCGGGAATAGCCGCTGGGAGAGCAGAATGATGTTATTACGGGATTTGCTAGCGCCTTGGCTACATTATGCTGGCGCGCAGTCCTTCAATGATCTGACCTTAGATAGCCGCGCAATACGTCGCGGCGATGTGTTTTTGGCGCTGCCAGGACATAAGGTCGATGGCAGACAGTTTATTGAAAAAGCCTTAGATTTAGGTGCCGCAGCCGTATTAGTTCACACGGATGATGCTGACCAACATGGCAAAGTGTTGCTGGGCGATAATGCCGAGCACTGTGTGCAGATTTATTTCTTTCAGTTAAGTCGTCAGGTATCGGCAATTGCCGCCCAGCGTTATCCCTTAGCGCACAAGTCTGCCGTTATGCCATCCCTTGGGGTTATCGGTATTACCGGAACTAACGGTAAAACCTCTACGAGTCAACTCATTGCACAACTGGTGACTTCATTGGGGCGCAAAGCCGCCGTCATGGGCACCCTTGGCAATGGTCTCTGGGGCGAGCTTGTTGATAGTGGTAACACCACAGCCGATGCGATTACCTTAATGCGTCAGTTGCATGAGTTTGAAGCCCAAGGCGCGAGTGTCTGCGCCATGGAAGTGTCGAGTCACGGCTTAGTGCAAGGCCGCGTCGACGCATTGCCATTTGATGTTGCCGTGTTCACTAATCTGACGCGCGATCACCTCGATTACCACGGCGATATGGAAAGCTATGCCGCCGCTAAACAAAGCCTATTTCGTTTCAGCACTTTAGGTCACGGTTTATTGAATCTCGACGATGCAGTTGGCGCCTCTTGGTTGACTGAGCTTAAGCCTGTGCCTGCGCAGATTTGGGGTTTTAGCATTGAAGGTCATCAAGGTGCGGCTTTTTATACCAAAAATGCCAAGTTTGACGATCAAGGTGTCAGTGCAACCTTAGTGTGGCCCGAGGGCGAGACTCAAATCCACTCGCCACTTCTTGGTGCCTTTAATCTCTCTAATTTACTCGCGGCGTTATCGGCCTTGTATCTGCAAGGTTTTGATATGAAAGCGTTAGCCGAGCAGGTGCAATATTTAACGCCCGTTGCAGGTCGTATGGAGCGTTTCACTACTGCGGATAACATCACCTTAGTGGTCGATTATGCCCATACACCCGATGCGATCGAACAAGCGTTAAACGCGCTACGTCGCCATTGTGCTGGTGATTTATGGTGCGTGTTTGGTTGTGGCGGCGACCGTGATAAGGGCAAGCGTCCTTTGATGGGCCAAGCTGCTGAACAGTTTGCCGACCGCATTATGGTGACCAGCGACAATGCGCGCAGTGAAGACCCCGCGCAAATTATTACCGATATTATCCAAGGGCTTGCAACACCAGAGCAGGCATTGACTCAGGTTGACCGTATCGCAGCAATTAAAGAGGTTGTGGCATTGGCTAAACCTGGCGATGTGATCTTGCTGGCGGGCAAAGGCCACGAAACTTACCAAGAGGTGGCAGGTGTGCGTCATGACTATGATGAACGCGCCCTGGCACGCCAGTTATCGGAGCAATCAAGATGATCCCTCTTTCTCTCGAGGCCCTAAGTCAACACTATGATGGATGTGTATTGGCACACCGGTCATTGGAGCAATCAAGATGATCCCTCTTTCTCTCGAGACTCTAAGTCAACACTTAGGCGTGTATCGAGTCGGTGACGACGTCACCATCCAAGATTTAAGCAGTGATAGCCGTAAAATCGGCGCTGCAACCCTGTTTGTTGCCTTAAAGGGTGAGCGCTTTGACGGCCATGATTTTGCCGCAACAGCTATTGCGAACGGCGCCGCGGCGTTGATGGTTGAGCGTGAATTAGCTTTTGATGTCCCGCAGCTCATTGTGGCTGATTGTCAAAAGGCCATGGGTGCGATTGGTGCTTATGCTCGTGACCAGATCAATCCGATTTGTGTTGCTTTGACTGGCTCAAACGGCAAAACCAGCGTGAAGGAAATGATCGCGACCATTCTGTCGGCAAAGCATCAAATCCTCTATACCGCTGGCAACTTTAATAATGAGATTGGTGTGCCGCTCACTTTGCTGCGTTTAACGCCAGAGGATGAGTTTGGGATATTCGAGCTCGGCGCTAACCATAAAGGTGAAATCGATTACACCTCGGGACTCGTGCGTCCAAACGTCGCGCTGGTGAATAACGTCGGCAGCGCCCATTTAGAAGGATTTGGATCGCAAGCGGGTGTCGCACAGGCGAAGTCAGAAATTTTTAATCATCTGCAGGCCGATGGCACTGCCATCATCAATGCCGATGATGCCTTCGCTGATTTTATGAGCGTTAAGGCAAGACCTTATAAGCAACTGAGCTTCTCCCAGCAAGATGGTGCCGCTAAACGTCATATCGACGTGATAGCGACAGGCCATAAGACTAATGCGGATGGTTGCTATCGTTTTATGCTCAATTATTTAGGTGAATCTTGCCAAGTGGTATTGCCGTTGGCGGGTCGTCATCAGGTGAGTAATGCACTCGCCGCTGCAAGTGTTTGTATTGCTTTGGGATTGAGTTTGACTGAAATATCTGAAGGCTTGAGCCAATTAACGCCAGTGAAAGGACGTATGCAGCCGAGTCAATTGGGGCGCGTGCGTCTAATCGACGATAGCTATAACGCAAATCCTGTCTCCGTTGGCGCGGCGATCGCTTGGTTAAAGGAAATTTCTGAAAATCGCTGTCTGGTACTGGGAGATTTAGGAGAATTAGGCGACAATGCGCCCCTTTTACACGCTGAACTAGGGCAACTGGCCAAGCAACAGGGGATTGATGCCTTGTTTTGTACCGGAACTTTAAGTCAGCACACGAGCCAAGCTTTCGGTGCGGAGCACTATGACAGTGTGGCGACGTTAGTAGAAAAACTTATAAAGCATATAAACCAGTTGCCGGGACAGGTAACGGTTCTCGTTAAAGGTTCACGTAGCGCCGCCATGGAGCGGGTCGTGGATGGCCTAACAGTAGCCTTCGGGCGTGGGGAGTTAGTGTAAATGCTGGTATATCTGGCCGAGTATTTAACCCGTTTTCATACCGGGTTTAACGTGTTTTCCTATGTGACATTTCGAGCCATTTTAGGCTTATTGACCGCATTGGTTTTTAGCTTATGGTTTGGCCCTAAACTGATTGAACGTTTGCAATTACTGCAAATTGGTCAGGTTGTGCGTAACGATGGTCCAGAATCACATTTTAGTAAGCGTGGCACGCCGACTATGGGTGGCTTGCTGATATTGGCTGCTATTTTCATCAGCGTGTTGCTGTGGGGCGATCTGGGTAGCCGCTATGTGTGGGTCATGCTGTTTGTGCTCGGCAGTTTCGGTTTGATCGGCTTTATCGACGATTACCGCAAAGTGGTACGTAAAGACACTAAAGGCTTGATCGCGCGCTGGAAGTACATTCTGCAATCTTTGGCTGCGCTGCTTATTGCTTTTTTCCTGTATGCCACAGCGGCAAATCCAGGTGAAACACAGTTAGTGGTGCCTTTCTTTAAAGACGTGATGCCGCAACTCGGCGCCGTATTTATCGTATTGGCATACTTCACGATAGTGGGTTCGAGTAATGCGGTGAACTTAACCGATGGTCTCGATGGTTTGGCGATTATGCCGACGGTAATGGTTGCGGCGGCGTTTGCCTTGATTGCTTATTTGTCGGGTCACGCTCAGTTTGCAAACTACTTACATATTCCGCATTTACCCGGTTCGGGTGAGTTAGTGATCGTCTGTACCGCCATTGTCGGTGCGGGTCTGGGCTTTTTATGGTTCAACACTTATCCCGCGCAAGTCTTCATGGGCGATGTGGGTTCACTGTCATTAGGTGCTGCATTGGGCACGATCGCAGTGCTTGTTCGCCAAGAAATTTTGTTAGTGATTATGGGCGGCGTGTTCGTGATGGAAACCCTGTCAGTCATTCTGCAGGTGGGTTCGTACAAGTTACGCGGCCAGCGTATTTTCCGCATGGCGCCGATCCACCATCACTATGAGTTAAAAGGCTGGCCTGAACCTCGAGTGATAGTGCGTTTTTGGATTATCTCGATATTCCTCGTCTTACTTGGCTTAGCCACGTTGAAGTTAAGGTAATTGGTTATGCAAAATCAGTATTCACACATAGTGTTAGGTTTAGGGGCCACGGGTTTGTCCGTGGTGCGCTATTTGTGTGGAAAGGGCATTACGCCATTGGTGATGGACAGTCGTCGGCAGCCTCCGGGCGCCGAAACGTTAGCGACGTCTTTTCCTGATGTGAAGCTGATTTCTGGCGGATTCGATTGCCGTTATCTTGTGCAAGCGACGCAGATCATTATCAGTCCAGGCATTGCCACTTATACCCCAGAGGTACGTGCCGCGGTGGATATGGGCATTGAGGTGATTGGCGATGTGGAGCTATTTGCCCGTGAGATTGCTGACCGTAAACCTTGTGTGATTGGCATTACTGGCTCTAACGGAAAATCGACAGTCACTACGCTGGTGGGCGAGATGGCAAGGGAAGCGGGTATTGCTGTTGCCGTCGGAGGTAATATCGGTGTGCCTGCGCTGGATTTACTGCATGAAAATGCGGACTTATTTGTGCTTGAGTTGTCGAGCTTTCAATTGGAAACCACCCACAGTCTTAAGTGTGTGGTGGCGACCTGTTTGAATATCAGCGAAGACCACATGGACAGATACAGTGACATTGATGCCTACCGCGAGGCTAAATTACGCTTATACAAACAAACCCGTGCCGTACTCTTTAATCGTGACGATAAACTGACCGTACCGCCAGAACCAATGAACCAAAACAGTTTTGGTTTAGCGGCGCCAGAAGCGGACGAATGGGGCATCAGCGACAGCAAGATTTATCACGGCAGCAGCGAAATAATGCCGATCACTGAAGTGTCGCTGATTGGCAGCCATAACCATGCCAACCTACTTGCGGCGATGGCGCTTGTGGATGTCGTCGGTGTCGATAAGCACGTTATGGCAAAAGTGGCGCGTACTTTTACTGGCTTATCCCATCGCTGTGAAGTGGTTGGTGTTAAGAATGGCGTGACCTATGTCAATGACTCTAAAGCGACAAATGTCGGTGCCACAGTCGCCGCGCTCGATGGCTTGAGTGACCACTTAGGCGATATTATTTTGATTGCTGGCGGTGACGGTAAAGGGGCTGATTTTAAGCCTTTAGCTGTGGCTTTAGCTAAAGTCACACACCTCATCACCTTAGGCCGCGATGGTAAAAAGATTGCTGCATTGAAAGACGGCTCGATAAGAGTCGACACTATGGCTGCTGCGGTAGCGAAAGCCGCTGAATTGGCAACCTCTGGTGATATCGTTTTATTATCGCCAGCCTGCGCCAGTTTAGATATGTACAGTAACTTCATGGCTCGAGGTGATGATTTTAGAAACCTCGTGGGACAACTTAATGGCGAGTGATGCAAGACAACTTAGCCTATTTGGGCGTTTGCGTTTAGCAATACCCAATTGGCAACGTGATACCGAAGTGCCGGGCGTGCAATTGTACGACCGTGCTTTGCTCGCGGCTGTGTTGTCTTTGATTAGCTTCGGCTTTGTAATGGTGATGTCAGCCTCTATGCCTGAAGCGCAAACGCTCACGGGGAACCCATTTTATTTTATGACTCGCCATGTGGGTTATTTAGTGGGTTGCTTATTCATTGCGGCATTTGTGCTAAGAGTAGAGATGCAGACTTGGCAGCGCTGGAGCCCCATGTTGTTGTTGATTGTGGGTTTGATGTTGTTAGCTGTATTGGTAGTTGGTACTACGGTAAACGGTGCGACGCGTTGGTTATCCATAGGCCCTATTCGCATCCAGGTGGCGGAAGTCGCTAAATTTGCCTTTGCCATCTATATGGCGGGTTACTTAGTGAGGCGTCATCAGGAAGTGCGCGAGAATGCTAAAGGCTTCTATAAGCCGATTGCAGTATTTGCGATTTACGCTGTGCTGATTTTGATGCAGCCCGACTTAGGTACTGTGGTGGTGCTATTTGTGGGAACGGTTGGTCTATTGTTTTTAGCCGGTGCGCGTTTACTCGATTTCTTTGCCTTGATTTTTGCGGGCGTATTGGCGTTTGTGGCCCTAGTGCTATTGGAACCGTATCGTATCCGCCGAGTGACCTCCTTTATGGATCCTTGGCAAGATCCCTTCGGTAGCGGTTACCAGTTGACTCAATCTTTGATGGCCTATGGTCGAGGTGATTGGTTTGGCCAAGGGCTCGGAAATAGTATTCAAAAATTAGAATATTTACCCGAAGCGCACACAGACTTTATCTTTGCCGTGATCGGGGAAGAATTGGGCTTTATCGGCATTATTGCCGTGTTATCTGTACTGCTATTTGTGGCGCTGAGATCGATTCGTTTAGGTAATTTGTGTTTAGCCATGGATAAGCCATTTGAAGGTTATTTAGGTTATGCCATCGGTATTTGGATTTGTTTCCAGACTGTGGTGAATGTCGGCGCGAGTATCGGCATGTTGCCAACCAAAGGGCTGACATTACCTTTTATCAGTTACGGTGGTAGTAGTTTATGGGTCATGACTGCGGCAGCGATGATGTTGCTGCGCATTGATTACGAGCGGCGCATGACATTAGTTCAGGCCGTGCAAGGGAGATTGAAGTGATGACTCCAACAGGAAAACGTATTTTAGTCATGGCGGGTGGTACGGGAGGACATGTGTTCCCGGCACTGGCGGTGGCTAAGTATTTAGCTCAACAGGGTTGGCAAGTGCGTTGGTTAGGCACGGCCGATCGTATGGAGGCGCGTTTAGTGCCCCAGTATGGATTTGATATTGATTTCATCGATATCAAAGGTGTGCGCGGTAATGGTTTGATCCGAAAACTTGCGGCGCCATTTAAAGTGGTGCGTTCAATATTGCAGGCTAAGGCCGTGATTGCTGAGTTTAAACCCGATGTGGTCCTTGGCATGGGCGGATTCGCCAGTGGTCCAGGTGGTGTTGCGGCAAGATTAGCTGGAATTCCACTGGTGCTGCATGAACAAAATGCCATCCCAGGGATGACAAACAAGTTGTTGTCGCGGATTGCGACGCAAGTGTTATGCGCCTTTAAAAATACCTTTACCACGGTGAAGGCAAAGGTCGTTGGTAATCCGATTCGTCAAGAACTGATTGCCTTAGGTGCAGAACCTCAGCCTGAGGCTGATGAAGCCTTAAAAGTGCTCGTGGTCGGTGGCAGCCTTGGCGCCAAAGTATTTAACGATCTTATGCCTGAAGCGGTTGCGATATTGAGTCAGCAGCAGTCAGTGACGGTTTGGCATCAAGTGGGTAAAGATAATCTTACGGGCGTGAAGGCGGCATATCAGCAACAAGGACAAGATGGTGGCGTGAATATCGCTGAGTTCATCGACGACATGGAAGCCGCCTATCGCTGGGCTGATGTGGTATTGTGCCGAGCTGGCGCCTTGACTGTGTCTGAGTTAGCGGCGGTGGGGCTACCGAGTATTCTGGTACCTTATCCCCATGCAGTGGATGATCATCAAACCCGTAACGCTCAAGTATTGGTTGAGGCTGGCGCAGCTTTCCTATTGCCACAGGCCATCTTGGACGTGAATAAACTGGCGAACAAATTACAGTTGCTCGCCAATGACAGAACAGAATTAGCCCGTATGGGCCAAAGAGCGAGAGACGTTGCGGTACTGGATGCGACTGAACAAGTTGCCGCAGTGTGCATCAGCCTTGCTGAGAAAGGATAAGCATGACTAAGACAGAAAGATACGCACAACTGAGAAGCATGATCCCAGAAATGCGCCGTATTAAGCGTATTCACTTCGTCGGCATTGGCGGCGCGGGCATGGGCGGGATCGCCGAAGTGTTAGTGAACGAAGGCTATCAGGTGAGTGGTTCGGATATTGCGCAAAATGCCGTGACCGACAGATTGTGTTTACTCGGTGCCAAGATCCAAATTGGTCATGCCGCTGAAAACGTGCAGCAAGTGGATGTGGTCGTCGTATCAACCGCGATTAATCTGGAAAATCCAGAAATCCTTGCCGCTAAAGAATTACGTATTCCTATTGTGCGTCGTGCTGAGATGTTAGCCGAGTTGATGCGTTATCGACATGGTGTGGCGATTGCGGGCACCCATGGTAAAACCACGACAACGAGCCTTATCGCCAGCGTTTATGGTCAAGCTGGGCGGGACCCAACCTTTGTGATTGGTGGCTTGCTCAACAGTGCCGGTACCAATGCCAGATTAGGCACCAGCCGTTATTTGATTGCCGAAGCTGATGAGAGTGATGCGAGCTTTTTGCATTTGCAGCCTATGGTCAGTGTGGTGACCAACATCGAAGCCGATCATATGGATACTTATGGCGGTGATTTTGAAAAACTGAAATCGACTTTTGTGGATTTTCTACACAACTTGCCGTTCTACGGTGTGGCGGTGGTGTGTATCGATGATGCCGTCGTGCGTGAGATTCTGCCGCGTATTGGCCGTAAACACGTGACCTATGGTTTCAGTGACGATGCGGACGTGCAAGCACTTAATTTTAGTCAGCAAGGTCATCAGTGCCGTTTTACTGTCAGACGTAAAGCTAAAGAAGATCTCGATCTGGTGTTGAATTTACCGGGCCAACATAATGTGCTCAATGCGTTAGCTGCCATTGCGGTGGCGACTGAAGATGAAATCGACGATAACGCTATTACTCAGGCTTTAGTGGAGTTCCAAGGTATAGGGCGTCGTTTCCAGCATTTAGGCAAATTTGCTACGCCGAAGGGCGAAGTCATGTTAGTGGATGATTATGGTCATCATCCCAGCGAAGTTGCGGCGACCATTAAAGCTGCGCGTGCAGGATGGCCTGATAGACGTTTGGTCATGGCGTATCAGCCGCACAGATACACTCGTACCCGTGATTTGTATGAGGATTTTGTGGAAGTGTTATCGCAAGTGGATTGCTTATTGTTACTCGATATTTATAGTGCGGGTGAAGCGCCGATCACAGGTGCGGATGGTCGCGCATTATGTCGTTCAATTCGCTTGCGTGGTCAGCTAGATCCGATCTTTATCGCAAGCCCAGATCTGCTTGCAGAAGTGTTGCCCGATGTATTGCAGGACGGGGATTTATTACTCACCCAAGGTGCGGGTAATATTGGCGCCCTGTCACGACAGTTAGCGTCGTCTGGATTAGGGTTTGCTGTGGTGGAATTACCTGCGTAAGCAAGCTGATCTTTAGCGCTTGATCTGCGAGAAAAAGGAAATTTTGACCAAAGGATTTTGGTCTATATAATGGCCGGTTTTCTGTGGTTTTTAATGGGTGTCGTTAAAGGTGGGATGAAGCGTGTCTTGGAGTGATAAGAGGCGGCACTGGCGGGCAAGAATGTCACGGTTTAATTGGTATCAATGGAGCGGGGCTGGCTTTTTATTCTTCATCGTAGCCAGTTTTGTATTTGGTGGCTATCAGTTACATAAATTTTTGAATGATGCCAGCAACTTGCCGATTGAGGCCGTTGCCATCAAAGGTGAGCGGGTTTACACCACAGATAAAGATATACAAGTAGCACTACAGCATTTAATGCAGCGCAGTTTTTTTAGTGCTGACATTACCTTAGTGCAGCAGGCGTTAGAAGCTTTACCTTGGGTATATCGCGCATCGGTAAGGCGTGAGTGGCCAGCGAAACTCAGGGTGTATTTGCAAGAGCAACAACCCGCAGCCCATTGGAATGGTGACTTGTGGTTGAACGTGCATGGAGAAGTATTCGAAGCGCCATCGCACCCAGAACTTGAGCATTTACCGCAATTATCTGGACCAAATGATATGGGCCTTGAGGTGTTGACTGTCTATGCACAGATCAACTCTCTACTAAAGATTAATGGCTTTACCTTAGCCAGTTTGAATTTAACGCCACGACATGCGTGGCACGCGACCCTTGGAAACGGTATCGTTTTAGATTTGGGTCGAGAAGATAAAATTGCACGGATACAACGATTTATTACTGTTTATCCGGTTTTGGCGAAACAAGAGAAATCCGTTGCCAGAGTAGATTTGCGCTACGACACAGGGTTGGCCGTAGGCTGGGGCGATGCACAAACAAGAGAGCCGATAATTAATGATCAAAAACCAAGATAGAAACCTTATCGTCGGATTGGACATAGGAACCTCTAAGGTCGCAGTGATCATAGGCGAAGTTCTGCCCGATGGCGAAATTAGCATAGTCGGCCTTGGTAACCATCCCTCAAGGGGAATGGATAAAGGTGGCGTGAACGATTTAGATTCGATAGTTCGCAGTGTGCAACGTGCGCTCGATCAAGCGGAATTAATGGCGGATTGCCAAGTGTCATCGGTTTACTTGAGTATTTCGGGTAAACACATCGCCTGCCAAAATGAAAACGGCATGGTATCGATCAACGATGAAGAAGTGACACAGGAAGATGTTGATAACGTGATCCATACGGCTCGCTCGGTGAAGATCCCGACCGAACGTCGCATTTTACACGTGCTGCCGCAGGAATATGCAATCGACGTTCAAGACGGCATTCGCAGCCCAATCGGTATGTCCGGTATGCGTATGGAGGCCAAGGTACACATAGTGACCTGCGCCAATGATATGGCGAAGAATATTACTAAGAGCGTTGAGCGTTGTGGCCTTAAGGTCGACGACTTAGTGTTCTCTGGGATTGCTTCAGCCGATGCTGTGTTGACCTTCGATGAGAAAGATTTAGGTGTATGTATCGTCGATATCGGCGGTGGCACTACAGATATTGCGGTATATACCAATGGCGCCTTGCGTCATTGTGCGGTTGTGCCCGTTGCTGGTAACCAAGTGACGAACGACATTGCGAAGATTTTCCGCACGCCATCGTCACATGCTGAACAAATTAAAGTGCAGTTCGCCTGTGCTCGCAGTTCTATGGTGAGCCGCGAAGACAGTATTGAAGTGCCATCGGTAGGTGGTCGTCCATCGCGGAGCATGTCACGTCACACGCTCGCCGAAGTGGTTGAACCAAGATACCAAGAGCTGTTTGAGCTTGTGCTTAAAGAGTTGAAAGACAGTGGGTTAGAAGATCAAATCGCCGCAGGTATTGTGCTCACAGGTGGCACAGCGTCGATTCAAGGTGTGGTCGATATTGCGGAAGCGACTTTTGGCATGCCAGTTCGCGTAGCGTCACCGCTACCGATCAAAGGTTTATATGAATACGTGGACCAGTCTATTTACTCCACTGGAGTCGGACTGCTTCATTACGGCGCACGACGGGTGATCGAACGTCAGTTCGAACGTCCTGAGCGCCAAGGGGTAACTAGCGCTTGGAATCGGGTCCAAAGCTGGTTTAAGGGCGAATTTTAATTTTCATAACGCAGGCAACACGGAGATCAGACAATGTTTGAGATCATGGATACTCACTCAGACGACGCGGTGATTAAAGTCATCGGCGTTGGCGGCGGCGGCGGTAACGCTGTCGAACATATGGTCAAACACAACATTGAAGGTGTTGAGTTTATCGTTACCAATACAGACGCTCAGGCCCTGAGAAAATCAGGCGCTGGCTCAACAATTCAATTAGGACGCGATGTCACTAAAGGTCTTGGAGCAGGGGCAAACCCAGATGTGGGTCGTGCTGCAGCTGAAGAAGACCGCGAAAACATTCGCGCGGCAATCAAAGGTTCTGACATGATCTTTATCGCTGCCGGTATGGGCGGTGGTACAGGTACAGGTGCTGCACCTGTTGTGGCTCAAATCGCACGTGAAGAAGGTATTCTGACCGTTGCGGTTGTGACTAAGCCTTTCCCATTCGAAGGGAAAAAACGTATGGCTTACGCTGAGCAAGGCATTGCCGAGCTGGCTAAGCACGTGGATTCGTTAATCACGATCCCGAACGAAAAATTATTAAAAGTATTGGGCCGTGGTACTTCTTTACTCGATGCGTTCGCCGCAGCGAATAACGTGTTACTTGGTGCGGTACAAGGTATTGCCGAGCTTATCACTCGTCCTGGTCTGATTAACGTCGACTTTGCCGACGTGAAGACTGTGATGTCTGAAATGGGTAATGCCATGATGGGTACTGGCGTCGCTCGCGGTGAAGACCGCGCTGAAGAAGCGGCCGAAGCTGCTGTTGCCAGCCCATTATTAGAAGACATCGACTTAGCCGGTGCGCGTGGTGTGTTAGTGAACATCACTGCGGGTATGGATATGAGTATCGAAGAATTCGAAACTGTCGGTAATCATGTTAAGGCTTATGCCTCTGACAACGCGACTGTGGTTGTTGGTGCTGTCATCGACCCTGAAATGAGTGATGAGTTGCGTGTAACGGTTGTTGCGACTGGTATTGGTGCTGAAAAGCGTCCAGATATCCAATTGGTTTCTAAACCTGCACCTCGTCCAGAGCCTGTAGTGGTTGAACCAAAAGTCGAAGCCTATGTCGAAGAAGCTGCACATGTAAACTATGCAGCGCCAAAAGGCAACGTGTTGCCAGCGGCTCAGCAGCCAGCTCCTACGCCTGCACCATCGACAAAGCATGAATTGGATTATCTTGATATTCCAGCATTTTTGCGTAAGCAAGCCGACTAGCGAGAGCGTTTGAGTCCAGCGTAATATGTGAGGTGTTGTTCGTTTTGGGCAATACCACAACATAGCTGCATTTGTGTGACATAATAAAGTTATGTTATTATGTTGGACCAGTGCGGCTCGATTTGCCGACGCTGAGTGTACAAATATTAGGCTTTATAATTGGCATATAAACGGGTAACTGAATGATATTTCAACGAACTGTTCAGAAAATGGTGAAAACAACTGGTGTCGGATTGCATTCTGGCAACAAGGTCACTTTGAGCATTATGCCCGCGCCCGTTAATTCAGGGATCGTACTCGTGCGCACCGATTTGAGTCCTGCCGTCGCCATTCCAGCGAAGGCGGAGCAAGTTCGTGAAACCACTATGTGTACGGCACTTGTCAATGACGAAGGTATTCGTATCTCGACCATTGAGCATTTATTTGCAGCTCTTGCGGGTTTAGGCATAGATAACGCTGTAATCGAAGTGGACGCGCCTGAAATTCCTATTATGGATGGCAGTGCAAGCCCATTCGTCTTCTTGTTGCAGTCTGCGGGTATTAAAGAGCAGGCCGCGCCTAAGAAGTATTTAAAGATTAAGCGCACTGTGCGCGTTGAAGATGGCGATAAATGGGCCGAGTTAAAACCGTTTAAAGGTTTTAGAGTCAATTTTAAAATTGATTTTGCGCACCCAGAAATCGCTCGTAGCCAACAGCATGTGGTGATGGACTTTTCAACTTCTGCTTTCGTGAAAGATATCAGCCGTGCCCGTACTTTTGGGTTTATGCGTGATATCGAATATTTGCGAGCCAACAACCTAGCGTTGGGCGGCAGCATGGAAAACGCTGTTGTACTTGATGAATATCGCGTCCTTAATCCCGACGGCCTGCGTTATGAGGACGAATTTGTTAAGCACAAAATTCTAGATGCGTTTGGTGATTTATATGTGGCTGGGCACGCTATTTTAGGTGAGTTCACTGCGTATAAAACCGGTCATGCGTTGAACAACCAATTGGTGCGTGCTTTACTGGCGCAACAGGATGCGTGGGAGTTGGTCAGCTTCGAAAAAGAAGCCGATGTTCCCGTCAGCTTTACCGTACCAGGTGGCGCTGTATTTGCTTAAAAAGCAGTAAGATTATTTATTACGGCTGGCCAATGAGGCCAGCCGTTTTAGTTTTTCGCCCAGTGAACCGCCAATATTTTCCGCTAATGCTGCAATGTGCTCTGCTGCTGCTGGGCTTAATTCTTTATGTCCCTGTTTAGGCTTTGCGTCATACATTGCTAATCTCGGGTTGACTTTAACTTCAATTGCGGTAAGGATTGGGAGCGTTTCTGCTTGAAGCTGGGTTAATAGCTTCGGCTTTTGGAAATTAATTCGCGCAGCCCAGGCTGCCGAAGTGGTTTCAACCACAAGAACACCCTGGCGGAAATTAGCGACTTTTAGTTGCTCCGCAACAGGACCTGCAATAATCTGCTTCACATGCTGATCCAGATACATAAGTAGTTCCGCTTTCTCAGCAAGGTCGGGTAATTTTCCCGATTGATGCAGTAATTGGCTGAGATCTTGAGGGGGCTTTTTCATATGATAATAAGATGGCTGAATTAGGCTATGAGTGTAACAGTATTTATTCAAGGTCGGAATGGCGTCACACGCTGGCAGCCCAGTAAACGCTGGTTGCTACTTCCAATACTATTGTTGGCCACTGGGTCCGGTATTTATCAACACAACTCCGCTCGATTTCAAGATCAGCAAGCCAGTGTCGATAACGATCGTCTCGTGCGCGAACAGCAAAAGAAACAAGTCTTAGAGCTTAAAAGTGCTACTGAGTCTCAACTGGCTATGCTTGTGACTCATGTTGCACGTATGCAAGCCAAGATCACCCGTCTCGAAGCTTTAGGTCAACAGGTCGCTCAGCAGAATAAGTTGGATGAAGATTTTGATTTTTCATCCGAGGTTGGTGTGGGTGGTTTGAGCGAACTAGGCACTAACATCGAGCTCGGACAGCTTATCGACGATATGGATAAGTTGGCATCACGAATTGACAATAATAATGTTCAGCTTTCACTACTTGAAACAGTGTCATCTAACCACCATATAGATGATGAACGTTATATATCAGGTATCCCGCTCGATAAAGGTTGGTTATCGTCGCCCTACGGATTACGTAATGACCCTTTCAACGGTCGCAGGTCTGTGCATAAGGGGATTGATTTTACCGGTCGAGAAGGAGCTAAAGTTGTTGCGACTGCTGCAGGCGTGGTGACTTTTGCTGGAAATATGTTCGGTTATGGCGAATTGGTTGAAATCGACCATGGTAACGGTTTGCATACGCGTTATGGCCATAATAAAGCTTTGTCAGTGACTGTAGGTGATGTGGTCGCAAAAGGCGATGCTATCGCCAGTATGGGAAGCACTGGGCGCTCAACTGGGGCTCATGTGCATTATGAAGTGTTGCGCGGCGGACAGCAGATAGATCCACAAAAGTTTGTCTACCGCAAAGCAAGTTAATTGAAACATTGGCTTCTAGTTTCCATCATGGACTTGGCCTACAGAGAATAAGTGATTCAGATGTTTGGTAAATTACTGACAAAAGTATTTGGTAGTCGCAACGACCGTACCCTTAAAGGGCTTCAAAAGATCGTTATTAGCATTAACGCATTAGAAGCTGATTATGAAAAATTAACCGATGAAGCATTAAAGGCGAAAACCGCAGAGTTCCGTGAGCGTTTAGCTGCTGGAGCTTCATTAGATAGCATCATGGCTGAAGCCTTTGCGACAGTACGCGAAGCGTCTAAGCGTGTATTTGATATGCGTCATTTCGACGTACAGTTACTCGGCGGTATGGTACTCGACAGCAACCGTATTGCTGAAATGCGTACGGGTGAAGGTAAAACCTTAACGGCAACCTTACCCGCCTACTTAAACGCATTGACAGGCAAAGGCGTCCACGTGATTACAGTGAACGATTACTTGGCACGTCGTGATGCCGAGAATAACCGCCCACTGTTTGAGTTTCTTGGTTTAACCGTAGGAATCAACGTCGCAGGTATTGGCCAACATGAGAAGAAATCTGCCTATAACGCCGATATCACTTACGGGACCAACAACGAGTTTGGTTTCGATTATCTGCGCGATAACATGGCGTTTTCACCGCAAGAACGGGTCCAACGTCCGTTGCACTACGCCCTAATCGATGAAGTGGATTCAATCTTAATCGACGAAGCGCGTACGCCGCTGATCATTTCTGGCGCTGCCGAAGATAGCTCTGAGCTATACATCAAGATCAACACCTTGATCCCCAATCTTATCCGTCAAGATAAAGAAGATACGGAAGAGTATGTGGGTGAGGGCGACTACAGCATCGATGAAAAAGCCAAACAAGTGCATTTCACCGAACGTGGTCAAGAAAAAGTAGAAAACCTGCTGATCGAGCGCGGCATGTTAGCCGAAGGCGACTCACTCTATTCTGCTGCAAATATTTCCCTATTACACCACGTCAACGCGGCGCTTCGTGCGCACACCTTGTTTGAGCGTGATGTGGATTACATAGTACAAGACAACGAAGTAATCATAGTCGATGAACACACGGGTCGTACTATGCCAGGTCGTCGTTGGTCAGAAGGCTTACATCAAGCAGTTGAAGCCAAAGAAGGCGTGCATATTCAAAACGAAAACCAAACATTGGCTTCAATTACCTTCCAGAACTACTTCCGTCAATATGAGAAGCTGGCAGGTATGACAGGTACAGCCGACACTGAAGCGTTTGAATTCCAACACATCTATGGATTAGACACAGTCGTTGTGCCTACTAACCGTCCAATGGTGCGTAAGGATATGGCGGATTTAGTTTATTTGACCGCCGATGAAAAATATCAAGCGATCATTAAAGACATTAAAGATTGCCGTGAACGTGGTCAGCCAGTATTGGTGGGTACAGTATCAATCGAACAGTCTGAACTGTTAGCGCGCTTAATGGTGCAGGAAAAGATCCCGCACGAAGTTTTAAATGCTAAATTCCACGAACGAGAAGCAGAAATCGTCGCGCAAGCTGGCCGTACTGGCTCTGTGACTATTGCGACGAACATGGCAGGTCGTGGTACCGATATCGTGCTTGGCGGCAACTGGAACATGGAAATCGATGAACTCGATAATCCAACAGCAGAGCAAAAAGCTAAGATCAAAGCCGATTGGCAAATTCGTCACGATGAAGTCGTTGCTGCGGGTGGTTTACATATCCTAGGCACAGAACGTCACGAATCACGCCGTATCGATAACCAGTTACGTGGTCGTGCGGGTCGTCAAGGTGACGCGGGTTCATCACGCTTCTACCTGTCGATGGAAGATAGCTTAATGCGTATCTTCGCCTCGGATCGTGTTTCTGGCATGATGAAAAAGCTGGGTATGGAAGAAGGCGAAGCGATCGAGCATCCATGGGTATCACGCGCAATCGAAAACGCTCAACGTAAAGTTGAAGCCCGTAACTTCGATATCCGTAAGCAATTACTCGAATTTGATGACGTCGCTAACGATCAACGCCAAGTAGTTTACGCCCAGCGCAATGAGTTGATGGATGCGGAAAGTATTGAAGATACTATCCAAAACATCCAAGACGATGTGATTGGCGCAGTAATTGATCAGTATATTCCACCGCAATCAGTAGAAGAGCTGTGGGATATCCCAGGTTTAGAGCAACGTCTACACCAAGAATTTATGCTCAAATTACCTATCCAGGAATGGTTAGATAAAGAAGACGATCTGCATGAAGAGAGTCTACGTGAGCGTATTATTACTGCTTGGGGCGATGCGTATAAGGCAAAAGAAGAAATGGTTGGCGCACAAGTGCTACGCCAGTTTGAAAAAGCCGTTATGCTACAAACGCTCGATGGCCTGTGGAAAGAACACTTAGCGGCGATGGACCATCTGCGTCAAGGTATCCACTTACGTGGTTACGCGCAGAAGAATCCAAAGCAAGAATATAAGCGTGAGTCGTTTGAGTTATTCCAACAACTATTGAACACCTTGAAACACGACGTCATCAGTGTGCTGTCGAAAGTACAAGTGCAAGCTCAGTCAGATGTGGAAGAAATGGAAGCGCGTCGTCGTGAAGAAGATGCCAAGATCCAGCGCGACTATCAACACGCAGCGGCAGAGTCGCTTGTTGGCGGTGGTGATGAGCATGAAGCTGTCACTGCGCAAGCACCGATGATCCGTGATGGTGACAAAGTGGGTCGCAACGATCCTTGTCCTTGTGGCTCTGGTCGTAAGTACAAACAATGTCACGGCAAGTTAAGTTAATCTGCTGACAGATTAAGCCTACTGAATAAGTAGAATAAAACGTACACTAAAGGCAACTTATCTAAGTTGCCTTTTTATTTCTTCATTAATTTAGAATTAAGCCTCACGTTTACTCCCATGTCATCCGGATTACATTCTTACTCTTCTTTATATAGCTAATCGTCGTTATTCCCCATTGAACATCATTTCATTCTTATCGATAGCCTCTAAAGTTAACCCGCCGCTGTAGCAAATTTAACCGTTAAAACCCATTTTGTGGATAAGTCTGAGGATAAAGTGGGGGTATTGTGTGACTAACTGAAAGTATTAAAAAAAGATCCATTTTTCTCAAAAAAGCCCTTGCGGACTTTCTCAATCTCCCTATAATGCGCATCCACTGACACGGCAGACAGCGAAACGCAAGTTAAGCAAAGAAAGCCAAGCAGTTCATCGGTTAGCAAGCTAAACGATGAGTGTTGAGAAAGTTTAAAAAACTACTTGACGCACTAACGGGAATGCGTAGAATACGCAGCCCTGACCCGCTGAAAACTCAGTGTGTGGTCAACGCTCTTTAACAATTTATCAAGCAAATCTGTGTGGACACTCACAGGTGTTGAGTTAATCGAAACTGCTTAGCCTTCGGGTTGGCAGTCAAAAATTTAAAT